>NZ_VNHY01000002.1:600000-954298 GCF_008124865.1 Fodinibius salinus | reverse complement strand
ACCGCCGCCGTCAACGTGGTTTTCCCGTGGTCTACGTGGCCAATCGTTCCTATGTTTACATGTGGCTTCTCGCGCTGGTAGGTTTCTTTTGCCATGGTTAACTAAGTTTCAATTAATAGTTTATATATAATAGTAAGTCAAAATTTATCGACACTTCCTGAGCCGTTAGTCGGATTTGAACCGACGACCCCTTCCTTACCATGGAAGTGCTCTACCCCTGAGCTATAACGGCTTTTGGGTGCGCTCCCTACAAGGGGAGAGAGCGGGCGACCGGAGTCGAACCGGCAACATTCACCTTGGAAGGGTGACACTCTACCAATTGAGTTACGCCCGCTTGGTGTGGGAGGAGAAGGATTCGAACCTTCGAAGTCTCGCGACAACAGATTTACAGTCTGCCCCAGTTGGCCACTTTGGTATCCTCCCGCAAAGTCAAAATGTCAAAACATATACAACCTGAACCAATTTTGATTTACCTTGTGAGCCAACGGCCGGATTCGAACCGACGACCGGCTGTTTACAAGACAGCTGCTCTACCCCTGAGCTACGTTGGCTTAAAAGAAATAAATCGTTTGGAGGCGGCTGTATTGTTTATTTTCAGCGTTTAGCCGAAAGACTCGAAAACTAAGTACTCTTTTCATTTTTGTCAACAACGAAAGCACAAGAAAAAATAATTTCTCCCCTGCCGCCTCTTCTCTTTCAAATAGGGCTTCATTCTCGATACAAATAGATTCCTATACGAATCAGTACAAATAATGCAAGGGCTGCAAGGATAATTTGGCCGTAAACAGAAAGATATTTTCCTATTTGCCGCCAATTTTCGTGCACGATCCACCCCAATCCCAACAAAATACCATTCCATAAAATAGAACTTATGGTAGAACAAATAACAGTTGCTAAAATACGGGTATGGCTCAACCCTGCCGTTAATGAAATTACCGATCTTGTACCAGGCAAAAATCGATTAGCCAAAACTACGCCAAGCCCCCAATTCTGCATCCATGAGCGAGTTTTTTCAAGATATTCTATGGGGATAAAGCGCAATAGAAAAATACGTTTATTGCCATTTTTAATTTGTGTTCCCCAACGACTGCCAATCCAATACATACTCATAAATCCAATCACAGAAGCAATTGTCGTAACAATAAGCAGTGTCACAAAACCAATTACAGATTCAGCTGCCAAATACCCACCAAAAGCAACCAACACATCACCGGGAATGGGCGGAATTATATTTTCAAAATAGGCTACCAAAAAGAATACTAAATAGATACTGAGCGGCGGCAGTGAGTTAACAAGCTCCACAAATTCTTGTATAAATTGCTCTGCCATAATGCTATACCTCTCTTACCAGCGTTACAGCTCGCGCCGATATACCTTTCATCGTACCTTCGAATCCAATTTTTTCGGAAGTTGTAGCCTTAACCGACACCCGTTCCTGCTCCATATTGACATCTTTGGCTATGTGTTTTCGCATCTGTGGAATGTATGATGCCAACTTAGGTTGCTCAGCAACAATAGTAGCATCAATATTAACAACCTTAAAATTCTTTTCCCGTAACAACTCCCTAACCTCGCGTAATAGAATACGGCTGTCAATATCTTCAAACTTCTCATCACTATCGGGAAAATGTTGCCCAATATCTCCCAGTGCACAGGCCCCTAGCAATGCATCAGCAATTGCGTGCAGCAACACATCAGCATCAGAATGACCTACTAACCCCTTTTCAAATGGAATCTGTACTCCCCCCAGTATCAGTAAGCATTCAGGCTCAAGACGGTGTACATCGTAACCGTATCCTATGCGCATCGGACTCATTATTGCTCGTTATTTATTAATTGTTTGGCCAGCTGCAGATCCAAAGGATAAGTAATTTTAATATTAGACCGATTACCCTCTACCATCTTTATCTTCTTGCCCAACCGCTCAACTAAGGATGCATCATCTGTGGCTTCAATATTATTACTGGCCGCTTGCTCGTAGGCCTCCATGATTATCTGCTTTTGAAAAACCTGCGGTGTCTGTGTTTGCCACAACAATTTCCGAGGCGGCGTTTCCTGGACATACTGCTCTTCATCTATCCGCTTGATGGTATCTTTAGCAGGAATACCCAGCACCGCACTCCCAACTTTTGAAGCTACCTTACAACACTCGGTGATTGATGCTTCATTTACAAAAGGGCGAACAGCATCATGCACCATCACCAAACCAACATCCCCTACTTTGTTGAGCGCATTTGTAATAGAATCTTGTCGTTCGGTCCCTCCTTCTACACAAATACCAACAATAGACGCCGGCAAGAGATTATCCAATATCTCCTCGGACCTATCTATATACTGTGGCGATGTAGCAATGACAACTTGGCTAAGCCCATCAAGAGAAAGAAAACGGCTAATGGAATGATGTAGAATTGTTTGCCCGGCCAGCCTAAGATAAGGCTTTGGAATTTCCGTACCCAGACGGCTCCCTGAACCTGCTGCCGGAATAATAAGTGCTTTTGAAGTCACTTTTTAAATAATGATCATTGCATCACCGAAGGCAAAAAATCGATAATCGTTTTCTTGGGCTTCCTCATAGGCTTCCATCAAAAAGTCATAGCCTGCAAAAGCGGCTCCCAACATCAACATGGTAGATTCCGGTCGGTGAAAGTTAGTAATTACACCCTCTGTGACATTAAATTGATATGGAGGAAATATAAATTCATCTGTCCACCCGGTGCCGGGCTTTGATATTCCGCTGGCCGTAATACTAGTTTCAATAGTTCGTACGGCTGTAGTACCACAAGCTACAACACGATTATCCTCGCTCAGTAATGCTTCATTTATTTTTTCAGATGTTTCTTCGGACAAGTAGTAGTTTTCTGAGTCGGTACGGTGTTTGGTTAAATCCTCAACTTCACAAGGACGAAAGGTACCCCAGCCAATGTGCATAGTGATAGGCAACATTTGCACCCCTTTGTCTTCGAGCTTTTCAACCAGTTCTTCCGTAAAATGCATAGCTGCAAAAGGAGCTGCTACCGAACCGCGCTCTTTGGCAAAAATTGTCTGATATTCTTCTTTATCATCCTCATCCGCCTCGCGTTCTATATATGGAGGCAGCGGCATTTCGCCAATGTTATCCAAAATCTCGTACAGTTCTTCGTTAGACCCCTCAAACAAAAAGCGAATAGTACGACCACGGGATGTGGTATTGTCAATCACTTCGGCCATCAAATTAGGACCAAAATATAACTTATTTCCAATACGAATCTTCCGCGCCGGTTCTACCAATACATCCCAAAGCATATTTTCGGGCACCAGTTCGCGCAGTAAAAAGACTTCAATATCAGCGTCTGTCTTTTCCTTTTTACCCTTTAGACGTGCCGGAAACACTTTGGTATCGTTGTAAACGAGGACATCTCCCTCATCAAGATATTTATGGATGTCAGAAAATTTCTCGTGAGAGATGGTCTGTTCTTCCCGGTCGAGGACCATCAACTTTGCAGCATCGCGCGGACTAACCGGCTTTTCGGGAACATTAAAATCTTCAGTCTCAAACTTAAAATCAGTAAGTTTCATTATCGAACCAGAGCCTTATGTTTGGTTTCGTTAACCAGTATTTATGGAATTCAAAAACGTTCGAAATATACTCGTTTTTGTTCCGCAGGACAAGTATCATTATTAACTAAAAATCAATTGCAAAATTTTGGGAGAAATATACGTCTTCCCAACCCCAATTTACTATGTTCGTACCTTTAATTAAGCACCAGACTTTTTTATACTATTAATGGTTGAAAAGTGTTATTATAACTGATAGACAACCAAAGTAATTATACTATGAGAACATTCTCCGCAATTAGTGCCTGCTGCTTTTTTATGATTTTAGTGCTTGGGCTTTCGAGTACTACTCAAGCACAGTTTCGTAAAGACCAACAGCGGCCCTCCGACCTTACTGGTCCCATTATCAAAAAAGAAGATCCCAGTGAAGGAGCCAATTGGAGTAATTTATTTAATATGCGAATGGATCATTCGTACTCAATGAGTTTTTCCAGTGTTGGCGGGCAAACACAGAACATCAATGCCTACACCAACACTATGCACTTTTTCTTTTCGGAAGATCTAACTGGTCGTGTTGACCTACAGTTATTGCATTCGCCATTTGGCAATAGTTTTATGGGAAGCCAAAATTCTGGTTCGGGCATAGACTTTAAAATTCGTAACGCAGAGCTGAACTATGAGCTTAGCGAGAACAGCAACATCAGCATACAGTTCCAGCAGGTGCCAAGTTATGGATACGGATATGGAGCATCGCCGTTTAGTCCTCCCTATACTTCTTCTTTTGGCGATCAGAATTTTTGATCAGCAGCAATAAATGAGTTCCAGAAATAACGAAGAATCTCATTCCTTTACACTCAATGCCGCCATTGGCTTTTTGAGTCTCTTGCTAGCTATGCTGATCTTTGGACTTTTTACACGCATTATCTATCCACGAATTGAAAACCAGCGCTCAGAAGATGCCCCCAGCCTTATTGGTGATGTTATCCAGCTCGAAGTATTAAATGGTTGCGGGGTTCCCGGCCTAGCCAATGATTTTACTTCTACGCTGCGTCAAAATGGATTTGATGTTGTAGAAACAGGTAATTTTAAGAATTTTAATATGCAACATACCGTTGTCATTGCCCGGAATTTTGATTCAGAAAATGCAAAACGAGTAGCTGCTGCTCTGGGCGTACAACCGGAAAATATTTTTATCGAAGCATCTGATGATTTTTACCTGGATGCTACCGTTGTCATAGGATCTGATTATGAATCACTCAAAATAAATCAATAGTATATGAGCAAAAACTCTTCCCGAGCAAACCAACAGTTTAACAGTGTTGATGAGAACAAAACAGCTGACTCCGATAAACTTATTAAAGTCATTACCGATGCCTTAATCGATAAAAAAGCTGAGGATGTAACTGTTCTTGATGTTAATGAACTAACAACCCTTGCCGACAAGCTTGTTATCTGTCATGCCCAAACAGACGTACAGATAAAAGCCATTGCAGATAACGTAAACAAAGAGACAAAGGAACAGCTTGGTGAAAAGGCATGGAAAGAAGAAGGACGTGAAACGCGCCGATGGGTTATATTGGATTATGTAAATGTAGTTGTTCATATTTTTAAAGAAGAACTACGCGAATACTATGCGCTTGAACGCATGTGGAATGATGCACCCAGCCAAAAATTTGAAGACCAGCCAAACCAACAGTGAAACTTCTTTACTTTTCTATAATCGCTCTTTTTACCATCAGCGGGTGTGCTTCATCATCAAGTAACCAGGAAAAAATGTCAGATTATCCCAACCTTGTTACCCTGCAAAAAGCACAGGATGTATCACATCAGCCTGCTAACATTTATGTTGATTCGGTAAAACAAATCACAGTTGACAACCATCCGGCGTTATTCATAAGTGGATCGTTCCCCGATGCATGTACACACCTAAGTAATGTTAGCCATCAAATTAATAACGAAACGCTGACACTCAACTTTTCTGCATGGCGCAACACGGATAAGATGTGTGCCCAAGTACTTACTCCCTTTTCTTTTATTTATGAACAGCTGGAAGATCAAGAAATTACTTCACGATCCGAAGTGTTCATCAATGACACGGCTTATAGTTACTAGTTATGAATAAACGCGTACTTATTACTGAACCGGTCATCCCATCGGTTATACAAAGGTTGGAAAACGATTTTACTGTTGAAGTAGGTGAACGGGGCCGCTTTAACAACGAACAGGCACTTGTTGAAGCAATTCCGAAATACCACGGATTATTGCCGATGCTTTCCAATCCCATAACAAATAAGGTTATAGCGGCAGGCAAGAACTTAGAAATTATCGCCAACTATGCGGTTGGATATAATAACATCGATATTGAGGCAGCTGATAAGCACAATGTCGCAGTAGCCAACACGCCAGACGTTCTTACCGATTCCTGCGCTGAATTTACGATGGCTATTTTACTCGCCGTTTCACGCCGACTCGTTGAGGCCCAGGAATACCTACTGGATGGACAGTTCGAAAGCTGGGATCCAATGGGATTTCTCGGAATGGAACTGCAGGGACAAACACTGGGAATTATAGGCATGGGACGTATCGGCACAGCCGTTGCACGCCGGGCACGCGCTTTTGGAATGCAGATTCAATATCACAATCGTAATCGAGTATCAACTGATATCGAAAACGAGCTGGACGCCCGGTATATAGAATCGGTAGAAGAACTTGCTAGAACCTCTGACGTAATCACGCTACATTGCCCACTCACCGAAAGTACCCGCCATCTTATTGATGCTGATATTCTTGCACTGATGTCCAATAAAGCCATACTCTTAAATACTGCTCGGGGACCGGTTGTTGACGAAGCCGCACTGGCGAATGCCTTACATAATGGAACCATCGGCGGGGCTGCACTTGATGTTTTTGAAGAGGAACCTAAGGTACATCCCAAGCTCCAGAATGCTCCAAACTGCCTTCTTACGCCCCATATGGCCAGTGCAAGTTATAGCACGCGCGAAGCTATCGGCATGATGGCAGCTGATGCTATCAGCGGAATTTTGAATGGTAAACCACCTTCTGAAATTCCCAACTTGATTCAACCTTAATTTCGGTTCATATTCATGCCTTAATGAACCGACGGCCAAGCATGGATACTTTTTTTCATACCAATCGCCTTCAATATAGCCTTGGGGCAACCCTATTAGGGTTATTGCTCATATTGCTCGCACTCGAGGGGTGGAGATATGGTATTAAACCTTCGCCTTCAAACAACGAAGAGGTTATAACCGAAAATCTCACAGAGGCATCCAACTTTTTCCTAGAGCGTCAACAAGAACTGCTGGACAACACCAATGATCTTGCACAAATATTGCGTTCTGCTCTCCTCAAAGAGCAATCCCTGCAGTCGCTAAACAATATTCTTAACCAATTCCCACAATTCTGGAGCTCCACACTCTACAAAAATAATACCCCTTTGGCCTGGGATGGCTTTGCCCTCCAAAAAGATCGAACATCCTCCCCGAGCACTGACCAAAACGGCCAAATATCACTAAAACAACATAATAACATCCTTTATTGGGAATGCTTGGTATCATTTACCATACAAGATAATACAGGGAACACTTCATACACGCTAGTAACGAATTACCGTATCCAACAGAACAATCCCCTGCCTATTGGCGACCGTAACGAATTTAATCTTTTTAGCTCATCTTACTTTTCCCCATCCTATCCGCTGAACTTCAGCATCTTTAGTTCGCCTCCAAATAATTATGTTCAAGACCGCACCCTGAAAAACCTGAGTGGGGACTCGGTAGGAGTTGTTTATGCCACGGCAGATAAGTTTCAAGAAAGACAGGCGACCTGGGAACAAGATACTCGCTTTTGGCGATCTGTTTTTGCATTTATTTGCTTTTTAATGCTGGCCGGACTCTTGTTTCGAGCCGCTGAACAATTACCACTTTGGAAAGGATTATTACTACAACTGTCGATCATTGGCCTAGGATGGGCTATTATAACTATAACCGATGTCATATCATACTGGGTACTTGCACTTTCAGATATTTCCGGAAGTGAACTTGAGAAAACCGTCAAACTACTGGCCAAAAGCTATTCAAATGGCTTTTTGGCACTTCTTACATCAATCACCATAGTACATAAGACCAAACAGACGACCTGGTACAATCACCGTAATAGGTTTATTGTCCCTATTATTGTCGCAATGGCGTGGGGGCTGGCAAGTACTTTTCTCATCCTCGGTACCTTTGACCTGTTGTTGGACACCAGTATAGCCCTCAATATTCCCCTGCTTGATTTGAGTATCTTCCCGGGATGGCAAATTGGAATATTATATATAACACTAGGGGCCTGGGTGCTGGCCTTACTCTTGCTACTTATAAATGTAACAAAAGTACTTCTTCGTATTGCTCAGCAGCGAATCCCTCTTGTTGTCCCTGCCATGGCAAGTACTGGTTTCGCAGGCATTTTTTTCGTTCACTTCTTTTTCCTGACTGAGCTCTCCATGTTTTGGGTTATTTATATCGGTACCCTTGGGTTAGTTACTGCCATCGTTCCAACAATATCAGAATTTCGACAGTATAAATGGATGACAGAAATGTCGCCATTGCGAAAAATTGTAATTACCAGCTTCGTAATTGCTGCTCTTTGTATCCCTATCTTTAGAGAAGCCTCTGTTAATCATACAGACAACAGGCTGATGAAAAAAGCAAAGGATTATTCCCAAAAAGAAGATCCGCGAGCAGAAAAAATTACTCGGAATTTATTGACAACACTTGAAGAAACATTTAGCAATACCAACAAACAAAATCTCATAGAAGATCAAGCTCGTATTCAAACGCACTTTTCAGAAACAATCCAAGAGTTTCTGTCTCCTGAATGGAATATATACTCTTTCGATATCCGGTTTTTAGATACCGAAGGCCAACAAATTGCTGATTATTCTACCAACCTCAACTCTCCCGCATGGCTACAAATTTATAACATACCCAGCCTAGAGGTTGTAACTGAGATGGAACAGATTACAAAGTCAACCATCCGACCTGTCGTCCAACAACCGCAACTCATAAATCAACAGGACTATCGTACATTTTACCGCGGTTGGATTCCTGTTTTTGGTCAAGCAGAAAACGATCCTATCGGATGGATCATATGCTCTATCTATCAAGAACGCCCCCAGTTCAACAAACCGATCCGTGCGGTCATGGCGTCCATAACCTATGAAAACTGGAATTCACAGTACTTGCTTCAAAAATACAGTAACGGCAAGCTGGTTAACAGTGTAACACAGGGCATTACCAACAACTTTCCACAAAAACAAACGTTAACCTCCAGCGAAAAACAGGCACTCAAAGCAAATTCAGTTATCTTTTATCGCCATCAAACTGCTGACTATAATTATCGGACCCTGCTTTGGCAGCAAGATGATCAGCAAGTAATCAAAGCTACAACCCCGCTATTTGATTATCGTGTCATCTTATTCAGCTTCTTTCGGTTCAGTCTGTTTTTATCCATTCTCGGTTGCATATTGGGACTTCTATATAAGCTGACAGCATGGAAACGCTTTTCATTTTGGGGACCAAATACTCGCTTTCAAGATCGCATCCTTGACAGTTTCTTGCTTGCTACTCTCATTTTTCTGGCTGCACTCATTGCCGTTTCTCACTATACCATCAAAGAACAAAACAGAGATATCGTACGGCAAGAGCTGTTTGATAAACTTAAAACCCTTACCTCAGCGATTGAGTCCGATCCCTTTGTAGCTCTGGAAGATGATGAGACAAGTTTTTCTCTGGATACACTAACAACTCCGCTGAATGCTGATGCCACATTTTATGCCAAGCGACGAGTTACTCAAACTACGACTCCACAAATTTACCAACAGCATCTTCTGCCCTCTGCACTGCCCTATGATGTTTATCATCAACTTTTTATAGAACACCGAAAAGAAGCCTTCTCAACAGTTAACCTGGCTGGCCAGCCGCTTCTTATTGGCTATCGCACTATTAATGACAACAATCAACAACCAATTGCTACACTGGCGATTCCAACATTTTTGGAATCTCCAGTTTATGACCAACAACTGCTTCAAACTACAAGCTATCTGATCCTTATCTATCTACTTGTTTTTGGGATTTTCATCTTCGTATCTGCGGCTATTGCAAAAAAGTTAACTTACCCGCTAACTGTTATACGCCAGGGGCTAAATAAGATTTCTGCCGGTAATTTAGATACCTCCATACCCGTCACCAGTGATGATGAATTTGGGCAGCTTGCCAGTACCTATAACAGAATGGTGGACAGGCTTAAAAACTTACAGGAAGAACTTGCCGTCGCCGAGCGAGAAGCCGCCTGGAAAGAAATGGCCCAACAGGTAGCCCATGAGATTAAAAATCCGCTTACTCCAATGAAACTAAACATTCAACATTTAGAGCGACAGCTGAACAGTGACCATCAAAATCCCGAAGAATTAAAAGAAAACGTCCAAAAAATTACGCAAAATCTGATTGAGCAAATTCAATCCTTAAATAATATTGCTTCTGACTTTTCTACTTTTTCTCAGCCGTTGAGTGAAGATTTTGAAAAAGTAAACCTAGCAGAATTGCTTTCATCGGTGGTCAAACTATATGAACATGACGAAACGGTTGACATTATTTTTTCGCCCCCCGCTCATGATATTACGGTTCCAGGTATTAACGATGAACTTAAACGCGTGATCATTAACTTGGTCAAAAATGCATATGAATCTATGCCTAATAATGGAGGTGAAATAACCCTGCAATTATATTCAAAGCAAAATCATGCCTTTATCGAGATAGAAGATAACGGCAGCGGTATCCCCGAAGAGGTGCGATCGGATATTTTTGTACCCAGCTTTTCAACAAAATCCAGCGGTACCGGACTTGGACTAGCTATCTCTAAAAAAATTATCGAAGCTCATAAAGGCAATATCAGTTTTGCTTCCATAGAGGGTAAAGGAACAACCTTTATCATCAAACTTCCCGAACAATAAGTGTGCTCTGCAAGTATCTTTTCCCTACTCATTTTTGTACCTTTTGCGACTCTCCATTTGTATTCAAATAGTCGCTTGTGCTATCCTATATAAAATCCGAAAAACATAACCTGCGCAAAGAAGCCGGGATCACGCTAAAACTTGGCCTGCCGGTCATAATTGCTCAGCTTCTGCAAATGTCGATGAACTTTGTAGATACCGTAATGGCGGGAAATCTATCGGCACAGGATCTAGCCGCCGTTGCTGTAGGCGGAGCAGTGTTCATTCCTTTTATGATGCTGGCAGCAGGAATTCTGATGGCTACGACCCCGATTGTTGCTCAGCTTGTGGGGGCACGCGACCTTAATAAAATTGGTGTTAACGCACGACAGGCACTGTGGCTAAGCCTGATGCTGGCGGTGCCAGTATTTTTTATTATCCGCAACCTCGAATTTGTGATGCATCTTTTAAACGTCACCCCCTCGCTCATTCCCATTGCACAAGGCTACCTGAATGCCATTTCGTGGGGTGTTTTTGGTGTTTGTGGGTATATGACCCTTCGCTTTTTTAACGAGGGAATGTCAGCCACCCGTCCCGGCATGTATTTCGCCATGCTCGGAGTTATTGTCAATGTGGTAGCCAATTACATCTTAATGTATGGGAAGCTGGGATTTCCCGAGCTTGGTGCAGTGGGATGTGGGTATGCCTCAACCATAGTGGGGTACGTCATGTTTTTGGGAATGCTATTCTTTACCGCCAACCACAAACCTTACCAACGGTTCGAAATATTTTCATCACTACGAATGCCGGACTGGAAATATCTAAAAGAAATTTTGCAAGTTGGTGTCCCCATCGGACTAAGTTCTACCATGGAGGTATCAATGTTTGCAATTGTGAGCTTACTCATGGGATCACTAAGCGCAACAGCCGTCGCAGGTCACCAGGTAGCTATTAACTTTTCGGCTATGACTTTTATGGTGCCATTCGGTTTATCAACGGCCATCACTACGCGTGTTGGTAATGCCATTGGCAAAAACTCAATATATAAAGCACGTCACCGAGGCTATGTAGGCATTGGACTGGCAACATCATTTATGTGTGTTACAGCCGTTATCATGTACCTTTTCCCCGAACTTATTACCAGTATATACACCCAAGATCCTGCCGTACAAGACGTAGCGGTGAGCTTACTGTACATGGCAGCTATTTTTCAAATTTCCGACGGCCTGCAAGTAAGTGGATATGGCGCACTGCGTGGACTTAAAGACACCACTGTACCAATGATTGTAAACTTTATTGCCTACTGGGTGGTAGGTCTTCCTTTGGGGTACTATTTAGGCATCATCACCGGGATTGGTCCACAAGGTTTGTGGATGGGACTTATTGCGGGCCTCACCATCGCCGCCATTCTGCACAACATCCGCTTTTATATACTGACTAAAACAGGTAACACATAATTCCGAAATCAAAAATTGGGATTTCGGAATTTTTCCCACACTATTAGAGTATAGTTATAAAACGGAAGGCATCACTTTACGAATTGCCCATGTCTGCATATATCCAAAATATCTCAACAGCTGTTCCCCAACATTACTTTGAGCAAGATTTTCTCCGCGAGCGGATGAAAGAACATATTAGTACCAGCAAAAACTCTGAACGTATCATCCATCGCATTTATTCAAAGTCTGGCATTAAAAAGCGACATACCGTAATTGATGATTTTAATACTAACGGCTCGGCACGGTTCTTTTTTAAAAAAGACGGCTCACTTAATACGCCATCGACAGGGAGTCGAAATGAAGTATATGCCCGAAAAGCCAAACAGCTGTTTGTTAAAACAGCCCGCAAAACGATTCGTGAAAACAACGACATTTCAAAAGCTGATATTACGCATATCATAACCGTATCCTGCACGGGCTTTTTTGCACCAGAGCCAGGCTTCGAAATTATCCAACAGTTAGAGCTTGATGACTCCACTAAGCGATTTCATCTGGGTTTTATGGGATGTTTTGCAGCTTTCCCCGCCATGAAAATGGCGCGCTCTTTTTGTACCTCAAATCCCGATGCTCGTGTTCTTGTAGTGTGCTTGGAACTCTGTACACTACACCTGCAAGATTCCGATAATACTGATCAGCTTATTTCTGCTTCTGTCTTTGCCGACGGTGCCGGCGGGATGATTATTGGCTCAAAACCTCCCTCAAAATCTGCAGGTTTTGAAATCAAACAATTTGCCACTGCTATTGCTGATGAAAGTCAGGATGATATGAGCTGGACAATCGGTGATACCGGTTTTGAGATGGTACTCTCTACCTACGTGCCTGAGATTATCGAATCGAATTTGACAGAAGCGATTCAGCCAATGCTGGATGATTATAATCTCAGCACAAAACAGATAGCACATTGGGCTGTCCATCCCGGCGGACGCGCTATTCTTGATAAAATACAGCAGAGTTTTACGCTTGAAGATAAACAATTAGCTGCTCCACGCACTATCTTGGCTGAGTATGGAAATATGAGTAGCGCAACCATCCTTTTTGTACTTGCCGAACTGTTAAAAAATGAGAATATAACTAAGACCGAACCTATATTATCAATGGCGTTTGGTCCGGGCCTTACCATCGAAAGCGGACTTCTCACAAAAGTAGGACCGGCATGACTTTTTTTCTGAGTGATCGAGACCGAGAAAGCCATGAACAGATGGATGATCCGAACTGCGATTTTCAAGCACTGCAAAATACCTATCGCCAGTTTAGTACCATTAATAACTTAGTTTCGCGGTGGCATTCCATTTATAAAAAACATATTCGTCCCACTCTGCATCCTCAAAAACCAACAACACTGCTGGATATCGGTTTTGGCGGAGGTGACATTCCAATTAAATTGGCAACATGGGCTAGCAATGATGGCCTTGCCCTTCAAATTACTGCTATCGATCCCGATCCGCGGGCATTCCAATTTGTACAGAAACTCGAATACCCAAAAAATATTTCTTTCTTGCAGTGCTCATCTTCAGATATTACCGACCAGACATTCGACTTTGTTATATCAAACCATCTTTTGCATCACTTGTCTTCGGCGGAACTTTCTAACTTGCTTACCGAAGCTGAACTAATGAGCAGCAAGCAAGTACTTTTCAACGATCTTCGCCGAAATGACTGGAGCTATTTTCTCTTCGGACTCTTTGCCTCACCCATATTTCACAATTCATTTATCACTGAAGATGGACTAACCTCTATCAAACGAAGTTATACCGCACCAGAACTCGAAGAAACTGTGCCGGATGGATGGAAAATCACTTCACGATTCCCATTTCGATTATTATTATCGTTTACTCATGACTAAATCGACCGCTAAATATTCGGTAGCTATTGTAGGCGGCGGGCCAGTAGGACTTTTTTTGGGGATCTGCCTGCAATCCGCTGGGGTTTCGTGTATTATCCTTGAAAAACAAGCACAAATAAAAGCCGGCTCTCGATCAATTGGAATTCATCCCGTTTCCCTTGAACTGTTTGATAAGCTGAATATCACTTCGTCCTTTCTCGCTGAAGGTCTCAAAATTAAAAAAGGTCACGCCTTTAATAATTCCCATAAACTGGGCACACTAAGTTTTAAAGACTGTACCGCCCCACACAACTATATCTTGAGTCTGCCACAGCAGCGTACCGAACAAATGCTACAAGATAAGCTTCAAGCTTATGGATCACATATCCTTCAACGATCAGCAAAAGTCATCAACATCTCTCAGACTCCCAATCAAGTTAACATCAATTATAATCAAAATGGAGAGACACACACTATTTCTGCATCATATCTAGTCGGCTGTGATGGCAAAAATAGTTACGTCCGAAAATCTGCTGGTATCAATTTTCAAGGCAAAGAGTATCCCGATACTTATGTGATGGGTGACTTTTCTGAAAATACCAAGCTAGGAAACGATGCTGCTATCTATCTTTGTGATGAGGGATTAATTGAATCTTTTCCCTTGCCAAATAACAACCGTCGCTGGGTTGTTAAAACAGAAGAATATCTCCCAAATCCAACACGCATAAATATTGAAGAACGTATTCAACATCGTATTAACCATTCACTGAGCAACACAGCCCATACAATGCTCAGCAGTTTTGGCGTGCAAAAGCTGGTGGCGATGCCGATGGTTAAAAAACGCATTATTCTGGCCGGTGATGCTGCCCATGTGGTAAGTCCCATTGGCGGACAGGGAATGAATCTAGGTTGGCTGGCATGCTGGGACCTTTCAGAAAAAATTTCTGGAATTATTAATCAGAGATTGTCGGCTGAATTTGCACTCAAAAAATTTGGACAAAGGCGGCTAAAGGTAGCTCAAAAAGTAATACGACGGGCAGAACTAAACATGCGTCTGGGCCGTAGTTATCGCTTCCCCTTCTTGCGCAATAGCCTTGTTCAGCTGATGCTTACCGAACCCTTTGCCTCGTTATCCGCAAAACTATTTACTATGCGCGGGCTGCAGCAATGGATCATATAAACCGACTAGAGTCCAACCTAGTTATTTAATACTGAGACTTTTGTAATACTCCCTTGCGACTCAACAGCATTGCTTCGACTACTAAATTCCCTTAAATAATATTCAAAGACTATTATCTCTAATATTTCAGGTCAAAGAGGTTGGATTATATTTGCAATAGCAGACATGAGGTTCATAAAATATTTTACTGAGCAATATTTACTCCAAAACAATCTCAGGAAAACAAAATTATACCCAATCAACTGCGTAGTAAACATTTCGAGCTACATTTTTGTTTGCTAAGTAGATTCAACATATTTTAAATAGTGTGTCGGCTTTGGCAGCATCTTTAATTTAACGTTTTAGGTAACGTTAACCCGAATTATATGCATCCTCCAATACCTCTTCTATGGATTATAAATTATTGATTATTGACGACGATGATATGATGCATTTTATGTTAGACAAGCTGCTTGGTGAGGACTACGAGCTTGTTCATGCAAAAGATGCACAGGAAGGTATAGATATCATCTCTAATGAGGTTGTCAACCTTTTACTTGTGGATATCCACATGCCCAGCGTTTCTGGATTGGATTTCTTGGAAGCACTCGGTGATGATTCACAAAAAGAGCAAATTCCCGTACTAATAATGACCGCCGAGCCCACCGCAGAAAAAGCCCAATCAGCGGCGGATCTGGGAGCGGCTGATTTTATCGATAAAACTGAATTTATCCAAGACAAGGATCAGATTCGGGAACGAATTCAAATGAAACTGGTTACCGACGTTGAGGTCCCGCACATGGACCATAAGACCTTCAACAAAAAGAAACTGGTTTCCAAGCTGATGGATGAAGTCCTCGTAGGTGACTTTATCTCTTCGTCCCGCAAGCTATTCACGGAATTGATGACTCATTTTTCCGTTGATTTTGTTTCTTTTTGGACATTTAACAATAAACAACCAAACTTGATCATATCTTTGGGTACGGAGTTGCTACATAACTACGGTCCTGATGAATTTAAAAAGGAGCATTCCCTCAAATATGTATTTAAGAATCGTAAACCGTACTACACAAATAATGTTTACAGAGATGAACTAGGCATCTCCAAAGAATTATCCCAAGAAGAAGAGTTACCTGCCGAAATTGGTATTCCGTTGTTTGCCTTAACTGACAAAGAGCTCATAAAGAACAACAAGAAGATTCCACCTAAAACAAAAATTTTTGGGATGGTAATCTTAAAAAGAAATCAGCTGTTTACAACCAAAGAGTATAAAGCAATCTCACGACTAGTGATACAGTCTGGTACAATTCTGTGGCGTCTTTTTAAACAAATTTAATACTATCCATAAACTACGGGATACATATTCAAAAGCAGAGCAGTGTTTAAATTGAGAAAGTAACCAAAGAAACCAATACCAACTTTATCAGAATCAATTTATTGGCCCTCATCAAACCAGTTGTCCCCTGGCATTAGATGTTAAAATAAGCTTCGGCAACTATACGCTATTCCGCCCCAAAAGGTCAAGAGTTTGCATTATGGTATTCTCGCAATACATAATGCAGGATACCCCCATTACGATAATAGTCAATTTCGACCGGCGTATCGATACGGCACTCCGTTTCAAAAGAGATCGTTTCTCCATTTGGCTTGGTAGCTTCTACTTTTACTGTATCCTGTGCTTTCAGGTCATCCGACAGATGGATAGTAAATTCTTCTGATCCATCAAGACCAAGACTATCAGCCGATTCGCCTTCTTTGAACTGCAGTGGCAATACGCCCATACCTACCAAGTTAGATCGGTGGATACGTTCGTAAGAAGTTGCTATTACTACTTCAACTCCCAACAGGTCGGTACCTTTGGCAGCCCAGTCTCGAGATGAGCCCGTACCATACTGCTTACCGGCAAGAGCAACGAGCGGAGTACCATCTTCTTTGTATCGGGTGGCAGCATCAAAAATGGTCGTGATCTCATCTTCAGGGAAGTAATTTGTGTATCCCCCCTCTTTCCCGGGCGCAAGCTGGTTTTTAAACCGAACATTGGCAAAGGTACCCCGAGTCATAACTCGATCGTTACCGCGACGAGATCCGTAAGAGTTGAAGTCTTTATGCTTCACTCCGTGATCTTTTAAATATTCACCAGCCGGACTGTCTTCTTTAATATTACCGGCAGGTGAAATATGATCGGTTGTAATAGAGTCTCCCACCTTAACGAGCGCTCGTGCTCCTTCAATAGAAGTAATCGGATCTGGTTCTTCTCCCATATCCATAAAGAATGGAGGCTCTTGAATATAGGTAGATTCCTCCTTCCATTCGTAGAGGTCACCTCCGCCAATAGGAATTTCATCCCATTCTTCAGATTCAAAGATATCACCATACTGCTCTTCGAAGAGCTCAGGACGGATAGCACTATCAAGATGTTCTGCTATTTCATCTGCTGTCGGCCAAATGTCTTTGAGATAAACATCATTGCCATCTTTATCTTGTCCTATCGGCTCTTTCTGCAGATCGATATCAACTGTGCCGGCAAGAGCATAGGCTACAACCAATGGCGGAGAAGCCAAGTAATTAGCTTTCACATATGGATGAATACGACCTTCGAAGTTTCGGTTTCCGGATAGCACACCGGCAACAATCAAATCACCTTCTTTTACCGCCTCTTCTACAGGCTGTGGCAGTGGTCCTGAGTTACCGATACAAGTGGTGCATCCATACCCAACGAGGTTAAATCCAAGCTTATCCATATAGTTGGTTAAGCCGGCCTCTTCCAAATATTCTGTTACTACTCGTGATCCGGGAGCCAATGAAGTCTTCACATATGGAGGAACTTCCAACCCTTTTTCCAAGGCTTTTTTGGCCACAATTCCCGCACCTAACATTACACTTGGATTAGAAGTGTTGGTACAAGAAGTAATAGCAGCAATAACAACATCACCATGGGTCATTTCTATTTCCTGACCATTTTTAAATGTACCTTTGTTAGCCAGTTTTTCTTGCTCCAGGTTAAACCCCATTGTTGGATCGTCACTGGTAAGACTATTTTCAAAAGTAGATTTCATATTTGGCAGGGTAATACGATCATGCGGAAGCTTGGGTCCGGCAAGTGATGTTTCCACTGTGCTTAGGTCCAGCTCAAGCGTGCTGGAGAATTCCGGATCAGGAGTATCTTGCGTGCGATACAACCCCTGCTCCTTCATATATCGCTCTACCAGCTCCACATGTTTAGGATCTCGACCTGTTGCACGCATATAGCGCATGGCCTCTTCATCCATAGGAAAGAAGCCCATTGTTGCACCGTACTCAGGAGACATATTAGCAATGGTGGCACGATCAGGCAGACTCATGCTCCCGAGACCGTCACCGTAAAACTCAACAAACTTACCAACTACACCATGCTTACGCAGCATCTCGGTTACCGTCAAGGTAAGATCGGTAGCCGTAACACCTTCTCTCAGTTCTCCGGTCAGCTTCATTCCTACAACTTCAGGGACCAACATATATATAGGTTGTCCCAACATAGCTGCTTCTGCTTCAATACCACCAACGCCCCAGCCAAGAATACCGAGACCATTAATCATAGTGGTGTGAGAATCTGTACCCACCAAAGTATCAGGATATACAATAGTAGAACCATCCTCTTCTTCACGGGCAAATGTTCCTTTAGCCAAGTACTCAAGATTTACTTGATGCACAATTCCGCGCCCGGGAGGCACAACCCGAAAGTTATCAAACGCTTTTTGTCCCCACTTCAAGAACTCATAGCGCTCGCGATTACGCTCAAATTCTTTTTCCACGTTATGCATGAAAGCATATTCTTGCCCAAACTCATCAACCTGTACCGAGTGATCGATCACAAGATCAACCGGCACCTTTGGGTTGATAGAAGTTGGAGCTCCGCCCATGCGATCCATCGCAGAACGAAGTGCAGCTAGATCAACAACAGCAGGGACTCCTGTAAAATCTTGCAGTACCACACGTGAAGGCTTAAAAGGAATTTCCCCCTGCGGATCTTTTGCATTATAATTAGCTAAACTTTTAATGTCATCTTCGGTAAACGCATGACCGTCATATTCTCTAAGTACTGATTCAAGCAATACTCGGATTGTGAATGGAAGCTTTTCCATTTTTCCATAACCCATCTCTTCCAGCTTCTGCAAGCTGTACATATCGGCTTTGCCGGATCCTGTATCAAAAGACACTCGCGTTTGGGCAAACTTATTTTCCTTGTTCATTTCTACCTCCATTTCAATTAATACTCTACTTTGCAAGCACACTTAAAGATATAAAATTTTTAAGAGTTTTTTGTCTTTAAATATGATTTTTAGTCAATTATAGCAGCTCATTCCAATAATCCGGTTGAATGAAGGGGTCTGAAATTTTAACACCTTCACCATTGCAAATGGAAATAATTAAGCCTATTTTTCGAGACTTCACAGAAAAACAATTTTAAACAATTTCTAATCGTGGATACAAATAGTTACAAGACCTACTCCGCTAAACCGAGTGACATCGAAAAGAAATGGGTTCTTGTTGATGCCGAAGGCCATGCTCTCGGACGCGTAGCTTCTAAAGTAGCAACGCTTTTGCGAGGCAAGCATAAGCCTGAATTTACTCCGCACATGGATACCGGTGATAATGTTGTAGTCATCAATGCCAGCAAGGTAAAATTGAGTGGCAAGAAGATGAAACAAAAAGAATATTTTAGTTATTCCGGCTATCCTGGCAGTGAAAGTTTTACTTCGGCTGAAGAGATGCTGGAGCATAAACCAGAAATCGTTATTCAAAAAGCCGTTAATGGCATGTTGCCTAAAAATAAACTTAGCAACAAACTGATGACGAACATGCGTGTTTATGCAGGTCCGGTTCATGAACAAGAAGCACAACAACCAGAAAAAATCGAGCTTTAATTACGAATGGAACAAAAAAATTTCATCGGAAGAAGAAAGACTTCTACAGCGCGACTGTATATTCAACCGGGATCGGGAGAATTTCAAGTCAACAAGCGATCATTGGATGAATATTTTCAAACACAGGCACGTCGTAATGTGGCTTCTTTGCCACTGGATGTGACCGAATCCAATGATCAGTTTGACATTAAAGTAACCGTTCGCGGCGGTGGTGTTACCGGTCAGTCCGGTGCCATCCAACATGCTCTCGCACGCGCTCTTGATGATCACAATGAAGAGTGGCACGACGTCTTAAAAGCACATGATTTGCTTACGCGAGACGATCGCATGGTAGAACGCAAGAAATATGGACAACCTGGTGCTCGTAAAAAGTTCCAGTTCTCCAAGCGTTAATATATTTGCGCTGCGTACCTTCTTTTTCCAATACAATACATTTCATTATCACACATATACAGCAACTCAGTGCGCCGAGTGTTGAGCACAATTTCTGTGCTTGATTAGCGCCGGGGATGACCTGTATAGAGGACTAACTCAAAAATAAATCAACCTTATGCCAACTACACCTGATTTAGATAAACTTTTAGAGTCGGGCGCCCACTTTGGACACTTGACCCGGCGATGGAATCCCAAAATGAAGGAATATATCTTCATGGAACGCAACGGGATTCATATTATCGACCTCAAAAAAACACAAAAGTTTTTCCAAGAAGCACTGGAAGAAGTTACCAAACTTGCCCGTGCAGGAAAGACCATCCTTTTTGTAGGTACGAAAAAACAATCACAAGACATTATTAAAACCGAGGCTATTCGATGCGGCATGCCCTATGTAACTCATCGGTGGTTAGGTGGTATGCTCACTAACTTCTCTACGGTAAAGAAGAGTATCTCCCGGATGGAAGAGATTGAGCGTATGAGTAACGACGGTACGTTTGAAGAGCTTACCAAAAAAGAGGCCTTGATGCTCGAACGTGAGCAAGACAAGCTGGAGCAAACACTTGGTGGCATTGCCAACATGGGACGTTTGCCCGGAGCCATCTTTATTGTTGATACTATTAAAGAAAATATTGCTCTTAATGAGGCCGTTAACCTCAATATTCCCATTGTTGCAATGGTCGACACTAACAGTGATCCCGATATACCGGATTACATTATTCCCTGCAATGATGATTCTGCTCGTACCATTCAGCTTATTTCCTCAAAAGTAGCTGATGCTATTATTGAAGGTAATGCTGAACGCGAATCACACAGCGACGAAAAGATGATGGAAAAGGCTGCTGAAAATGTAAAGAAAGCCGAGGCTCAAGAAGTAAAAACCAAAACGAAAGCTACCGGCAAGCGTCGCTCTCGTCGCAATAAGGACGATGAAAATGGGGGTTCGGATTCTTCTGACCAATCTGATCAGGAAGAATAATAACGCAACACACCATTTTAATATTTAACACAACAATTTAAAACAGCGTAACTCACCTATGAGTATTTCTGCAAAAGACGTAAAAAAGCTCCGTGAACAAACTGGGGCTGGCATGATGGACTGTAAAAAAGCTCTTCAAGAGGCAAACGGCGATTTTGAAGAAGCTACGGATATCCTCCGCAAAAAAGGACAACAACTCTCTGAAAAAAGAGCCGATCGCGAAGCCAACCAAGGACTTATTGTTTCGCGCGTAAGTGATGACGGTAAAAAAGCAGCCGCACTCGAAATTAACTGCGAAACAGATTTTGTTGCCCGCAATGACGATTTTCAAGATCGCGCGCAGCAATTTATTGATATTGTATTCGAAAACGAGGTGGAGTCCGTTGATGCCCTGATGGATATTGAAATTGACGGCCTCAGCGTTTCGCAACATCTTAAAGAGATGGTTGGTAAAATTGGTGAAAAAATTAAAATTAGCCGCATAGTTTTTGCCGAGACTGACGGATACTATATCTCATACATCCATCCCGGAAATCAACTGGGCGTACTTGTCGAATTCGAGGATGCTATTAGTGATGAAAAAATTGGCCGAAACATAGCTATGCAGGTTGCCGCAATGGATCCTGTAGCTGTAACTCGTGACGGCGTTGACAGCTCAGTGGTAGAACAAGAGCTCGAAATTGCGAAAGATCAACTACTCAATGAAGGTAAAAGCGAAGAAATAGCTGAAAAAGCAGCGCAAGGTAAACTTCGCAAGTTTTACGAGCAAAACGTTCTGCTGGAACAAAAGTTTGTTAAGGACAACAGCTTAACGGTCGAAAACTATCTGGACGAAAATGACACCCCGTTGGTCAAGTCCTTCCATCGACTCCAACTGGGTAATGATTCCTAAGAAATCATTTCTTAAAAAAGGCTACCAATTCGGTAGCCTTTTTTTTATGCTTAAGAGATCGTTTATCAAGCTTATTGATCGATAAAATAGTAAACTCAAGATTTTAACAAATATAAAGTGGCACAGGACTACGATCGCGTTTTATTAAAACTTAGTGGTGAAGCACTCTTAGGTGAACAGGGACACGGAATTGATGGTGATATTCTTACTCAGTATGCCGAAGAAATAAAATCTATCCATGATGAAGGTTTTGAAGCATCCGTTGTGGTAGGTGGTGGTAATATTTTTCGCGGAGTAAAAGGTGCAACTGAAGGCATGGACCGCGTACAGGGTGACTATATGGGCATGCTTGCTACGATGATTAACAGCATGGCCCTACAAGATGCTCTCGAACGGATGGGCGTCCACACCCGCTTGATGTCGGCTATACGAATGGAAGAAATTGCTGAACCCTATATCCGCCGACGCGCTATTCGTCACCTTGAAAAGGGGCGCGTGGTTATCTTTGGTGCCGGAACGGGTAATCCTTATTTCACCACAGACACAGCAGCTTCCTTGCGAGCTATAGAAATTGAAGCTGAAGTAATTCTTAAGGGTACACGGGTGGATGGCATTTTTGATTCTGATCCAGAAAAAAATCCCGATGCCGAAAAGTTTCAGACTATTCCCGGCGAAGAGGTCCTCAGCCGCCGCCTCGATATTATGGATATGACAGCCTTTACCTTGTGTCGAGAAAATGAAACACCCATCATTGTTTTTGACATGAATAAAGTAGGAAACCTTAAAAAAGTTCTAATGGGTAATACCTCCGTAGGATCAAAGGTAGTTTGGGATGATTCCTAGATTTTTTAACTTCTTTTCTGATCATGTTTCGGAAATATAAACAGCATTAATAACAACCCCTGCACATTATGATTCCTCCAGCATTACAAGATATTATTACTTCTGCCGGCAAAAAGATGGATGAAGCCGTCAAACACTATCGAAAAGAGCTTTCCCACATACGTGCCGGAAAGGCTCAACCATCTATTTTGGAAGATATTAAAGTTGATTATTACGGGTCACGAACGCCTTTAAATCAGCTTGCAAACGTAAGTGCTCCAGAGGCTCGACTCTTAACAGTACAACCTTTTGACCAATCCGCTCTTGAAGATATTGAAAAAGCAATTATGTCAGCAGGACTGGGCTTAAATCCCAATAATGACGGTAATATTATTCGGATCCCTCTTCCCATTTTGTCTGAAGAACGTCGAAAAGAGCTGGTAGATCGAGTAAACGAGTTAGGAGAAGAGGCACGAATTTCTGTTCGCAATACTCGTCGTGATGCCAATAACGAAGTTGAGAAAAAAGTTAAGAACGAATCACTTCCTGAAGATTCTCTTTATGAAGCAGAAGAGGAAATTCAGCAGCTTACCGATATGCATACCGAAGAAATTGAGGAATTGTCTGAAAAGAAAGAAGAAGAAATCATGACAGTGTAAAAGCGAGTTATAAGTTGCAGGTTACGGATTTATGTTTACTACTAAAAAGTTTGGAGTCGTCGCCGTAAAACATCTTATGGACCGATTTTGGATCCTACATAACGTATTTGTAACCCGCAATTCCTAATTCGCAACCCGAATCCCGTAAATGTATATATCCGAACTTGAACTTCAGGGATTTAAGAGTTTTGCAAACAAGACCAATGTATCTTTTGATAAAGGTATAACAGCCATTGTTGGACCCAATGGATGTGGCAAATCTAACATCGTTGATGCTATGCGGTGGGTACTTGGCGAACAACGCCCTACCCTGCTTCGCTCATCAAGTATGGCCAACGTCATCTTTAACGGTACTGCCAAAAAGAACGCCCTTGGCATGGCTGAAGCCTCACTTACCTTCGTTAACAACAAGGGATTGCTACCAACCGAATATAATGAAGTAACCATTAGTCGTCGCCTGTACCGATCTGGAGAAAGTGAATACCTGATTAATGGTACTACCTGTCGGTTAAAAGATATAACCGAACTTTTTATGGATACCGGTATGAGTTCGGATGCTTATTCGGTAATTGAACTGAAGATGGTTGAGGAAATACTCAATGACAAAAACAATGACCGGCGAAAACTTTTTGAGGAAGCCGCCGGCATTACAAGCTACAAAGAAAAACGAAAGAAAACTTTTCGTAAGCTAGATCAGACGCAGGAAGATCTGCAGCGCGTGGAAGATATTTTAGTAGAAGTTCGGAAAAAGGCAAACTCCCTTAAAAAACAAGCTGAAAAAGCTGAAAAAGCTGAGAAATACAAGAAAGAACTCGAACAGCTTGATAAGGCACTCAATAAGCACGAATACACCCAGGTCAAAGAAGAACTAGAACCGCTTGAAGAACGTATTGACAATGCGGACAAAGAGAAAAAAGAAATACTGGCAAAAGCTAATAAACTGGAAGAAGATTCCGAATCTGCTCGTAAAATTTTAAATGAGAAAGAACGTGCACAGTCAAAAGCACAGCGACGTGTTGGTCAGATCCACTCGAAAATTCGGGATGCTGAAACAAATCTGCAGATTACAAATGAGAAAATAAGCAATAAAAAGAGCGTCATTGAGCAGTACACCAGCGATATTGAGCAAAGCAAAGAAGATTTAAAAGATCTGCGCGAAGCTTTCGAAGACAGCAAAAAAAAGCTGGATAGTTTTGACGGTGACCTTCAAAAAGCGAAACAAAATCTTAAAGAATCAAAGGAGCGTTATTCTGAAATTCAGCAAAAATATTCTGAAAAAAATAACGAACTAACTAATCTGGAAGAGGCTTTTTCGCAGGCAAACGAAGATCTCAATGAGCTGCAAACAAAACGCATAAAAATCGAATCACAGCTGGAAAATACCGAAGGCGAAATAAAACGTATTCGGCAGGAAGTTAAAGACCTCAAAGAAGAAATTTCCATCTTTCAGGGAGAGAAAAAGAAACTAGCTCAGAAACGTGATGAGGCTGAATCTAAACGGGATGAACAACAAAAAACTCTGGAAAAAAAACGTAGCAAACGCAAAGAACTTTCTGAAAAAGAAAACGAGCTTAAGGACCAAATTCGGAGTCAAAAAAGTAATTTGGACTCTGTAGAATCTGAAATCGACCTTCTTCGTAATATTGCTGATTCTAAAGAAGCTTTCCCTTCAAGTGTTCAGTTTTTGCTTGAAGAACACGCAGAACAATTTTCTCTGCTTGATGTAGTTTCGAATTTACTTTCAACAGATCAAGAACATGCCGTAGCCCTGGAGGCTGCACTTGGTGATGCACTAAATTACGTAGTCGTTGAAACACTTGAAAATGCCCATAGAGCAGCTGAATTGTTAAAGGAGAATGATATGGGGCAGGCCACACTTATCCCCCTTGATAGGCTTGCCAGCAGCTATGAAACCATTTCTGGATCGCTGGTGAGTGCAGTTGATTCTAAATCTCAGTTTAAGCCGCTGACTGAGCTTTTGCTGGGTAATGTTAAGGTGTTTAACTCCATAGATAAGGCATTCTCAGCTGTTGCGGATAACGATGTGGTAGGCGTTACGTTTGATGGTGAAGTGATTAGCCCCAATCAGTTTCTAAAAAGTGGAAGCCAAAATAAAAATGCCGGTATCCGAGTAGGGCTACAAGACAAAATTGAAACACTGCAGGAGAAGGCAGAATCAATTACAACTGATATTGAAGATTCTAAAAATGAACTACAAAATGTTCAGGAACAATATCAGTCTATCGATATAAATGCTGCTGAGCAAAAGCTGGAGGATCGACAGCAAAAATTACGCAACATTGAAAGCAAGATCAGTAGTTTTGATCAAAAAATTGAAATCTACGAGAAAAATATTGCTGAACTGAAAAACCGGCAAAATGATCTAAACAGTAATGAAAATCAATCGCAAGAAGAACTAGCCAAACTGGATCCCAAGCAAGAAGAACTGCAACAAAAGCTGAAAAACCTGCACGAACAGCAGGAAGAGAAGAAGCAGGTACTAAAGGAGCTCGAAGAAGAGCGATCAATTGCACAAGAACGGTACAATGACGCACAGCTGAAGCATCAGGATCTGAAAAATAAAGTTGAAAATCATGAGCGCGACATCCAGCGGGCAGAAGAAGGCATAAAGAATCTCAAGAAGCGGCTAAAAATTCGGTCACAAAAAACTGAAGAAGCCAAAGAGTCGATCGAAAAGCATAAATCTAATATTGACCAGCTCGAAGACAAGCTCGAATCATTAAAAGAACAGAAAAAGAAAGCAGATCAAAAACTTGAACAGGCTGAAGAATCTGCCGGCAAGCAGCGCGGGCGCATTAATGAAATAGAAAAAGAACTCAAGGAGGTGCGCCGCCGCAAAGAGGTAAATATGGAGCTTGTACATCACTTGGCGATGTCGAAGGAAAAGTACGAGATGCAGATCGAAAATCTCTCTGACCACATCTGGGAAACCTATGGTGTACTCATGGACCAGGTAGAAGAAGAACTGCCTGAAGATACCGAACCCGATGAAGCTAAAGAACGTATCGGCTGGCTTAAGCAGAAGCTTAACAAGATCGGCGATGTTAACCCACTGGCAATTGAAGAATATGAAGAAGAAAAGGAACGCCTGGACTTTTATGAGGAACAGGTTGGGGATCTACGACAAGCAGCCGAAGAGTTGCGCGAAACTATTGAAGAGATCAACAAAACGGCAACCGAGCGGTTTGATAAAACCTTTGAAAAAATCCGAGTGAACTTTCAAAAAGTATTTCACACCCTCTTTAATGACGATGACTACTGTGACCTTGTAATTGACGAGGAGGCCGAAGATCCGCTGGATGCAACCATCGAAATTGAGGCCAATCCCAAGGGCAAGCGTCCCTCTACCATTAACCAACTTTCGGGCGGCGAAAAAACGCTTACGGCTATTGCCCTGTTATTTGCCATCTACTTGGTAAAGCCGTCGCCCTTTTGTGTGCTTGACGAGGTGGATGCTCCGCTCGATGATGCCAATATTGAACGCTTTTCGGCGATGATTAAACAGTTTAGCGAAGATACTCAGTTCATCATCATTACCCACAACAAGAAAACCATGAGCAAAGCTGAAATGATGTACGGTGTTACCATGCCCGAAACAGGCGTCAGTCAACTTGTGGGCGTTAAACTCGATGAAGTAGCCGAAGTATAATTCGATCTATAATATTGGCTTTCGATCGTTTTTTGCCCCTCCCTTCCATTGATCGATTTACTGCTTCCCATTGTTATTAATGCTGATGTTTCGCCCTAAGCTCCGTATATTTACGGGCTAAATATAAAACCACTTTTTTGATATGGGACGTAAGAAATTCGACATACCTGAAATTTATCAATCTCCAATTATTCGCAAGGTCAAGGATGCGAATAAGGTGATGGATCCGCGCAAGAAAGATCTGGACCCCACTGTACTCGACTTTGGACCCGTTCGCTTTCTTATTCCCCGGCATTTTGGTTTTTGCTATGGCGTAGAAAATGCCATAGACATCGCATATAAAACGGTTGAGCAGCATCCCGATAAGAATGTTTATCTGCTTAGCGAAATGATTCACAATCCTACTGTTAATGAAGACCTGCTGGACCGTGGAGTTGAATTTCTATTTGAGACAGACGGCTCGGAACTCATCCCTATTGAATCACTCAATGAAGATGATATTGTCATTGTCCCTGCTTTTGGCACGACTATTGAAATACAGCAAAAGCTCAAAAAACAAGGGATTGATCCCTATGAATACAACACCACCTGTCCCTTTGTAGAGAAGGTCTGGAAGCGTGGCAAACAGCTGGGTAAAAAAGGATATTCATTAGTGATTCACGGCAAACACCGTCATGAAGAAACACGGGCCACCTTTTCGCACAGCGCTGATCACTCAGAGTGTGTGGTCGTTCTTAACACAGATGAAGCTCAAATATTGGCAGACATTCTTACCGGAGATCGACCCAAAACTGATTTTGAAGAACATTTTGGACATAAAAGCACAGAAGGATTTGATCCCCATGAGGATATGAAACAGTTTGGCGTTATCAACCAAACAACAATGCTTGCCACCGAAACCGAAGAGGTAATGAATATTCTAAAAGAAGCAGCCATTGAAAAGTATGGTGAAGCTGAAATCCTCGACCACTTTGCAGATACCTCTGACACACTCTGCTATGCCACTAACGAAAATCAGTCAGCCACGCTGGCATTAGCCGAATCAAATGCTGATTTATCTATTGTTGTAGGCGGATATAACTCGTCGAACACCATGCACCTGGTAGAAATTTTGGAAGAGGCATTCCCAACTTATCATGTGCGAGATGCCGAAGAAATAGAATCACCGTCAAATATCCAGCATTTTAATCAGTGGGATAAAGAACTAAAAACAACAAAGGATTGGCTGCCTCAGCAAGAGCCTGTAACGGTAGCCATCACCTCGGGAGCCTCATGTCCTGATGTACTGGTCGATGAGGTCATTCTGAAAATTCTCTCTTATTTTGAAGATACAAAATCAGTAGAACAGATTATTGCCCCTTTTAAGGATAAGCTTGATGAAGTAGCTTAGCTTGCCAAACCAGAAAGTGGCTTTACTGACCGGTATCCAGCTTTTTAAAATAGGCTACGCTGCGAGGTGTTATTGAACTTATCTTGATATGATTATTACTCTCAGTAAATGATATTTGTGGGCTCACAAATCCCGATGGATTATTTAGTACCTGACTGTAGGTCACATAAGCTTCAAAAGAGTGCTGCTGCTGAACAGTTGAATATTCATCCAGCGGCACATCGTATTTTACCGTAACCATAGAAGGGCTAAACGAAATTTGTTGGCCAGATGGCATACCCCTGGAACTTACTTTGACCTGTACCTCTCCCTCCGTAAATTGTGCTACCTTCCCCTCATAGCGCACTTCATATTGCGAAAGACTAATTAAATTTCCCGGCTCCTCCAACTCTATCAACTTTGATATATCACTACTGATATCATCAATGGTGATAGAATCGGTTTGCCACATTTCAATATCGCTAACCAACGAACGAGCTCCATTCAAAGTAATGCTATCCGGTGTGATAACTGGAGGCTCCACAAAATCATATTGATTGTCGAACTGGGTTGCAATACGAGACTTTACAGGGACTTTTTTCGAAATACGTTCTTCCAATTCAACGGTTAAAATTAGCGGCTGCACCTTTTGCACGCTTATTTCCGGCAGGCTGTTCATCTGCTTTTGAACCTGGTCATAGAGGTTAACTTCTTTGTCTCTCACATCAATATTTATCACCGGAGGGTTATTGTATAAATTGATAAGCTTCCACCCTTCAGCCGATACGTTTGCCTTAGCATGGGAAGGAAGATTCTCAACCAAGGCGCGGTCTTCGGGCATACCAGCCAGTGTTATCGGAAGATCAACAGTCAGGTTAAACTCCCGGCTCAAATTCACCATCAGCCAAAGAAAAAATGCCAGTACCAAAGCTACGAAAAAAACAATAAATCGCTCACGACCTACATCAGCTATACGATCCTCATCAGATTTGACTGTCAGGGTTTGCCACCCTGCAATAAGCTTTTCTTTTATGTTATCAATAACTGACATAGTACTGTTTATCTTAATAGACTCATTTTGCTGTAATATTTACAGACGCCAATAGTCACTATGAACGCACAACTATTTCTTTAATAATTTTCTCTTCAACCTTCTCATTTAATCGTTTGGCAATGCTAAACCGCTTCATATGGATTTCTTGACGCCATGCAGGATTTTTAACATGAACAACTAAATTCCCATGCTCAAAATGAACGTTTTCTGTTTGTTCCGCAATACGCTTTCCCACCGTTTCATTCCACAACGATAAAATCATTCCCCGCTTCATACGCTTGCGATGGGGATAGTTATCCAAAAACTCCTTCAGAGCATCCTTCAGTGGTTTTGGGCTATTTGATCGAAATCTTCCCAAATCAGATTATCTTAATTAATGAGTGTTATATTTCCATCTTCTACTTCAAACTTACGATTTTTTTTGCCATCAAATGTTAAATAATTATCAAACGGAATAGGGTTTGCAGCAGTAACAAAAGTTTGTCCTGCATGATCAATCAGTGCATTTAACAGAACTTCGGTCCGCTGTGCATCCAGATCACCAAAGACGTCATCCAGCAGAAAAATAGGTAAATCATCAAGTTCATCAGAAAAATACAAAAGCTGGGCCAGTTTTAAAGCTAAAGCAAATAACCGGTGCTGTCCCTGAGACCCAAAATTACGAAGCTCAAAATCATCCAAATAAAATACAATCTCATCGCGATGTGGACCTATCAGTGTTACCTCTCGCTCAATTTCATGATCTTCCTCTTCATCAAGAGTCGCCATATACCGCTCTCGAATAAGTTCTTCATCTTCACTTGGCTCACAGAATGTTTGATATTCGAGATCCGGTTTATGACACATCCCGGAAATTTCCTCATATTCACTCGCTAAATAACTCTGAAAGACATTCAGCACTTCTGTCCGTTTGGCAACAATCCGTGAACCATATTCGGCCAGCTGTACATTCCACGGCTCCAGGTAGGCCTGAAGGACTTCTCGGCTGCCCCGAAACTCTTTAAGTAATTTGTTACGCTGTTTACGCGCCTTGCGAAAATCGAGCAAATCTTGCAGATAACCAGGTGATATCTGACTGATAAATGAGTCTATAAACGAACGACGCTGTTTAGGTCCCTCACTGGTAAGCTTTTTGTCTGCTGGCGAAAGTACTACCACCGGCACCATGCCAATTAAGTCAGAAAGGCGATCCAGCGGACTTTCGTTCACAAAAATCTTTTTTCCCTTCCCACGCGAATAGGAACAGCCGACATCAAAACTTGAACGAATTCTTCCTTTAAAATGCCCTTTAATCATAAAAAAAGAGGCATCCTTATTGACCACATACCGATCACTGCTTGATACAAAACTTCGACTCATGCACAAGTAGTGCAGTGCATCTATGAGATTGGTTTTACCCGCCCCGTTCTGACCAATAATCACATTCATGTGCGGTGCCCATTCTACAGTAGTCTCTATGTGATTCCGAAAGTTTTGTAGCTTGAGGTTCGTATTTTGCATGTAATAATGATTGCAATAGCCAAATTAAAATCCAAAGGCGTCATGTCCCATATAAATAGCGTGATCTCCCAGCTGCTCTTCGATACGCAGCAGTTGATTATATTTTGCCGTTCGATCTGTACGACTCATTGATCCGGTTTTAATTTGTCCGGCATTAGTGGCCACCGCTAAGTCGGCAATGGTTGTATCTTCCGTTTCACCGGAACGGTGTGAAACGACAGCAGTATAATCATTTTTATGTGCCATCTCGATGGCGTCCAGCGTCTCAGTCAACGTTCCTATTTGGTTTACTTTGATGAGAATAGAATTAGCTACTCCTTTTTGAACCCCTCTGGCTAAGCGTTCGGTATTTGTTACAAACAAATCATCCCCAACCAACTGAACACGATCAGAAAGAGTATCCGTTAATTTTTTCCATCCTTGCCAGTCATTTTCATCCAGGGCATCCTCAATAGAAAGGATAGGATATTTCTCGACCCAATTGCTCCAAAAGTCAACCATTTCATCACTGGATCGTTTACTGCCATCACTCCAGCGAAACTCGTAAACCTCCTCTTTCGCATCATAGAATTCTGCTGTTGCCGGATCAAGTGCAAGCACCACATCAGCACCGGGTTCATACCCTGCCTTTTCAATAGCTTCTAGAATAACTTCTACAGCTTCTTCATTAGAGTTAAGATCTGGTGCAAAACCACCTTCGTCACCAACTGCGGTACTATAATTTTTGTCACTGAGTACCTTTTTGAGATGATGGAATACCTCTGCTCCAATTCTTATTGCTTCACTAAATGTTTTCGCACCGGCGGGCATAATCATAAATTCCTGCAGGTCCACATTATTATCTGCATGTGACCCTCCATTGATAATATTCATCATCGGCACTGGCAATACTTTAGCATTAACACCGCCTACATATCGCCAAAGCGGTATATTCAACATATTAGATGCGGCATCGGCAGCAGCAAGTGATACCCCAAGCATGGCATTAGCCCCCAGATTACTTTTATTTGTAGTGCCGTCAATCTCTAATAGTTGATTATCAATTTCTACCTGTCCGACAACTTCCATTCCACACAGGCTGTCATTAATAATATTATTTATATTTTCTACAGCTTTTGTTACCCCTCTTCCCAGAAATGCATCGGATTCAGTATCGCGCAGCTCAACAGCTTCAAATTCTCCGGTTGAAGCACCGGATGGAACTGCAGCGCGACCCATCATGTCATTTTCTAAAATCACATCAACCTCGACGGTGGGATTACCCCGGGAATCAATAATTTGTCTTCCAATAATTTCGTCAATAAAACTCATGATAAATCCTTGTATTTATAAGGTAGAATTTTGATAAAGGTACAAGGATTTCGTTTACCGATAAAGAGAAAAGAAAGGGGAATTATAGAAAGAATTCAGGAAGTTTGAATTAAGATCATAAAAACGTCTGAATAGGACGTTCAAAAACTACTATTACCACAGTCCGCCAAAAGTAATTTTTATTTGGGGGGTGCCAAAAAGCTTTTGGGGCTGATTAAAGGAATTCCGGTTCCCATTTCGTTTGTCGATAGGCTGGCCTGGCAAAGTACCACTGGGGGCGGTATATCCAAAAGGCTTATATGGTTCTAAAATTTGTAGCCCCTCCTTGAAATAATAGAAAAAGTAGCCAAGCTCGACCGTTGTTCGCGATGAAAACGACTTCCCAAAATCGACTCCTATCTTAATTTCACCGCTCATACCCCAATGGGTATTGCCCTTGCTCCACCCCGAGAAAAAATCATTTACATCCTCACGGGGTCTCAATCTACCCTGTTGTGTACCTGGTATAGGTATAACTTCAAAATCCCGAAATCCATTATTATTATTATCTTTCACATAGGGATAGGTAAATGCCATTGCTGGACCTGCTCCTCCGCCCACAAAGAAACGGAAATTATCCGCTATTTGTTCAGCAAACAATCGTTGTTTAACACCAATAATAAAGGGAAAGCCCAAAGCCCTTTTATATTTGTTCGGAATAACACGACGCCCATTGAAAGCATTTTGAAATGTTTGTTCACTTACATTACGAATACCGGTAATACCAGTGCGAAAGGTCAATTCGGTATAGGGTCCCACGACTCTTGTATAGTGCCCGCCCAAACCAAAACCAAAATTAGTTACAAAAAAATCAAAGCTAACACTATTATGTAAATCTTCGGATAACGGAGTTTTAGGAAATTTAGTTTTTTTTACTTCCGGCTCTTGTAATTGTGCTATGGCAGGACTGAATCCAACGCCAAGTGACACAATAACAATCAAAAAGCATCTGGAAAGAACTGTTCGAAAATTTAGCATGGGGCTATATCCACATTCAAATTCACTCATTGTAACAACATGCGATAGTATAACAATCCTTACATCAAAAAATTATGTTTATATAGAAATATTTGTCAAACATTACCAACAATTAGCCTATATAAACTTGATTATGGTTGCAGAAAAACTTTTATTCAGGCTCTTTACAACTTAGCAATTTCCCAATAGAAATTAATTGATTATGGCTACGGTAAGCAAGTATATTGTTTATGGTCCGGCAGACACATTGCGGCGCATGCCGAACCAACTATTCGATAAAATCGAACCGAAATACTTGTACAATTATTCTTCGTCTGAGACTTCTGATGAAGTACATGTTGCGGTTTATGAAAAATATGAAAAACAGATAAACGCCAGCGTCACTCTCACCTGTATTATTGAGTTCACCGGTAAACAAAATCGCTTTGAGCTACAAAAAACCGGCGGAAGAATGGGATTTCGCGGAAGCTCCCTTGATGACGAAAAACAAACAATTGACGACGAGGTAACCGACTTTATACTGGATTTTGGAAAACGATTCGGTCTTACTGTTCAGCGAGAAAATGAAGAAGAGACTGAAAAAAGCGAATCTTAAAAAAACAAGATGAGCAGCAAGGTCGAGGAATGGACAGTCCTTTCCATGATGGAATGGGCTACAGATTATTTTAAGAAAAATGATATTCCCGACCCGCGGCATAGTATCGAGTGGTTGCTGGCAGAGACGCTGGGAATTAAACGGCTTAACTTATATTTGAAATACGACCGACCCCTTTCTGAGGGAGAACTAAATGAGCTACGTCCACTTGTAAAACGAAGAGCTCGCCACGAACCACTGCAATATATTGTTGGGTTTACTGATTTTTTAAATGCTCGTATTTCGGTGGATGAGCGAGTACTTATTCCCCGGATTGAAACTGAGCAGCTAGTCGAGATTGTGCTAGACAACCACGACACCAATGCCCTTACTCTATTAGATATTGGTACCGGTTCTGGCTGTATTCCTATCGCACTTAAAATGGAACGCCCCAACTGGAACATTCATGGTGTTGATATTTCGGATGAGGCTCTTAGCCTAGCCAAAGAAAATGCAGCACAAAATGAAGTTGATATTCATTTTTTTAAGGGAGACCTCTTTTCTTCTGAGCTGTTGGATCATAACACCACTCCGGAAGTCATTATTTCTAATCCTCCCTATGTTCGTCCTGATGAAGAAGAACTGCTAGAACCACAAGTTAAGGACTTCGAACCTCATCAAGCCTTGTTCACTGATGACATTTTAAATATGTATCAACAAATCATCTCATTTAGTGAACAGACATTGCCTGAAAATGGACATCTCTACCTGGAATTACATGAGCACTATGCAGAAAATATCCTCCAACTTTTTGAGCAAAACACTTGGCAATCAAGGCTTAAAGAAGACTACGATAATAAACAACGATTCCTTATTGCCAAACGACGATAAAAAAGTACAACGCAAATTAAAAAATCTTCATTTTCTTAAAGAGATTGCCGACAAATCCAATCCACAATAAGGTGTGGATAACTTGTTGAAAACTTTTTTTAATAGGGGGGTCGGATGTTAATCTAAGGTGAAATCTGTGTTAGGAGAGTATTATGTACTGTCAAGGGTCATTTGATAGAAATATGGATAACTAGCTAACTTACTGCAGGACAAGAGGTTAGGCTGTTTAGTAAAATGTGGATAACTTTTGTTAACCTGTCGAATATTTTTTTGACATCAGCCTTCGAAATTATCATCTTCGTTTCACGCCAGTGAGAAACAGCGTATCGAAGGTGTGGATAACTACACTATTCTAAGTGCATCTAATTTTATAATTTTAGAGGAGGTAATGGGACGTTGAGTACAATTTCTGCCGATGCTGCGTGGGAGCAATGCTTAGAAATTATCAAGGATAATATTAGCTACCAGAAGTATAAGTCTTGGTTTGAACCTATTGAACCAATTAAAGTTGAGGAGAATACTCTCACCATACAGGTTCCGAGTCAATTTTGGTACGAGTGGCTTGAAGAGCATTATTATGGAATGCTCCGATCTACACTCGCAAAAGTTTTAGGAGAAGACGGCAAACTGGAATATTCAGTAGTTCTGGAAAAATCAGATAATGAAACAGAAAATAAATCTGTCCGGCTCCCCCAGCAACCTATGCCCCCCGACGATAATCAACCGCAAGACGTGAACGGATACTCAGAATATAGCCCCGGTAAAATTGAAAACCCTTTTGTGATTCCGGGTATCCAAAAAACAAAGATTGACTCCAATCTCAACTCTAGCTATGTCTTTGATCGCTACATTGAAGGAGACTGCAATCGACTGGCGCGGTCGGCAGCGATGGCTATCGCAGAAAACCCGGGAAGTAACTCGTTCAATCCCTTTTTCATTTATGGGGGGACGGGACTCGGCAAAACCCACCTCATCCAGAGCATTGGGAACAAAGTAAAAAAAGAACACGGTGATGATCTGGCAGTGCTATATATATCGTCAGAAAGTTTTACCAATGAATTTGTACAGGCTATCCGTAATAACCGGGCCAGCGAATTTACAATGTTCTATCGGCAAATTGATGTGCTTATCGTTGATGATATCCAATTTTTTAGCGGCAAGGAGAAAACACAGGAGGAATTTTTTCATATTTTTAATGCCCTTCATCAGGATGGGAAACAAATTGTACTAAGCAGTGATCGCGCACCCAAAGAGATTCCTGATATCGAAGAACGACTTATTTCTCGATTTAGCTGGGGACTTAGTGCTGATCTGCAGGTTCCTGAGTACGAAACACGCTATGCCATCCTGGAACGAAAAGCCAACGACAACGGTATTGAGCTGAATCATGATGTGCTTGAGTTTATCGCTCATAATTTTAAATCAAATGTGCGGGATCTCGAAGGAGCCATTATCAAGTTACTAGCCTTTGCCTCCCTGCAGCATGTAGATGAAATTGAGCCCCAGATGGCCAAGCGTGTGCTGAAGGATATGATCCAAGAATCACAATCATCAATCTCTATTGAGCAAATTCAAAATTATGTGTGCGATTATTTTGGTATTGATACCAATAAAGTACGCGAAAAAACGCGTAAGCAAGAGATTGTAGAAGCCCGGCAAATAGCCATGTATTTGGCTAAACAATTTACCGATTCCAGCTTAAAAACAATAGGACTACACTTTGGCGGACGTGATCACTCAACCGTTATCCATGCTATCTCTACCGTTGAAGAACGCATGCAAACAACGGCTAAGCACGAGCGTATTGTTGAGGAACTCCATCAAAAAATTGAGGTATCAACACTATAAGATGGAAACCCTAACGCTCAAAGGCCTCCACTTTCACGCCCTCCACGGATACTATGAGGAGGAACGCAAAAACGGAAATAATTTTGAAGTGGATCTCATCTTTTCTGCCCATCTTCGTGAAGCCGGCAGCTCAGACGAGCTGGATAAAACAATTGACTACCAACAGGCTGAAAAAATTGTCCATTCCGTAATGGAAGGGCCATCTGTAAAACTCATTGAGACGCTGGCCAAAAAAATAGGTGACAAGCTTTTTGCAACATTTGATCAGACCCACCAACTCGAGGTAAAAGTACGTAAGATCAGTCCTCCCCTACAAACCAAAACCGACCATTCCGAAATTTGCATGACATGGCAACGGCAGTAGTAGCACTGGGTTCTAATGTAGGCAACCGGCAACAGCATCTTACTGATGCAAAAGAATTTCTGACGGATATTTCCGAGTCCTCATTTCAAAAATCATCAATTTATATTACCGAACCCGTAGGCCCCTCAGATCGGGACTTTTATAATGCTGTCGTTCAGATCACAGTATCCAAAGATCCCGCTCCGCTTATTCAAGCATTTAAAAATTTTGAGCAAGCACATGGGCGATCAGCTGACCAACCGCGGTGGAGTGCCCGCACCATCGACCTCGATATTATTTCGTACGGTCACTTGGTGATTAAAACGGATAATCTTATAATTCCCCATCCTGAATATCACAAGCGATTATTTGTACTAGAACCACTAAAAGAACTTATACCCGACTGGAAGGATCCCAAAACAAAGACGCCTATCGACATGCTTATTAATGAGGCTGCCAATTTACGAGTTGAAAAAACTGATCTGCACTGGTAACCATGGAGAACCAATTTGAATTTATTGCAATAGAAGGTGTTATAGGCGTTGGTAAAACCTCGTTGGCCAAGCTGTTAACTGAACGTCGAAATGCCCGTCTTGTACTTGAAGAGTTTGATGAAAACCCGTTTTTACCCAAGTTTTATGAAGACCGCGAACGGTATGCTTTTCCTACACAGATGTCCTTTTTGGCCAGCCGCTTTAAGCAACAACAAAAAATGCTGAGCAAAGACTTGTTCCAGCAGATGACCATTTCTGATTATATCTTCGAAAAGGACCGTATTTTTGCGCGGCTTAACCTGCAGGATGATGAACTTGCCCTCTACGATTCTATTTTTAATATCATGACGGGGATATCTGCCAAGCCCGATCTGGTCATTTACCTACAGTCAAATGTTGATCGCCTGATGCAAAATATCCGAGAACGCGATCGGGAGTATGAGCGGCATATTTCTCGTTCATACCTGCAGGATCTCAGTGATGCTTACAATCATTTTTTCCATCACTACAATAAATCCCCCCTGATGACCATTAATACTTCTGAGATTGATTTCGTTAGTAATAAAAAACACTTAGATTATATAGAAGAGCAAATTTTTGAACAACCGGTACGCGGTAACACCCACATTCATATCATTCCCAACGATCAGTAATGTTTTTACGCACGCTTTTATTTTTAGTAGTTATGTATTTTCTGGTGAAGATCATCAGTCGTCTGTTTTTGCCGTCTGATAACACGAGTAAAAACCAGCGGAAGGCTAACTTTTTTTACCGTAACTTTCAGCAGTTTTCTCAACAACAGCAACAAGACCAGCAGAATAATAACCAGTCGCAAAACTTTGAAGAAATTGAAGAAGCCGAATTTGAGGACATCACCGACGAAGAAAATTCCTCTTCCAAAATGTCTGACTAAGATCACAGTTTTGCTTATCTTTACTGTTATTATTGATCGCAATAAAACATCCTACATTTAAAACTAACGAGAAAAGCAGTTATAACGCATGAATTTTGAAGAACAGCTTGAAGAAGGATTAGCCCTTTTGCATGAAGGTGATTATGATCATGCCCTCGACATATCGCATCAGCTACAGAAAATGGATTCTGAATCCGCCGATGGATATCACTTGGAGGGGATGGTATTTCAAAAGCTGAACCAGTGGGAAAAAAGTATTACAGCCCTGGATAAAGCTATTGAACGTGAAGATCAAAAAAGTGGCTTCTACAATCTTCGCGGATTTGCCAACCTGCAGCTAGAAAATATGGACGAGTCCATCAAGGATATTGACAAAGCTATAGAACTTGATGATTCTGCAGCTGCTCACCGTAATAAGGTGTTGCATATGATTATGAATGATCAGGGAGATGAAGCTATCACTTACCTTCTGGATCGCATCAAGCAGAATCCCAAGGATGTAGAAAATTGGATTTTGATGGGCGACCTGATGCAGCGAGCCGGGCAAGAGGCTAAAGCAAAAACCTATTACGAGCAGGCCAACAAGATGGCGCCAGAAAATGAGTATGTACAGGATCAACTTGCTGAGATGTAATATCCTAGACCGTATTATTCATCTGAATGATATTCGTTTTTTGGGGATTAAATCGTATATTCGAAACCTCTAAAAATTGACCTTTGCCCTGGTGGCGGAATTGGTAGACGCGCTGGCTTGAGGGGTCAGTTCTCATTATGGGAGTGCTGGTTCGACTCCAGTCCAGGGCACACAAACCCTTGTAAGTCTATGGCTTGCAAGGGTTTTTATATAAATTCACAAGTTTTATGGATACCATAAGTTGGGAGCAGTTTCAAGCCGTTGATCTACGGGTCGGAACTATTATTGAAGCGGACAAATTCCCTGAAGCGCGAAAGCCTGCCTATAAGCTAACAGTCAATTTTGGGGATGAAATTGGCATCAAGAAAAGCAGTGCGCAAATTACCGAGCATTATACTACCGAAGATCTTGTGGGGAAGCAGGTAATTGGAGTCGTAAATCTACCGGACAAACAGATTGGTCCCTTTATGTCGGAATGCTTGGTAACGGGTTTTTATGATGAAAATGAAGATGTAATTCTGGCTACCCCGGAAGACAAGTTACCCAACGGCAAAAAGCTCTGCTAACCAAATACTTTTAATCAACCCGGATGCGGCTTTTAGATGATTCCCTGCAATAAAAGAATTCTGTACGTTTTTACTCGGTAATATTATATTTCGCCCTTAGGGGATACAATCAACGACTCTTGTCTAAAAAGATTAGGTAGCATTATGAGTACACATCAGGCAAAAATTACATGGCAGCGAAAAACGGAGGCTTCCTTTGTTGATCAAAACTACTCACGCAAGCATCAGTGGATATTTAATGAAGGACTAACCGTTCCCGCCGCCGCCTCTGCTGAGGTAGTCCCCGAGCATTTGACCGATGGACATGCTCTGGACCCCGAAGAAGCTTTTGTAGCATCACTCGCAAGCTGCCACATGCTTTGGTTCCTGTCGATAGCTGCAGATGCAGGATATGTTATCAATCGCTATTCTGATGAGGCCGAAGGACAAATGGGAAAAAATAAAGAAGGAAAATTAGCCATCACAAATGTTACATTACAACCAAGCGTACGCTTCCAGGAAAACAAAAAACCTGACGCAAAGACTTTTGAAAGTTTACATCACCGAGCCCATGAGCGCTGTTATATCGCTCATTCGGTAAAAACGGAGATATCAATTAATGCAAACATGGATAGATCTTCTTAACTTTGGGGCTATTTACAAAATGATCATTCAATTTTAACTATACTTCGCATTATGGCAAAAAGTACTGCAGAAACTGTTGAAGAGTATATTCAAGAACTTCCTGAATTTCGCCGGGAGACAATCGAAAAAATACGAGAGTTGATCCTTAACAACCTTCCTGATGGCTATGAGGAAACAATGAACTGGGGCATGATCAGCTATGAAATACCTCTCGAAACCTATCCCGATACCTACAACAATCAGCCGCTTAACTACTTGGGGCTTGCTGCGCAAAAAAAACACAATGCGCTGTATTTGATGTCAGTTTATCAGGATGAAGAACTGCAAGACTGGTTGGAAGAACAGTTTGAGGAAGCCAACAAGCCCATGGATATGGGGCGATCCTGCTTGCGTTTCCAAAATATTAATGACCTTCCGCTTGATGCCATCGCTACAATTATTGCCAAACATACACCCGAAGATTTTATTGCCGCATACGAAGAAACGCGAAAGTAATAATATGTGAGGTCGTAAAGCACAGTATAGCAATGTACTGCTGACTTGGCACAAGTAAAATTGATCCAAATCCTATAAATGTATGGATAACCAAAATCTGGAACAAGCAACTTTGGGTGCCGGCTGTTTTTGGTGTGTTGAAGCAGTATTCCAACAGCTAAAGGGCGTAACATCGGTAGTGCCCGGCTATGCCGGCGGACAAGTTCAAAACCCCACTTATAAACAAGTTTGCTCTGGAAAGACAGGCCACGCCGAAGTAGCGCGTATCACTTTTAATCCCGATGTTATTTCATACAAGCAGCTACTCACTGTTTTTTGGCACACGCACAATCCTACTACTAAAAACCGACAGGGTGCCGATGTGGGCACCCAATATCGCTCGGTTATTTTTTATCATAATCAACAGCAAAAGAAAGTGGCGATACGGTTACTGGATGAGACAGATAATTCCAATCTTTGGGATGATCCCATTGTTACGGATATTGAAGCCCTTTCTAATTTTTCTGAAGCAGAAGATCATCATCACAACTACTACAAAAGCAATCCTAATGCCGGGTACTGCTCAGCTGTTATTGCTCCAAAATTGCGAAAGCTGCACAACAAATTTCCAGATCTTCTTAAAAAAGAAATGACGGAATAAGCTCATGAAGTTACTGTAATACTTATGACTCCGGACCTGTAGTGGGTTCTTCAATCTCAAAGCTAAGTTCCAGACAAGTACCATTGTCATTTTTAAAGTGCCCCTTGGCTCCCAGCTGATTTATAAAGTTTTGAACCAGCGTCATCCCCAAACTATCAACATTTTCTTCCGCAAAATCGTCCGGCAGCCCTTTTCCGTTATCTCTGATTTCGGCATGAAGCTCATCTCCTTCCCTGCTTATGTCAATCTTAATTTTTCCTTCTGTCTGATCTTCAAACGCATATTTATATGAATTGGTAACTATCTCATTCACCAAAAGCGCAAAGGGGACAGCCTGTCCAGTATTTAGATGAATATCATCAATGCTTTTCGATATAGTAACTTCCTTATCCATCTTATTGGTTTTGCTAATTGTTTCAACAAGATCCCCGATATATGCCTCACACGATACCCCCGACAATGTCTGAGAGTTATATATTTTTTCGTGAATTAAACCAATCGTTTGAATTCTGCTTTCACTTTCTTCGAGTGTAGCCCGTACTTCTGGATTCTCGGTTTCATACAATTGAAGCTGAATGAGCCCCGTAACTACCGCTAAATTATTCTTTATACGATGATGAACTTCTTTAAGCAGCATCTTCTTTTCTTCAAGGGATTTCTGAAGCTCCTTCTCATACGTTTTCTGCTCAGAAATATCGATATACATGCCAAAAGCAGCAATGGGGGTCCCATCCACATAAACCGGTATAGGCGCCACATAAACATCTATAAGTTCTCCATCCTTTGTTAACCGCTGTGACTCTATATGAAACTTCTTTTCAATAAATTCTTCATCTAAAAACTGGGGAGCTTCTTCCATGCGCTGTTCGGGCACCAGTTCCTCATCTACATCCTTACCTACTATTTCTTCTTCCTCGTAGCCAAAAAGTTGTTCAAAACTTTCGTTTACATCTTGAATATTATTGTCTGGATCCACCATTACTATGGCCGCCGGGGCTTTTAAAAACAAATTCCGGAAAAGCTCTTCGCTCTTCTTGAGCTGTTCCCGAGCCTTCTTTTGCTCCGAAATATCCTGTCCTACCCCAACAAGATATTCATCGCCACCTCTGGAAAAAAGCCTACCGGTAAAGTAGTATGGAGTTTTTGAACCATCTTTAGCTACGATTTCTGCCTCTAATTCGGACTGGCCTATCTCATAAACCTCTTTTATTTTTTTATCAACCTGTTCAAATTCTTCTTTATCAAAGACATCAACTGGTCCTATAGACTTCAACTCTTCCGAAGAATAGCCCAACAGGTCTTCCAAATTTTGATTCCACCGATGGAATTTACTGTCAGAATTAATCATATAGAATATACCAGGCATACTTTCAATCAGCGCATCGTTAAATCGTTTTTCATCAAGAAGTGCTTTTTCGGTCTCCTTTTGCTGCGTAATGTCAATACCAACACACAAAAAATATTCTTGCTGATCCAATTCTATATAATGTCCCCTCCAATAATACGGAATAGCATTGCCCGACTTTGTTTGTAAACGAAGCTCCCGCCCTTTGTCATTATTATGATTTTTGACACGCTCTGTTCCTTCTTTCAGTTCTTCGTGATCTTCAGGAATCACAAGGTCAAAAACATTGAGCTGACTAAACTCCTCTGTACTGTAACCGGTATATTCCTCAGCATTGTGATTCCATTGCTCGAACTCAAAGTCCTCGTCCATTAACAAATAAATGCTGGGCAGGCTGTCTAATATTGCTTCAGTATAGTTTTGTTGTTGAACTAACGATTTTTCAATCTTTTTTCGCTTTTCATGGGCTGAAATAATATTTGCTGCTGTTTTTAAAAACTGAATCTCATTATTCTTCCATGAACGCTTGTTCTTTATATCCGCAAAACCAACATAACCATACCACTCTTCTTCTATTCGTATCGGAATGGCCAAAACTGATTTTACTCCCTGAGCACCAAGAATTTCTCGTTCTGTTTCAGGTAAATCCTCGATATCTGTGTTAATGATATTACCACTGGACAACTGCTTATGCCACCATGGTATTTCTGAATAGGCAAGCTGTGTAGATGTATCAGTTTTAGTATTTGGAATGACCCCATCTGCACAAGCTTCTACAGCCAGTCGTATGCGCAACTCACCGCCAGCCTTAAAATTTTTATAGAGATATACACGATCGGCATTGGTAACTTCACGCATAATCTCCAAGGTTTCTTTTAGCGCTTTAGGAGAAGAACTTTCCAGCAGCAAGCTCGAACATTCGGATATTGCCTGTTCGTACGAAAGTCGCTGCTGGATATTCGTTTCCGCTCGCCGCCGTTCTTCAATTTCACTGCGTAACTCTTGCGTATGCTGCGCTACCCGTTCGTCAAGCTCCTGATTAATTTTTTCCTTCTTGTCAAGATAAGCCAGGTTATCGGAAATATCTATAATAGTACCATTCACTTGGGTTTCTTTACCATTAGTTAAGCATTTGGCATACACTTCGGCCCAATAAAATTCACCATCAGCAGTAGCAATACGAAAAACCTTTTCTGCAGTTCCTTGGTTTTTGATAAGCGATTGAAAAAAACTTTTAATGCTTTCGCGATCTTCTGGGTGTACATAATTCCAAAAAGCCGTACCCATACAATCATCTATCGAGTAACCCGTCCGTTCGGTCCAAGAGCTATTTAATAATGTAATATTTCCATCGCTATCCAACGAATAGGCAATATCATTAATGTGATTGACAATAGACTGATATTTTCGCTGGCTTTCTTTTAGTGCTAATTCTGCTTTCTTTCGCTCGGTAATGTCAATAGATGATCCATAAACCACCTCATTACCGTTGGAATCTTCGGCAAGGGTAAGCTCATCCCGTAACCAAATATAAACACCATCTTTTCGCTTAAACCGATATTCATTGATAATGCTTATACCTTGGGACATTACTTCTTCGAATCCCTCAAAGACAGCTGTCTTATCATCGGGGTGAATACGATCAGACCACCCATTCTCCCGCTCTAATAGATAGGAAGTAGAAAAACCTAAAATGTTTTTTGCACTTTCGCTTACTGAAACTAAAGGAAATTCATCAGTAGAGGCACAGGCAAATAAAATAACTGTTCCTCTATTTAAAATTTTACCTGTTCCATCAGAAAACGAATAGCGATTGTTTTCACTCATGATATTATATTGTATGACTCTAACGCTATTCTAACCCCCATTGTTAGTTATTAAATATTAAAAAAAAATACCATAATCTAATTCTCATAATGTAATAGTTTGTTATACTGATGCTATGTCATGATTTATAAGCGGAGTTATTCTCAAAACGACATAGCCACTGCTTAAACAAAGATTATAAATAAACGAAAAAACAATATTTTTAGTTACACTAACTTGCTAAATAAATAAACCCTAAATAAATCGACGGTGTTATGAAGTCAGTTCAAACATATCTTAAAATCACGGCATTTGCTTTTTTGGGAGTTATGCTTTTTACCAGCTTGGGTACTGCTCAAGATCGCGGAAATAAAAAAGCACGAACAAGTCCGAATGCATCTGTCAGCCAGACAATCGGAACTACTCAGGTTTCTATTACCTATGGGCGCCCCTCTGTTAATGAACGTGAAGTTTTTGGTGGATTAGAAGCCTATGGTGAGGTTTGGCGAACGGGAGCTAATGAATCTACGGCTATTACTTTTTCGGATGATGTAATGATTGAAGGAAAAAAAGTAGAAGCCGGTACTTATTCACTTTATACTATTCCACGCAAAGATACATGGACTATAATCCTCAATTCTAAATTGTCATGGGGCACGCAATATGATAAAAGTAAGGATGTACTGCGTGTTAAAGTTCCTTCTAAAGAAGCGTCGCACATGGAACAATTTTTAATTTCTTTCCATAACGTTACCAACAGTTCGGCGGAATGTGTGCTTCACTGGAAGAATACTAAGGTTCCGTTCACAATCGAAGTATAGAATTTAAGCAATATTGCAAATTCGTTGAACAATAATACCTTTTCCCGGGGTGGGACACTCTCCCATCACGGGATCCTTATATTTTTTGTTTTTCTCTGGGGTGCTAATTTCATTCTAGCAGAAATTGCCCTTCTGGAGATGTCTCCCATATCATTTAGCGTATCACGGTTTGCTATGGGCGGGATTGCTATGTTTTTGGTAATGTACCTGCAATATCGTTCGGAATGCCGCCAAACTAATAATAAAATTTCCTTTTTACCTCAGATAAAAAAAGAAGACTGGCCAAGACTATTATTTATCTCGGTCATTGGTGCGACGCTGGCTCCCTGGCTTGGTATTGAGGGGTTAGGACTAACCCACGGCGCACGGGCATCACTTTGGCTGGCTCTGGGCCCTGCGGTGAGCACGGGATTTGGTTATATGTTTAGCACCGAAGAAATGGGAGGCTATGGTTACTTAGGCGTCGTTCTAGCTGTTGTGGGCACAATTATCTTAGCTTGGGATGGATTACAACCTGAGCAGGGATATTGGTTAGGAGATGCTATTTTAATTATTGCACTTATCCTTACCGTTATTGAACTGCACCTTATTAAACCCCTAGCTAATAAATACGGTTCCGTACCCATTGTCGCTCTTCGTACTGCCATTGGCGGTACGTTATATATCCTCATTGCCTCTCCTGATCTTATTGTTGTGTCTTGGAAATCACTTGGACTATGGACCTGGATTGCCATCATTGCCGGCGGTGCTATTGGCGTGGGCGTTGGCCAATGGGTAAAGGTACGAGCCCTTAAAAAACTTGGTCCTACACAGGTGGTACTTTATGGTAATATGGTGCCCATTGCAGCCTTGTTTATTGCCTGGCTCAGTATTGGCGAAAACCCGTCCCGGCTGGAGATTATATCCGCCGTATTCATTATTACCGGCGCCATTTTTATACAAGTAATAGACGACCGAGCCAGTACAGATGAAAAAGAAATATCAAATGATGAAGATGTGCGATTCTTTACCAATGCAGAATAATTGTAGCTTTTCAAGTTGGAATTTTGATGTCAGTTTGGTAGAAGTTTCAGGCATGCCCCAGAATGCATAAATCTTTTATTTGCTATATAAACAACCAGCGAAAAATCAGTAGCCGGTTATTGCCCGATTGCAATTTTCTTCCCCGATATGCATAAAATCCCATCCGCTTCTAATTCTGCTTTATCCGTTAAGAATTAACCTTAACAGCTGCGTCAAGCTTCCACACTTTAGAGCTATACATTACAAAAAGAAAGGGCCGACTTTCCAGCCGACCCTTTCTAAATCACGATGTTTATACATATCTATCTAGAAGTTAAACGAGAGCTGTAGCAAAAAATTGCGTCCGGCCTGCGGATAATAATAATTGCTGTATTCTTTTTGTCCTCCGGAAATATATCCAAAGGTATATCCATCGGACTCATACATCTCATTAAGCATATTATTAACCACAAACGTTATTTTAATAGCTTGTAACGACGGTACCGTCTCCCAGTTGTATCTTATACGCAAATTATTTACAACATACGGATCAAGCGACCGGCTTTTGGTCTGTGTATTATCCAAGTATTGTCGAGAAACATACTTTGCTGACCACTGAGCTGACAAGCCTCTCTTAGAAAATTGAAGCATAGTATTTGCAACAACATCCGGAGAAAAAGAGATGTTAGTATCTGTATAAACATTCGTCTCTTGTGATCCAGTATCATAATTATCGACATACTGCGTATATTGCTCAATTTTATTGCGGCTGAAGGTTGCATTGGCCGACCATTCCAGACTTGGCAACAGCTGTGCTCCAGCCTGTAGCTCTATACCTGCACGATAACTACTGGGCACATTCTGCCGCACGTTGGATCCCACATCATTAATTTCGCCGGTTAAGATAAGCTGGTCCTGATAATTCATATAGTAGAAATTCGCTCCCACTGAAAACCAATCAAAAGATCCTTTATATCCGGCTTCCCAGTCGTAAAGGGTTTCATGCGACGGACGATTTTCGGGAGTAGAATCCACATATTCGTCGCGTGTGGGCTCTTTGTTCGCCACGCTGAATGACGCATAGGCCCGATGGCGCTGATTAATATTATACGTCAACCCGGCTTTGGGATTAAAGAAAGTGAGACGATCTTTTTGTTGTACATCCACAATCTGTTGACCACCACCCTGAGCCGGCTGTCGATCTTTACCCAAGAATTCGTACGTAATATGACGAATCTGGGCATCTGCATAGGCAGTGAGCCCATCGATAATTTGATAGCTGGCTTTGATATAGGAATTAAAATCTGTCTTCAACGCATTGTTCTGATAGTATCGTTTATCAGCATTAGTATCTCCGGCAAAACGCGCCCAGACAACCTCTCCAAAATGGTCACCGTCATATTCATTATATCCGCCGCCGAGTGTGAGTGACCAACGGTCCGAGGGCACATATTCAGTTGAAAAGACAGCGCCGTAAAAGTGATTGTCGAGCCAAAGCTGTCGCACCAAATCACTTTTCTGAATAGTAGTATCCGGCAGCTGGATATCACTGATGCTGTACTGTGTCAGGTCCTGGGATTCTTGGTATTCTTCGTAATAACCGCGCCCATAAGTATAATGCAATGACCCCCGAGCATCCCAGTTATCGGTAAACTGATAAGAGTAATGCAGCTGATAATGATCCTGCTGGTAATTGTCCGTCTGATTATCATAATACTTCGTATTCCCGCTTTCATCGGTATAGGCTCCTGCGGGATTATAGGTTCTATTGCCATTCTGCAGCCGGCTTTCGGATACACCATACCACGCTTGGTAGGTTTTCTCTTTTCCTGAAAAGACATCTGCACGCAACAAGCTGCGATCACCATGCCTAGCCGCCGACAGATAAAATGATTTCAGATCTGAAGAAGCCCGGTCAATATATCCATCTGATTCTATCTTCGAGAGTCGTCCCTCAAACTGCCAGCCGTTATCCATCAATCCGGAACCCAGCATTACATTAGCTTTGCGGGTGTTAAATGATCCAATAGCTGTATTTACTTCTCCATAGGCCTCGGATTTCATTTCCGACGTTTGAATATTCATCGTTGCTCCAAAAGCGGCAGCTCCATTGGTGGATGTGCCAGCTCCTCGCTGCACCTGTATATTTTCAACTGAAGAAGCTAAATCAGGCATATTCACCCAGAATACACCATGCGATTCGGCATCATTAATGGGAATACCGTTAACCGTCACATTAATGCGACCCTGATCGACACCGCGGATACGCATAGAGGTATAGCCGATGCCTGCTCCGGCATCTGATGTGGTAGTAACCGAAGGACTGCTCCCAATCATATAGGGCATGTCCTGACCCAGATTTTTCTGTTCAATACTGGCTTTGCTGATATTTTCATAAGCCATGGGCGTAGCTTTATCTACGCGAAGTGCCTTCACAAATACCTCATTACTCATCATAGTAGAAGGTGTGAGCGTGATAGTTAACGAGCTTTCAGCTCCGTCAAGCCGAACGATTTTAGCTTTATAGCCAACAAACGTCACTTTTATTTTTTGAGGCGCATCATCGGTAAGCGTCAGTGAAAATGATCCATTCTCATCCGTCGAAACACCATTTGATGTTTGCAACTGGATAATATTAGCCCCGGCCAGCGTTTTGCCGGTCTGCCCGTCTGTTACAGTTCCGCTTATTGTTTGGGCAAAGAGCATAGTACTCATTGCCATGAAAAAACACAGAATGGCTGTGCTTCGAATAATCTTAAAAAACATAAGTTCCTCCGTCTTATTAGATTTATAAGAGCGGGAGATGAACTTGCAAGAAATGCTGATCAATCCGGCAGCAAGGATAAATCCCTGCCAACCTGGTTTCCCTACGCCGGTTTTACCCGGTTCAGGTTCTTAGGGTATGATCTCAGCCTGCTGTTGCAAGCACCCCCAACCTTGGGTATAGTTAGAATGCGCCCTAAGATACAGGCATCAGGGGGAAGTTTCAAAAGATAAGGCTAAATAAATACTGATAGCTCCCAGCGCAGCTGGAAACATTCTCCTCATTTTGATGATAAAGACGTAGGTAGAGAGAAAACAAAAATTACCACCTAAAATAGGCCGCGATTTGCTGGTTCTAGGACCAAGTATTGGAACCAGATCGTGATCGATCCTAGCATTTAAATAAATTGGCTCCTACGCAAAGCATAGGAGCCAGATACAATTACATCATTTGTGATAACAGCTTACTGTCCTACCAAAAACACGGCATTGCCAAACAGCTGCTTGCCATTATACCAGAAAGCGCGGAACAGGGGGTTATCAATCATGTAAACTACCGATCCAGAACCCATATTCTGCACGCCAAAAGTCAGGCTGTTTTGAATACCCTCTTTTGCCTCATGACCCAAAAAACCGCTCATGTGTGCTCCTTCTTTGGTAACACCCACATTCCAGCCATTCTCCAGATATTGGTAGCTACTGGTATTGAGCTTCAACGAAAAGTAGTTACCTTTGTAGCCGAAAGCCAGTGGATGCGTGTTATCCATCGTAACCTTGAAAATGGATCCCGGATTAAAACTGGAAATACTTTCGCGCTGCTGCTCACCGTATTTGTCTAATTGGTTAGCCACTTCTGCACTTTCACTTTCATCATCTTTCTTCCGCTTCAAAGCAAATCTCTCTTTGCCGGCCAGCAAATTATTACCACCCTGCACGGCAATTAGCTTGCCACCTGAAGAAATCCACTCTTTAATTTCGCCAAGCCGATCACTATCCAGCTCGTCACCATAATAAGACGGCAGAATCAGCACATCATATTTACTAAGATCAACATCACCGAAATAATTAGTATCCAGCATCGTCAGCGGATAGTTAATCTGCTTGTCAAAATAGTGCCAAATTTCGCCGACCATACCTGCATCTGTACCGCTGCCCGAAAGCAGTGCTACCCGCGGAGGTTCCAAATAGCGCACCGACGATGAGCCAAAGTCGGGCCCTGACTCTACAAATCCCGTTGAGGCTGCATACAGCTGCTGGTTATGCTTGTTCGCAATCTCTTGTACAGTGCTGTCAAAATCCTTAGTGAAAATCTTATTATCAGAACGTGTAATAATTAACGTTCCACGATCATACGACTGCCCATCCACAGTAAAAGACTTTTGCGCAAAACGAACTCTGATCTCTTGCTTGAGTAGATCACTGAGTAAACCTATATCTTCCAAATCTTGCCACTTAGCCAGATAGGCATACGGTTTGCCAGAAATCTCATTTTCCAACTCTTTCTTTGGGGCCGATGCCTGTTCTACATCCAAACGTTGCTTCAGCGCATAACCGTCCAGACCATAAGCATAATGCTGTCCCCAAGCTGTAATATCATAAGTTACGGAATCAGAAAGCTCTGGCTTGGGCTCAAACAAAATGCGCGCCATTACAGATTTGGGCTGATAAACGCTCACCAGGTAGTCATCCTTACTAACTGAAACTTCTTCGCTCTCTCCGGTCTCGTAGTTATATCCCCTCAACGATTGTGACTGCGTGGGCTGCCCATACTTTACCTTGTGTTTATCTAATAAATCAAACAGTGCCTGCAGCTTATCCGGATTGTTATCGCCTTTAATCACAAACGTCTCGTATTCTCCCTGGGGGTTATTTTGAGCCCTGTCATAGTAACTGCTAAACTCACTGACCAGCCTGCCCGCATTTTTCGAGCTGATCTCTACTGTTGATAATCCCGTTGTATGATGATGGGTCAACCGATCGTTAAGCGTAAGCGTATCCCCCTCGGTTTTAAGGATGCCGAGTCCTGCCAGGCTGTGACCGGCTTGCTCGTAAGTCATGCCGATTGCACCATTAAAAATGGGATAGGTATCCCCATAGCTGGGATAAAAAAGATCGAACACTTCGCGCGTAAAGTAGAGCCAATTGTTTTTATTAAAGTACTTTGCATGATTTTGACCAATGGTAAATTGGAATTCCGACTGCCAATCGGTAATCGCATTATGAAACGGCTTGGCTGCCGGCGCAAAATAATAGGGAGAATCATATTCCTGCTCATGGAAATCAACATGAATATGAGGCATCCATTTTTGATACTCTGCAATACGATGACGGCTCTCCTTCTGAGTAAGCCACGCCCAGTCACGGTTCAGATCAAAATAATAGTGATTCGTACGTCCACCGGGCCACGGCTCGTGATGTTCGCGAGCATTGAGATGTACATTCGGCTGGGTTCCCACGGTCTGCTTGTACCAATAAACGTAGCGGTCGCGCCCGTCGGGATTGAGCATGGGATCTATAATAACCACTGTATTCTGCAGCCATTTTTTTGTGCGCGCATTATCAGGACGCACAAGTTCGTAAATCGTCTTCATGGCCGCCTCACTGCTGGAGGTCTCATTACCATGCACATTATAACTGAGCCACACAATGGCGGTACTGTCGCCGGTGGGGGTACCATCACGCAAACCGGTGCGCTTTAGGTTGTTAGTACGGATTTCTTGCAGCTTATCCATATTCTTCCTAGCTGAAATATAGGCAAGCATAAGTTGCCGTCCCTCGTTTGTAGTTCCATACTGATTCGTTTTCACCTGTGGCGATTGCTCAGCCACATGCCAGAAATAGTCCATAACTTTGTGGTGAGGGGTCCACTGACTGCCCAACTCATAACCAAGAAATTCAGAGGGTGCTTGCAACCCGGATTGTGCTTTTAAGCCAGTCGAAATGAAGAGTAGAAAAAACAGAGGGTATAGAAATCGTAGCTTAGTCATTACTTATTACTCGTCAGTTAGAATTATTCGAAGATTGTTCTTGCAGCGCCTTTTCAACTTGGGCTACCACCGTATCGGCAATAGTATTGGGAATGGGAATAGACAAATTATAGTGCGCAATCTTCCATTCTCCTTTTTGATAGATCAATACGCCGCTACCGCGAGCCGGGCCCAGGTTGGGGGTATCCAAAGACTCATCAAACCAGGCTGTGCGACCGTTATCAGAAAAAGAAACATGCCGTTCAACGGGGGTGAAATTCCATGCTTTTCCGCGGTCAAAATAGGGCTTGGCCCAAGGACGGAATTCCGCGACCGTCCACCGCTCAGTAGCATCTGTACCCATAAAAATGGCACTGTCACTTGCAAAATGATTAAAATAACGTCCAAAATCTGCATCTTCAGCCGCATTGTGCCAGTCATCCAGCACCTGATTAACTTTATCTGTTGAGGGCACTCTATCTAAGGATCCTGTACAAGAAACAGCGCAAAGCACGACGAACAATATCAAGTATTTTTTCATAGTAAATATTGGGTTATTTGAATTTTTAATGGTACTAAATGGTTCTTAATTCCCAAAACTAGAACAGTTATCTTTTAGAACTTTTCCACCGAATCCAATAATTTCTTTCAAAAATAACTGAACTACATCTTATGTCCATAACTAATGCTGAAATTGCCGATCGGTTACGCGAAATTTATCAGCTGATGCAGCTGGCCGGTGAAAATCGTTTTCGCGCCATTGCCTTTGATCGCGCCGCCCAAACAATCGAATCTCTCAATGACGATATCAATGAATATATTGAAAATGATACGCTAACTAACATCAAAGGTATTGGCGATTCTATTGCTGAGGATATCACCTCTTATGCTAAAACAGGCACTATTGAAGTACTTGAAAGCCTGCGCGAGCAAATTCCGGAGGGTATCATCAAATGGCTGGAGATATCTGGCCTGGGGCCCAAGAATATTGCCAAAATACACCAGCAGCTGGATATTACAGAACTAGATGAACTCAAAGAAGCCTGCCAAGACGGACGGGTGGCCTCCCTCGACGGACTGGGGGAAAAGTCAGCTCAGAAAATTGCTAAATCTATTGAGTGGATGCAACAGTTTGACCAACGATGCCGACTTGACGAAGCACTGGATATTGCCGGGCCTATCTATGATTTTCTTAAAAAGTTAGAAGGCGTTGAAGCTATTGATGTTGCCGGCTCGCTGCGCCGGTACAAAGAAACCATCGGCGATGTGGATATCCTGATTGGTGCTAAAGAAGAAGATATTGACCAGCTATTTGACGCCTTTGTTGACCACGAACTGGTAGTAGAAGTGCTGGGCCGCGGAGAAACCAAAAGCTCCATCCGCACCGAAAATGGCCGTCAGGTAGATCTACGCATCGTTAAACCCGAACAATTTGCAGCCGCTCTCATGTACTTTACCGGCAGCAAAGAACATAACGTTGTGCTACGCCAGCGTGCTCGCGAACGGGGACTTTCACTCAACGAATATGGTCTCTTTAAGTTAAATGATGAAGGCGATACCAATTTTGAGAAGCCCATTGATTACGATTCTGAAAGTGATATCTATCAACATCTGGACCTAAACTTTATCCCGCCTGAACTGCGCGAAGATCACGGTGAAATTACTTTTTATGAAGAAAATGAGTCTATGAATCTTGTCGAAGAAGGTGACATTCGCGGCGTCATCCACGCACACAGTACTTATAGCGACGGCAAGTTTTCAATTAAAGAAATGGCCGAAGCCTGTATAGAACGCGGCTATGAGTATTTGGGCATTACTGACCATTCCCAAACGGCGGCCTATGCGGGCGGACTTTCGGTAGATAAAATCAAAGAACAATGGGAAGAAGTAGATCAGCTTAACGAAGAATACGGATCTGATTTTCGCATCTTCAAAGGCATAGAATCAGATATCCTTAGTGACGGGAGTCTCGATTATGAGAATGAAATTCTAGAAAGTTTCGACTTTGTGATTGCCAGCGTCCACAACGGACTGGGTATGAATCGCCCAAAAATGATGAACCGTTTCCGTACAGCCATCAAAAATCCTTTCACCAGTATTGTGGGCCACCCGACCGGGCGCCTGTTGCTGAAACGCGACGGCAGTGACCTGGACATGAATGAGCTTATTGAGCTGGCAGCCAAGCACAATACAGCTATCGAAATTAATGCTAACCCCCACCGGCTGGATCTCGACTGGCGCCATGGCAACAAGGCTAAAGAGGTGGGGCTCATGTCATCAATCAATCCTGATGCACACAGCAAAAAAGGTATTGATCACATCCCCTACGGTGTGCATATTGCCCGTAAAGCCAAATTTGAAAAGGAGCGTATCCTCAACACCAAAAGTAAGGATGAAGTAGCAAAGTGGTTTGCATCATCATAAAATATTTACCTTTGTACGAAGTTTTATATACGAGTAGTTTATATATTTGATCTGTTAAAATCCTGTTTTGAATAATAGCTGACTTATGAACACCTCATATAATATTACGTACATTTTTATCGCTGCTCTTTTAGTGACCTTGGCAGGTCCATTGGCAACTAGTGCCCAGCAATCTGCGGATGTCTACCTGGGAGGACACAAGATGCAGCCCAAGGTACAAACCAGCGGTTCGGGCATGGTTACTGTTACCCTTAAAGATGATAGCCTAACGGTAGAAGGTGATTTTGAATATTTAACCGGCAACTATTCGGGCGCATATATCATGTATGATATTAAGAAACGACCTGACAACCAGCTGTTTTCTTTAACGGCGGATGTAAATGAAAACAAAAGGTCAGGTACTTTTTCTACCGAACAAAACCGGTTTCAACTTTCAAAAGCCGAACAAAAGCTGATTAAAGAAGGTAGTCTTTACATTATGATAAGCTCTTTTGAGCACCAAACCGGGGAAATAAGGGGCAATATTCCGGCAATGAGCAATAAGTAAAATTCACTCATGATATCATCAAGTGTAATGCTAAGTGCTTCGCGGGCCACACCAATCCTCGTACCTAAAAGAAAAATTGCACCGTCGGTACTACAACACCTAAACTGATTGCAGTTGTATTTTTATTTATGATCATTCCTGCTGATTTTCAACATTATATATGGAATGAAATCATTTCTAAAAAGAGTTATATAACCTAATAAAAACAAGAACTTACCATTAACATCTCCAGCTTATGAAAATCGTTTTATCTCCTGCCAAATCATTGGACTATGACCGAGAATTGCCGACCGATCGCGCTACACAACCTCGTTTTTTGGATGAAGCTGAAACACTGAACAACAAACTGGCACAGATATCGAAAGACGAACTAAAGGACCTTATGGACATCAGCCAAAACCTGGCCGACTTGAACTACGAACGGTATCAAAAATTTTCCACACCTTTTACCAAAGATAATGCACGTCCCTGCATTTATGCTTTTAACGGATCGGCTTTCAAAGAGCTGGATGCTTATACTATCGATGATTCACATTTGGATACCCTTCAAAACAGCCTCCGCATATTGTCGGGCATGTACGGAGTACTACGTCCGCTGGACCTGATGCAACCCTACCGTCTGGAGATGGGGACCAAAATGCAGGTTAACGGCCATGATAAGCTGTACGAATTTTGGGGCGATAGTATCACCGAGGCGCTAAATGATGAACTTGACGATGATGAACTGTTTGTCAACCTAGCCAGCAAAGAATATTTCAAGGCATTGGATGCAGACAAGCTGAATGTGGACGTCATAAAACCAAAATTCAAAGACTACAAAAATGGTGATTTAAAAGTCATCGGCTTCTATGCTAAAAAGAACCGCGGAACTATGAGCCGTTACCTAGTCGAACATGAGGTTGACACATACGAAGGTCTGCTGGGATTTAACGGCAATGACTACAGCTATAGCGAAGAGCATACTGAAGACAGGAATAAGCCGGTTTTTGTACGGTAAAAGATCACCGTAGGGGCGTATTACAATACGCCCCTACTAACTCTTACCTTCCTAAGGAAAGGCGGTTTGAAAGGTTGGAAGTTGAAAGTTATTTCAACTCCTATAAAGTGCTATTATAAAAAAAATTCTAATCCATCCAGCCCGTATATCTAATTTGGTTTAAGCTAAGGATCTTTGCTCTTTCGTTGGAAACTCTGTGATATCCTGAGCGCACTTTTTGGTTAGTTGCGATCTAAAATATCAACCGTAACACTATCGAGGTTAACCTCAGAGACTTTATTAAGAGTGTCAGCTTGGAAATACGTCTCGTAATTTTCGAGGGGGCGCTCCATATCCGGTCCGCCATAGTTATGGTAGTCGGCAAATAGGATGCCTTCCACGTTGCGTACATTATAGGCCTCTCGAAAACGCGTACCCCCGTCACCGGTATGAAAGCGATATGCCAGGTAATCCATGGTGTATTCTGTTTGGTGGATCCAATAAATATACCGATCCTGGTAGTCGGTGCCCCCACCCTGCTGGTCAAAAGTTACTTCAATTTCGTAGTATGGCTCTTCCCTAATTTTAGTGTGGCCCAATAACTTCTTGTTTACGGCAGCATCATTCAACTTATAGGGCAGCAATGCAAAATAAACCACAGAGTTTAATCCATTGGCATATGCGGTGGAATCTTCTTTTGACAGTGCTACAAGTGTATCATTAGCTGTGCGGCGAAAGCCGTCGTTGGTAAGCCGGTCGGTAAAAGTGCCTGTGGAATCGCTGATCGTTCGGCGGTAAGTAAAACTATTGCCGTTTTGCTTAACCGTATATTGAGTACCTCGGAAATCAAATGAAATAACAGAATGGCTGTAAGCATCACCGCCGTGAGTTTCTATGGCTTTATTGATGATGGATTGCCCATCATGCGGCTTGGAACAGTAGCTAAACAAAAAGATAGCGGCAAGTACTGCTGAGGAAATAATGATTTTTTTCATAGCGGAAAGAAATACAAATCCAAGATTATAGTTAATTGGTGGACTGTGAAAAACCATCTCAATAACTGCCGTCGTGACCCCCATGGATCCAAGGCTTGGCGATCTCCATTCGTAAAGCGGTTACCAGACTACCTCATCTCCTCCACCTCACTCACAGTAACTGAAGGGTCTGAAAGCCCCTTATAATAATTTTAAACATCCATTGAGATAAACAGCGTTCAATCTACCGACTTGCTACTTCGTGCCCCAGCGGCAGCTTGTCAATGGCATCCAGTGCGGGCGTAGGATCTCCCATTATATAAAAATGGATACCGGGCACGCCGCCTTCGAGCAGCTCGGTACACTGCTGAGCTGCCCATTCTATACCAATTTCACGGACGTTATCAACATCGGCCTGAACTTCTTCGGACAACTCCTCCGGAATATTGAGGTGAAAATACTTAGGTAGAAAATTGAGATGGCGTTCGCGTGTAAGCACCTTAAGTCCCGGCACAATGGGACATTCAATGCCCGCCTCCCGGCATTTTTCTACAAAGTTGAAGTATGCCTCGTTATCAAAAAACATCTGCGTTACAATATAATCCCCGCCGGCATCTACCTTCTTTTTGAGCTGTTGGATATCAAAATCAAGATTGGGCGCCTCAAAATGTTTTTCGGGATAACCGGCCACTCCAACACAAAAGTCTGTCTCCTGTGCGTTGACGATATCTTCGAGATACTGTCCCCGATTCATATCTGCAACTTGCTCAACAAGGTTGAGTGCATAGTTGTTAAAAGTGCCATTTTTATAGCGCGGCACTGAATCATCGGGTGAATCCCCGCGAACGGTAAGTACATTATCAATCCCCAGATAGTTAAGCTCAATCAGGGCATCTTCGGTCTCCTCTTTAGTAAAACCTTCACAAATGAGGTGCGGCACAGGGTCCACATCATATTTATGCTTGATGGCTGCGCAAAGCCCAATAGTACCAGGCCGTTTTCGCTTGATATGGCGCTTGACGGTACCGTCGCCCAGTTCCTCATAATATGACTCGGCTGCATGATAGGTTACATCAATAAAGGGTGGATTGTACTTCATTACCTTATCGAGTGACCTAAAAACCTTGTCCACCGACCCTCCGCGCTTCGGAGGGATAATTTCAAATGAAATCAGTGGTTCATCTGCTTGATCGTAGTGTTCAATAACTTTCATTTACTCTGCTATTCTTTGTATCTTTGGGATCCTTAAACATTTCAGCTTGCTGTGCTGTTTTCCAACGAGAATCTAACGGTGTCTAAGGTAAGCACTTCGCAGCTTAGTTGAAAAGTTTTTGCGCAACCACAAGTACCTTATAATTAATTACCTGATAATGTTGATGCTTTAAGTACCATTTATAACTGATCAATCTCTTTTAGCCCCCCTCTTTTCTAAGAGGATTTTCTAACAGTCTAAACTTCAAGACTCCCTCCTTACTTCCCCAAACTATTTGGCGAAAAAGGAGAACAAGAGGATCTACTTGAACAGTTGATACATTATCTGATTTTAAAAAAAATCTTATGACATTTGAACAAATAAAGGATCAGCTACAGGATCGCATTCTCGTTATGGATGGTGCGATGGGTACCATGATCCAAAATCAAGACCTCTCCGAAGAAGATTACCGCGGCGAACGTTTTGCCGACTTTAAAAACGCTGACCTACAAGGCAATAATGACCTACTCAGCCTCACCCAGCCGGATATCATCAAAGATATTCACCGCCAATTCTTGGCCGCGGGCTCTGATATTATTGAAACCAACACTTTTAACAGCACTTCTATTTCGCAGGCTGATTACGAAATGCAGGATCTGGCCTATGAGCTGAATGTGGCGGCGGCAAAAAATGCCCGTGAAGTAGCAGATACGTTTACTGAAAAAAATCCCAACAAGCCCCGGCTTGTGGCCGGTGCCATTGGTCCCACCAATAAAACGTTGTCTCTTTCGCCGGATGTGGAAGATCCCGGCTACCGCGACATCACATTTGATCAGCTTAAAGAAGCATATTCCGAACAAATACGAGGACTCGTTGAAGGTGGCGTGGATATCCTGCTCGTGGAAACAATCTTTGATACACTGAACGCCAAAGCAGCTATTTATGCCATCCATAAATTCCAGGAAGAAACTGGTAAAGAAATTCCGGTGATGATTTCGGGTACCATTGTTGACCAGAGCGGTCGTACGCTATCGGGACAGACAACCGAGGCTTTCTGGATCTCGGTATCTCATACCAAAAATTTGATAAGTGTAGGTCTCAATTGTTCCCTGGGCTCCGAACAAATGCGTCCATATATTGAAGAATTAGCAAATGTGGCTACTTGCCACACCAGCCTCTACCCTAATGCCGGCCTGCCCGATGAGATGGGAGAATATAATGAGACGCCAGAGTTTATGGCCGATCAGCTGCGGGAATATGCTGAATCGGATTTTGTGAATATAGTGGGCGGCTGCTGCGGTACTACTCCCGAACATATCGAGGCCATTGCCGAAGCGGCAAAAGAGTGTTCTCCACGTGATATTCCCGAACAAGAACCCTATCTACGACTCAGTGGACTAGAGCCACTGGTTGTTCGTCCCACCACTAATTTTGTAAATATCGGCGAACGCACGAATGTGATGGGATCCCGCAAATTCAAGCGGCTCATCAAAAATGAAAAGTATGAGGAAGCCTTGTCAGTAGCACGCCAGCAGGTCGAAAACGGCGCCCAAATTATCGATATCAATATGGATGAGGGCATGCTGGAATCGGAAGAAGTGATGGTGGACTTTATGCAGCTGATAGCAGCAGAGCCCGATATTTCGCGCGTTCCCATCATGATTGATTCTTCCAAGTGGTCAGTACTCAAAGCGGGTCTCAAAACGGCCCAAGGGAAATGCGTGGTGAACTCCATTTCACTAAAGGAAGGAGAAGAACAATTCAAAGAACGGGCACAAGAAATCCTGAACTTTGGCGGAGCAGTTGTTGTAATGGGCTTCGACGAGAAAGGACAGGCCGACAGTTATGAGCGTCGTATCGAAATTGCCGAACGTGCCTACAATATCCTTACTGATGAAGTCGGTTTTGCGCCACAGGATATTATCTTAGACCCTAATATCTTAACAGTAGCTACCGGTATTGAAGAACATCGTACTTATGCTATCGATTTTATTGAAGCTACTGAATGGATTAAGGACAACCTGCCACTGGCACAGGTCAGCGGTGGACTCAGCAATATTTCGTTTTCCTTCCGCGGCAATAATAAAGTACGTGAAGCTATGCACGCGGCTTTTCTGTATCACGCCATCCAAGCCGGACTCGATATGGCTATTGTCAATGCGGGGCAGCTTGAAGTGTATGAAGAAATCCCCCAAAAGCTACGTAAACTGGTAGAAGACGTGCTGTTCAACCGCCGCGATGACGCCACAGAACGCTTGGTCGATTACGCCGAAGATATTAAAGATGAGGATACGGAAACAGAAGAAAAGACTGAAGAGTGGCGCGAAGATCCTGTTGAAGACCGTATCAAACATGCCTTGATCAAAGGTATTGTGGACCATATTGTAGATGATGTAGAGGAAGCCCGCCAGCAATACGACCAGCCAATCGAAGTAATCGAAGGCCCCATGATGAACGGTATGGATGTAGTGGGCGACCTGTTTGGATCGGGCAAGATGTTTTTGCCGCAGGTGGTAAAAAGTGCCCGCGTAATGAAGAAGGGGGTTGCTCACCTCGTACCTTTTATTGAGGAAGAAAAAAAGAAAAATGATAATAGTGAGCCCAAAGCCAAGGTACTGTTGGCTACTGTCAAAGGAGACGTGCACGATATTGGCAAAAATATTGTCTCGGTCGTACTGCGCTGTAATAATTTTGATGTTATTGATCTGGGGGTAATGGTGCCGGCCGATAAAATACTGGAAGAAGCACGTAAAGAAGAGGTAGATATTATCGGTCTCAGTGGACTCATTACTCCTTCGCTTGATGAAATGGTGCATGTAGCTAAGGAACTGGATCGAGAAGAGTTTGAGCAACCGCTGATGATTGGCGGAGCAACGACCTCTCGCATGCATACAGCGGTCAAAATTGAGCCCAATTACGAGCAACCGGTCATCCACGTGCTTGATGCTTCACGCAGCGTTTCGGTCACTGGTAACCTTGTCTCCAAGACATTGCGTGATGAGTTCGTCAAAAAGACAAAAAATGAATATCTAAAACTTCGCAAACGTCACGAAGGCCGCTCTAGCCGTAAAACATATCTCTCGTTAGGAGAGGCTCGCGACAATGCCACGGATATCGACTGGGAATCATCGGAAATCATTACGCCCAATAAGCTGGGTAAACGAGTCTTTGATAATTATCCGCTCGAAGAGATTAGAAACTACATCGACTGGGGCCCGTTTTTTATCGCCTGGCAAATGAAAGGCAAATTCCCCGATATACTAGAGGATGACAAATATGGTGAAGAGGCACGCAAACTCTTTGATGACGCCAATGAACTTCTGGATCGAATTATTGATCAACAATTGTTGAAGGCAAAAGCCGTGCTGGGACTTTATCCCGCAAACTCGGTAGGTGACGATGTACAACTGTATACCGATGACAACCGGAATCAAATTCTCACTACACTTCACATGCTGCGCCAGCAGGCCCAGAAGCGCCGCGGCCAACCAAATAAAGCGCTATCTGATTTTGTAGCTCCCAAGTCATCGGGAATCAAGGATTATATGGGCGGCTTTGCAGTAACCGCCGGCATTGGCGCGCCGGAGCTAGTTAAGCAGTTTGAGGATAATCATGATGATTATAATGCCATCCTCACCAAAGCACTGGCTGATCGCCTGGCTGAGGCATTTACCGAATTACTCCACGAGAAGGTACGAAAAGATATCTGGGGCTACGCACCGGATGAGGATTTATCTAATAAAGAACTTATCAAAGAACAATATGACGGTATTCGCCCCGCTGCAGGCTATCCCGCCCAGCCGGACCATACCGAAAAACGTATCCTATTTGATCTGCTTGATGCCCCTGAAACAACAGGCATTACCCTGACGGAATCATGTGCCATGCATCCTGCTGCTTCAGTAAGTGGACTGTATTTTGCTCATCCCGAATCGGATTACTTCAATGTAGGCAACCTACGGAAAGATCAGATCGAAGATTACGCCCAGCGAAAAGATATGAGCCTAGAAGAGGTCGAAAAATGGTTGGGACCAAACCTGAATTATGAACCGGAAGAGTAAAATTTTAGACAGCCGTCTTGATTATATAATCTTTCCACAACGGCTATTCATTCCAATCCTTCTTTCATAGATTCAAAATCACGAATCAGCGGATCAATTGTTTGTTGTTCTTTATTGTATCTACGCCGGACCTCAAAGGCAACAAACCCCGCTATCATAATACTTACACCCATATGGATAACCCAACGCCACATCAGCCGAAGATCGCTGAGTACGCCCACATAAATAAGGTTAAGAGCAACAATGAGTAAGAGGGTATAAACAGGAATTATTATCAGCATAAGCACCTTTCGACATTTCAGCTTTCGAATAGCCGAACTCAGATATCGGCGGCTGTTTTGACGAAGATTGCTCCACTTTTTGGATGTATTTCGATACCAAGCAAATATTCCCGCGACAATCATTTCCACTGTCATAATCATTATCCCGCTCCAAACCCACCACGAAGCATCATCCATAAACCAAAACATTCCCCACAAGAAAGCAATCGTCAGTAAAAACGCTATGCTAATGGCAATATTTTCTTTTCTTGTTTTCCGCTGAATATCTTCAAAATTGTTAAGCATCGTTGCAAATTGCTGATTTTCAGCGTCGAATGATGACGGTTTATCCATCGATTGCCAATCAGATTTAAAATCATTCAAATTCATTGGTTGACCTCATTAGCTTTTCAAGTTTCTTTTTAATGCGATTGATTTTTACGCCTACATAGTTCTCAGAAATCCCTACCACTTCTCCAATTTTTTTATAGCTCAGCCCCTCCAGGTAAAGTGTAATAATCAGGCGATTTTGCTTTTCAAGATTATGGATACAATCGTGAAGCTCTCTGAGTTGGGGCAGTGGATCCAACGACGGTTTGCCTGCTTGACTATATTCAACGTCGCCAAAATCCGTCTCCAGTTTAAATCGTTGATCAAGCTTTTGCTGATTCTTTGAATATGTAATTGCTGTGTTGACTGTAATGCGATATATCCACGTTGATATTTTTGATTCGCCCCGAAAAGAATCAATATTGTTCCAGATATTCAGCATCACCTGCTGAAATAGATCCTTCACCTCAGACTCATCCTGCAAATACCCCACACATAAGCGATATACTTTATCGCTGTGTGACTGATAAAGGCTTTCAAATTGTTCCCTTTCTTGATCACTATTATTCATCCAAATACTGTTCAAGCGTTTGATAGAACCACTGGGGATCATCCATCATAATAAAATGCTTGGCATCTTCTGCTACACTGATCGTTTTTTCTGAGAGATTCTTGTACTGTTCTTGCGCCAGCTGTTGTACCTGCTTTGTACTGTACAACCGCTGGCCATTCATCGAAATATTACCGGCTACCATAATATAGGTCGGTGTTTGGATTTTACTGATTTCATCCCGCAGATCGGTTTGCATGAGACCTCCCATTGCATTCACAATAGTAGCACGATCAGACATCATAGACCACTTTAAGGCTTTCTGAATATTTTGCTCATCTGAAATCATCGTAGATAAGGTATTTTTCTGCTGTCTGCGAAATTGAACAGAATCCATTTGGGTCATCTGCTGAATCATCCTCTCCCGGGAAAATTGTACTGTTTCTTCTGTAGCTCCCGGTTGACGCAAGGCTGCTAAAAAAGGATAGGAATCTACAATTATCGACTTTTCTACAAGACTATCATTTGCAATAGCTATCCACAGGCTCAAAAATCCGCCCAGACTGTGTCCCATGACTATACCTGATCCATGGGCATCGATGTAATCCATGAGCTCTTTTCGCATGGTCTTAAGATAAGGTGTGCGGCTAATCGGCTCCTTACCGGCAAAACCGGCCAGGGTAAAAACGTGGCACTCGTAGCGATCCTTTAATCGCTCTACAGTACCTTGCCATACATCTCCGCTGCTTGCCAATCCCGGAATCATATAAACAGGTGCACCTGAACCATATACTTCAACCGTAAATGCCGGCTTTTTTTGATTTTTTGAGGGATCCTGCGTTTGCCCACTCACTATCAGTGGTATGGCAATCAGCATCCATAAAAAAAGCATATATTTTAATAATTCGACCGGGAAAATAGTTCTTAAAGGGGTTACTGGTATTCTTCGCTGCATAATGTTTGCTGTTTTTACTGATGATGTTGTGTCTTCTATTATTTTAGACTACTATCAGTAAAATTCTTACAGACTTTTTTGGGCTCGTGCTATTTTCTCTGTTGTACCACATCAAATATGGTCTGGCGGAGGGAATCCAGATCAAAATAATAGCCATTCTCTTGACGCCCTACATGTTGGCGATTGGTTAGCAGGATGATGGAGAGCGAATCACGTGGCACAGCTACAATATTGGTGCCCGTAAAACCGGTATGTCCGAAGGTCCTTTTCGGGCTTCCTTTAGCTGATATAAAATTTTTATCCATGGCCCAGCCCAGAGCGTTACCGAAACGATCTTTAGTTAAAAAAGTATCAATTACAGCCTCAGAGATAATGTGCTTGTCCTGAAACCGTCCCCCATCCAGTAGTAAATCAATCAATATTTGCAGCTCTTTTACCGTCGAAAAAAGCCCCGCATGTCCGGCCACCCCGCGATTGGCATACCACGCATTGCCGTCGTTAACTTCGCCGCGAAGCGTATACTGCCGCCATTCGTCCCACGATTCTGGCTCTACATCTACGTTATAGCCAAAGTCATTGTCATAGACCATCTGTTTTTCAAAGGGATTTCCCTGAGATGTTGCCGCGATCTTTTTGAACCCCTTTTTGGTCGGATTAAATACTGTATGCTGTAATCCTAAGGGTTTATATATCTTTTTCTGCAGATAGTTATTAAGACGCTGCCCGGATACTTCTTCAATAATTTTTGCCAGCAGCATAAATCCCAAATCGCTGTAGTGACGACCTTTGCCAACCTCCCATTTAAGAGATTGATCAGAAATATATTTCGTTATTTCATCGGGGTTTGAAACATGATAATAGATTGACTTCCACTGCGGCAGTCCGGATGTATGTGACACCAAATGGCGAATAGTAATTTTAGATTTTCGCCCTTTTTTAAATTCCGGAAGATAGGTATAGATAGGATCCTCAAGCTGAATTTTGTCTTCATCAACCAGCTTCATAATACCGAAAGTGGTAGCTGTTACTTTGGTAAGCGAAGCTAAATCAAATAGATGCTCAGCGCTCATCGGTTCGGGGTTTTGCATCGGCTGCATATTAAAACTGTACTTTTGAGCAAAACCGTAAGCCGCATGATGTAATATCGAATCCCCTTTTTTTACCTGTATTACCGCCCCGGGAATATGATCAGCGGCTATCTCTTTCTGGATGAGGCTGTCAATGGCAGGGATTTTTTCCACCCTAACTTGTTCGACTTCATTCTCATTAGAACAACCAACAAAGGCAACCCAAAAAACACAAATGATAACTGTTTTAACTATATCCATTACTATCCTTTCTTATTTATCTATTCATTTTTTCAATGATGAAAAAACGAATCAAAAAAATCACCGTCTGCGAATGCTAAACAGCTTCGAATGTTTTGAGAAGATAATTTCAATGGTCCATCACAACCCTGCTTATTTCTATGGATGTACCGGTATGAAATTATCACCCATCTCATAACATACGGAACTAGCATTCTTATGCCGGATTGAAAAATTTCTAAATCAAACTAACTACTATATTTCAAATACATCTGAAGGTAAAAACAGGAATACAATCTTGTTAGTATATCTACTTATAAAATCTACCTATTATTGATTACTGTTTCTTATCCACCGTGAGATATTACCCACTACAATTACAATAATACTACCTACTACTGTATAGAGCGGCCAGGCAATAGCCAACGGTTCGCCAGGCAGTAGGTTTTGAATGGGACCTTTAACCATATACAGTAACGCAGCCAGCCCCACAAAAAAGCTAATCATAGCATCTGTTTTATTCGGCCCCTCAAACAAGCGTCCCAATAAGAAAACTCCCAGTAATCCGCCGTAAGTGTAGGATGCAATGCCCAAACCTAATTCTACTACCGCAGGCTGTTCTCCCTCTTGTAACTGTAAATAGGCAAAGAAAAAAGCCGATCCCGTTAAAATAAATGCCCAAATAACAGTGATGATACGCGATATTTTAAGTTCTTCGGCTTTGGTACCGCCCCCGCCAAAATACGGTTTATACAGATCCAACGTGGTCGATGACGCCAGCGAATTGAGTGAAGAGCTGAGACTGCTCATGGCCGCAGCAAAAAGAGAAGCAATAACCAATCCCGAGAGCCCCACCGGCAACTGTTCGACAATAAACTTGGCGAAAATTTCGTCATTATTTGCCAACCCAAGCTGTGCGGCCGTTTGCGTATCATAAAAAGCATACAGTAGCAGGCCGATGAACAAAAACAGTCCAAATTGCAAAGCTACTACCACTCCGCTCCATACCAGCGCGCGCTGGCTGTCTTTAACGTTTCGCGTAGTCAGCAAACGCTGTACAATCAGCTGGTCGGTGCCGTGAGACGCAATGGAGAAAACAGCACCACCAATTAAGGCTGTGAAAAAGGTATAGGGCTGAGCTATGAAGTCCGTAAAAGATAGATCAAAACCGAAATCGAATATATGCAATTTATCAGCTTCTGAAGCCATCTGCATTGCGCCACTTAATCCATTTGGCAAATCTATAACGATAATAGCAATAGCTAAGGCGGCACCTCCCACATATACACCCATCTGCATCACATCCATCCAAACCACCGCTTTAATACCGCCGATAAGAGTATAAATAAGTGTAATGATTGAAATGACGGCGATAGCAAGCAGATACAGCTCCAGGTTGCCCCAACCGGTAAAGGCCCCACCCAATCGCAGAATAATAGCCAGCGGAATAGCTGTGGCAAAGAGGCGAACACCATCCGCAAGCAGGCGCGTAATCATAAAGACCGTACTGGCGGCATTCCGCATAGAGCCACCAAATCGCTGGGCCAAAAACTGGTACGCTGTTGAGAGATTCCCGTTGACATAGGCTGGCAAAAAAAGCTTACTGACTATAATACGTCCCACTATATAACCCAAGGTAATCTGCAAAAAGGTAAGGTTGCCCCCATAAGCCACCGCCGGAATACTAATAAATGTAAGTGTACTGGTCTCGGTCGCTACCACCGAAAACATAACAGCCCACCATGGCAGGTCGTTGCCACCCATAAAATAATCATCAGTCGATGACTGTCGGCCGGCTGCATAAATTCCCAACCCAGCCACTCCAACTAAGTATAGAACGATAACGATGTAATCTACTACAGAAAATTCCAAAGATGTAAATTGATTTAATTTTTAAGAGATCCCATTATAGTAATTTATTTCTATGATTACAGTTGGAGATTTCTGAACCTACTCCTATAACTTTATACACACTTCCTTATTAAAATTAAGACATATTCTGATTGCACTAACGATTCAAATACTGTTGATTAAAGCATCTATAACCCTCAAATAACTTTATGATATATGAATTCATCCGTTCAAAAACTACATCATGTAGCTCAAAAACCGAGTAGCAAGATCATCGGCTTAATGTCAGGCACTTCACTGGATGGATTAGATATAGCGTTATGTGAAATATCCGGCAATGGCCGGGAAACAACGGTATCTTTAGAAGAGTTTATTACAAAATCGTACGACGAGCACACCAAAAGGTACCTTCAAAAAATAGTATCCGTACCAGAAGTTTCACTGAAAAATGTTTGTCTGCAGCACAGCTGGCTTGGTGACCTCCACGGAGAGTTGGTTTTAGAAGTTCTTGATGAATGGGGCGTTAATCCAACAGAAATTGACTGCATTGCCAGTCACGGACAAACTATTTATCACGCCCCAAAATTACAACACGGGCAAGCTGATATGCCCAACGCTACACTCCAAATCGGAGATGGCGATCATATTGCGCAAAAGACGGGTATTATCACACTCAGTGACTTTCGTCAAAAACATACGGCGTGCGGTGGCCAAGGAGCCCCCATGGCTGCACTGGTCGATCAGATACTTTATGCTCATAACAATGAGGAGCGTATATTGCTGAATATCGGTGGTATCGCCAACTTCACTTATCTACCCGCACCGTCAAATACCCATCAAAAAACAGCAACAATCGATACTGGCCCCGGTAACACCCTTATAGATACGGCAGTCAATAAATATTTTAATAAGCCTTTTGACACTGACGGCGAAATTGCCCAGCAGGGATCTGTACAATCCGAAGCTCTACAAGCACTATTAACAGATCCCTATTTCCAACAACCACTGCCTAAAACAACAGGACCCGAACAGTTTAATCTCAGCTGGATAAACAAAAAATTGGATCAAAAAGGAATTGACAACCTGGCTCCCAAAGATCTGATTGCAACCCTGACTCAACTGACGATTAAAACAATCAGTGAAAGCATTCAAAAAGTCATCAGCAAAAATTCACCTCCAACATTATATATCAGTGGTGGTGGGCTTCACAACCCTGTGTTAATGAATGGGCTTGCCGAACAACTTCCAAATTGTCAGATCAAAAATTTTGCATCCATTGGATGCAATCCCGATGCCAAAGAGGCGGTCGTATTTGCAGTATTAGCAAATGAAACACTGTCGGGTGATGGATTTATGATAGATCCGGATTCCTCAGAAAAAATAACCTTTGGAAAGATATCTTTCCCAGATTAGACTGCACGCAGAAAAGTCATTCCAATCTCTTCATTCAGGAGTAGAAGCTTGAACAAATTGAAATCCACTTATTAAACAGATTAAGAACAAAAACCTACTGTTGCTTCACCCAGTTGTAAAATTTTTGGATCGCTTTTGCCCGGTGACTAATTCTATTTTTTATTTCCGGATCCAATTCAGCAAAAGTATGGTCGTAATCGTCGGGACGGAAAACGGGATCATAGCCAAAACCACCATCTCCGAACTTTTTTGTTAAAATGATACCGCGGCAAATACCCTCAAAAGTATAGGTGTTATCAGCAGTAACAAATGCCACCACCGTGCGAAATTGTGCGCCACGTTTCTTTGCCGGTACACTTTCTAACTCATCCAGCAGTTTGTCCACATTATCCTGATAGTCCGATTCTTCGCCAGCATAACGTGCTGAATATACGCCAGGCCGACCATCGAGGGCATCAACTTCGAGTCCGGTATCATCCGAAAGAGCAGCAATACCTGTCTCCTCAAAAACATACTGAGCTTTTTTTATCGCATTACCTTTAAGCGTTTCCCGATCTTCTACTACTTCTTCCAGTTTCGGAAAATCATAGGTTGATTTGAGTGTAATACCCAGCGGTTTCAGTGTTGTCCGTAACTCCTCAATCTTATCTTTGTTGCGCGATGCTAAAACAATGGTTCCCATAAAAAATGCTTATTTACTTTGTAGAAGTCGCCTCATTTTTTATTTCCTGTACTTCGTGCCATTTCAATCGCGGACCAAACTGTGAAACAATGCGGGATCCCGCTAGACTGGCCAGTTTTCCGGCGCCAGCATATCCCATTCCATTCGTGATACCGTACAAAAAAGCACCGGCATACATATCTCCCGCACCATTCGTATCAATAGCATTTACATCATAGGGTTCAATATCTACAAAGGTATCGCCGTCGTAAATCATAGCCCCATTCTTCCCTTGTGTAATAACAAAACGCTTAGCCTCTTTTTTAAGAGCTTCGCGCGCTTCCATCAGATCATCTTTGCCAGTATATATTTTTGCTTCCTCTTCATTACAAAATAACAGATCTACCGAAGCTCCGACTATTTCTTCAAACCGACCTTTAAATCCCTCGACAATCGCCGGATCGGAAAGCGTAAGAGTTGTCTTAACGTTACTCTGCTCGGCAATTTCTTTGGTTTTTTTCATTGCTTCATAGCCCTTGTCTGAAGCCACCAAATATCCTTCAATATAAACATATTCGGAATTTTGAATAGCCTGCTCGTCAATCTCTTTTGTCGACAAGTTAGAGGTTATACCCAGATACGTATTCATAGTACGCTCAGCATCATCGGTAACCATCACCAAACATTTACCGGTAATACCATCTTCGCGCTCTTGGCGCTTAAAATTCGTATCAATACCGGCCTCATTCATATCCTCCAGATAGATATCACCAAATCGATCATTTGCCACCTTGCAGGAATAAAACCCTTTGCCGCCAAACTGACTTACAGCAAAGATTGTGTTCGCAGCCGAACCGCCCGGCTTTTCAATGGTTTCTTCGTGATTGATTTCGTCTATAAGCCGAGCTTGGGTATCCTCATCAACCAATGTCATCACACCCTTTGTAACGTTATGCTTTTCGAGGAAGTCTTCTGCTACTTCAAATTCCATATCTACCAAGGCATTGCCGATACCATAAACGTCGTACTTTTTGTCCATAAATAATAAAATCTGTGATTGTAAGTAATAAAGTGCAGAAAATACGAACTATGGCTGCTGTAATAAAGTGAATCCATAAAATAAAAAAGGCACCTGCCTTTTCAGACAGGTGCCAAGACCAATAAAAGTGTTACTACTTATTGGTGAATAATTGGATCAGCGGTGCCATCAGGATCACCATTGGCCGTACCGTCACTGGTAGGGTTACCACCTGTAACCAACAGTACTCCTGCCGCATGCGGGCTAGCCATCGAAGTACCGCTAATGGTATTAGTACTATTATTTATCCATAGTGACTCTACGTCAACACCCGGTGCAGCATAGTCAACCGGTGGGTTCCCGTAATTTGAGAACGACGCAAAATTGTCATTGGAATCAATAGCCGAAATAGTATAAATATTAGCACCATTTACACGCGCCGGAGATGAGTTATTGGCATCTGCACCGTCATTACCGGCAGCAAGTGCAAAGTAAATACCATTGCCTGCAGCATTTGAAACTGCATTGTCAACGGAGGTAGAAGTACCGCCGCCAAGACTCATATTGGCAACATCACCGGGTGAGGCATTGGCCGCTACATAATCAATGCCATCAATAACTCCCGAATAGCTTCCACTTCCGTTGCTATCAAGTACCCGAACAGCTACTACCGAAGCACCGGCAGCAACGCCTACAACATCGATATCATTATCCAGAGCAGCAATGGTCCCGGCTACGTGTGTACCATGACCATTCCCATCATTAGGCGAAGATGTGCCAGATACAAAAGTGGCACTTCGCGACTGATCGACATTCAGATCATCATGATCCAGATCAATCCCGGTATCTATAACCCAGGCCGTGCCGGAACTAGCCGTTGCACCACCTACACGGTCAATACCATATGGAGTAACCTGTTCACTTCCACCTCCGTCATCATGGCAACCAATACCATAGTAGTAGCACCACCACGGCGCATGGTCATTAGTTTTAGGAGGAGAAAGCATTACAATACGATCTTGTTCGACATATTCTACGCTTTTGTCATTACGTAGTTCTGCAAGTTGTTCATTGGAAAGTTTAGCCGTAAAACCTCCGAGTACATTTTTATACCGGCTCTTTACAGCATCCTTGCTAATACTGTATTTCCCCATCATAGTATTTATTTTCTGCGACCGCTTTTGAAGCGCCGCTTTACTTTGAGCAGCACTGTTATCAAAGACCACAATAAACTGCCCGTCGATGGGATCACCCATTCGGTCCATAAGCTTTTCAAGCTTTGCATCACTGGGTTTTTCTTGTTCCTGTTGAACGTTTGCCGGTTGATCGCAAGCTGTTATTACCAGAAGAGCAACAACAAAGATTGCGCTTACCTTGTTTAATGTTCTACTAAACATAGATAGTATGTGTTTATTTAAAATTTTGCCCTGTCACAGGCAGTTAATGAGGACACAAAAACAGTTGGAGTTTTTGCCAACTAAAGCCAAATTTTTCGGCATTATTTTGTAAAATTTTGTGTCCCATCACTATACAGGATTATCGGGCAAGCCAAATGTTACAAAATAATTTATAAATCGTTGCTTAAAGCATCAGGAGGCCTCATTATATTACCAAGCTATCACTATCCGGTTTACAATTTTTAAAAACATTAGTCCAATAAAATACGGCTTCTAAAAACAGGACTGGGCAATGAACTAATTATATTATACCTTCGAGACAACACTATGTAATCAATCATGAATCTTTTGCATGCAACCGCTGGTTAAATTTTTAAAACAACGATTGATTAAAAATCTGCCCGGCCGGCCTTCACAGCTAAAAATGGCACCCGCTCAAAAAAATGACGGGCAGCGTCGAAAAATGACTCCCTCCGAACAAGCTCACCAAAGCAGCGTACTGGTTCTTCTTTTTCCAAACGAGCAAGAAGAACTCGAACTGGTACTCACCCTGCGAAGCGGAGATATCGATCATGGTGGACAAATTAGCTTTCCCGGCGGACGTGCCGAATCAGGCGAATCGCCCGAAGAAACTGCATTACGTGAAGCTCATGAAGAAATTGGCATTACTCCCGAATCAGTTACTACTATTGGACAACTTAGTGAACTGTATGTCAGCCATTCCGAAAATCGGGTTACTCCTGTCGTAGGATTTATGAATCAACGCCCGGTATTCAACCTGAATCGCGCCGAGGTGGAGGAAGTTTTTGCTGTAGAACTCAATTCACTCGCTCACAAAGAAAATCTCGTTGTCGAAGATTGGGAGCTCGGTCAACACACCTACGAAGTACCTTATTGGGATGTACACCGCGTGCCCCTGTGGGGAGCTACGGCAATGATGTTGAACGAACTTTTAGAATTGAGAAAAGAATTTACTGAAGATTAACTGCTCAGCTATGAGTTCTCAGAAATGTACATTATGTGAACTGGAAACACCAGATCCACCGATTGAAGAAAATAACATCGACGGGGTGTTTTGTTGCCACGGTTGCCTGCACGTGTACAAGCTTCTGCAGGATATGGAAGAGGACAAAGCCCGGCAGCTGAAAAACCAAACTATTGAACTCAGAAAAGAAGGACAAACAAAAACGCCTCTCCCCGAATCGTATGAAGAAGCCTTCTTTAAAGTTGACGGGATGCACTGCGCTACCTGCGAATCGTTCCTCGAGTCTATAGCAAAACGTCAGAACGGTATTTATAAAAGCGAGGCAAGCTACACTTCGGAAATGATTAAGATCTACTATGATCAAGAGCAAATAGGCCTTGAGGACTTCTCAGATCGCTTGAGTAAGATGGGATACAACCTGCGAGACCTTGATACCCAAGCTGATGAAGATAATGGGAATGATGTAGTACGTATTATGATCGGTGGATTTTTTGGCATCATCGGGCTACTGTTGTACAGCTTATTCTTTTATCCAACATATATCGGTGGCGAAGGACTAGTTCCACTCACTAATGCAGAACAGTACTTTTTCATTTCCAATATCTTTGTCATGACCTCCTTTGTACTTTTTTATACAGGTTACCCCATCCTCCGCGGTGCCTGGGTTTCGATATTGGTCTTAAAACCAAATATGGATCTTCTGATTGCTATAGCGGCAGTCAGTGCCTACCTATACAGCTTTGGGGCTCTTTTAACGGGATCGGCCGAAATTTACTTTGATGTAACAATGGCGATCGTGCTGGTAGTATCCATCGGAAATTTCTATGAAAGACGTATCAAATCGAACAAACAAAGTCTGCTCACTAAACTATCTGAGCAAAAACTAGATCACGCTTTTGTGCAAAGAAATGGACATCTGGAAAAAGTCTCGATTGCAGATATAACTCACGATGATAAAGTGATTGTAAAAGCCGGTGAACGCATCCCCGTCGACGGTACCATCATAGATGGAGAAGGCGTCGTCAATGAGGCGCTAATAACCGGTGAATCGCAACCCGTGTCCAAGCAAACGGGCAATCATGTATTGAGCGGTACCATACTCACACAAAATGCGCTTACTATTAAACCGGATATCAATACTCAGCGCACTATCGATCAGCTGATGAAGCTAATGTGGAATATTCAATCTTCCCGATCCGGCAAACAGCGTCTGGCAGATCGCATCGCGGCTTATTTTGTACCTGTAGTCATATTTTTGGGTATCGGTACCTTTGGATATCACCTGTTTAGCGGAAGTACAGCAACTAACGCCATGCTTGCCGCTCTGGCTGTACTAATTGTTTCTTGTCCCTGTGCCCTGGGACTTGCTACTCCGCTTGCCATTGCTTCTGGCATGAGAACTGGGCTAGAGAATGACATCATCTTTAAATCAGCTGCACTTTTTGAAGAAGAAACCGAAGCAGATATCGTAGCCTTCGACAAAACGGGAACTTTAACAACCGGCAAGATGCATCTACTCGATCGCGGTTCCAACCAGCAAGCGCTGGAATATGCAGCCGGTCTGGAGACTTTCTCTTCTCATCCTGTTGCAGCTCCTATTGCGGAATTAAACTCGAATAATGAGATTGAAGTCCAGAATTTTGAAAGCTTCACATCAGGTGTAAGCGGATATATTGATGACAAAAAGATTTATGTGGGTCAGCCTGAGTGGCTCGAAGAACAGGGGATTGCCCTTAATGAATTCCATTCTTCAAAAATTGAGGAAAGTCGCCAGCAGGGCAACATTCCAGTCGGCATTGGTTGGGATGATAACATCCGGAGTATACTGATCGTAGGTGATCGTCTTCGAGAAGAAGCTCCGAGTGTGATAGCTTCTTTGCAACGACAGGACAAAAAAATTGCCCTAATAACCGGTGATAGTTCGCAAGCGGGGGAATATATTAAGAAACAATTAAAGCCAGACTTTTTATTCACCGAAGCCAAGCCGGAATCAAAATCGAATATTATTAGTAACCTTCGGCAGATGGGGATAGTAGCTATGGCCGGTGATGGTAGTAACGATGCACCGGCCTTGGCAAAGGCCGATCTGGGTATTGCATTTGGAAATTTAACGGCAATTGCGGCCGACTCTGCACAAGTTGTCATTCCAAGCAGCAACCTATCTTTGATACCAGCTGCATTTACAACTATTCAAAAAACAAAAAATCGCATTCGTCAGAACCTAGGATGGGCATTCCTCTATAATATTATAACCATCCCACTGGCTATTGCAGGCATTATTAATCCTCTTTTTGCTGCAGTAGCTATGGCTGCAAGCAGCCTGCTTGTGGTAAGCAATTCATCGCGTAAGATGGAGATCAAAACTTAAGAAACCTAATCGCTATCCTGAGAATAACGAACCGGGATTTTACCAAGCTGTACTTGCTGCTGCAGATTGTTTGTAGAATCTTTTGGCAAAGATTGTTGGGCGCTCATATACAACATGGTTGGCATATCTCCTGATGGTAGCAACCAGTTGAATGTTGTTGTATCTGCTTTGGAAGCCTTATCCATCTTCCACTTCTGGGCGTCGGATAACACCTCTCCGCTCTTTAATTTTAAGCTATCTATTGCAACTGAAGATCCCGCAGAAGCTATTCTTCTAGATCGGCTAAGCGCCAGCTCAAATTTCCAGGATTGAGTACTAACTTTAATCAACATATCAGCAATAGTGATGGGAACAGCTGTATCTGCAAAAAGAGTATCACCAATCATATACTCTTGTACTTCAACGGGCTGGGCGTGCTGCTTGACCACTTTCTCATCCTCAAAAAGCTGAACGTTAATCAGGTTAAAGAGGGTCAACAGCTCAACAAGCACGGGAATGCCTATACCAACAATAACTAAAACACGAACAAGGGTTTTGTTTGATTCTTCATCACTGGACTTTTCCGGTTGATTAGTCATAAATTGCCTACAATCAAAAAATGTATTTGTCTGACATTAGACATTAATGCGTATCCATCCCTAAAGATATGGGAAGCCCATCGCATCGGCAATCAAAATGTCTCTATGTTAGGATGGCCGAGGCAGTGCACCCGGTGAAAAGATACCGTCCTGTATCATCTCCCAGAGTGGGAACGAATATGCCAACACGACAAGTATCAAGGCCAATGCAAACCAGAGTTTCATATTATCCAAGATGGCCGGTGTATGTTCAACGCCGGAAAGTGGCTCAGGAATATGATCATCGACTGGTTTTTCGGATTTCTGTCCAGCCATCCATGAAGATATTACCACCCAGAGGAACAGGATCAATGAAATCAAAAGGATTGTCCCTCCAATAGCAATTTGCCACTTCATTTCACTCATGGTCCCAAAAATGGGCTCAAAGTTCATCGCATTGGTATTAAATTCCGGTTCGGCCGTACGACGTGGCACACCTGCCAAACCTGCACGGTGCATTGCGTTAGACATCAGTGTCATACCCAAGAACCATGAATAAGGTTGTATCAGGGCTAAGGTTTTGAATTTGAGTTTTCGTCCTGTAAGCTGGGGCAACAGCCAGTACGTAACAGCCATAAAGGTAAGGGCAACCGCAGTTCCCACAGTTAAGTGGAAGTGCCCGGGTATCCAGATCGTATTATGGATCAACAGGTTTATATTCATCCCGGCATTAATCATACCACTGAATCCACCGGCGGCGAACATAATGCCCGCCAATGCACACCCTACAAAAGCAGGATTATTCCATGGTAACTTACTGATCCATGCAAAATAACCTTTACCACCCCGCTGCTTCGCCCCGTGTTCCATACTAGCTATTACAGTAAAGAGCGTCATCAAACTGGGCAGCAAGAGCATCATGGTTGTTGCCATGGCATAAAATTTAAATCCAACCGAAATACCCGCATCAGCATACTGGTGATGGTATCCCACGGGTGTTGATAAAAGGAGGAAAATAATAAATACAATACGAGTCATTGAATCACTAAAAAGCCGACCTCCCGAAAGCTTTGGCAAAATAGCATACCATACATAATACGCCGGCAACAGCCAAAAATAGACAACAGCATGTCCGAAAAACCAGAAGAGCGTTCGGGGCAAGAGTGGTTCAATTTCTACAACCCATCCCAGCGACCAGGGGATTAACAGCCCGACCACTTCAATAGCCAACCCAATAGTACAAACATACCACATAAGCATGGTAAACAATGTCATGAAAGACAGGATGGGTATTCGCTCTGTGGGATTATCATCACGCCATTTGCTATAGGACCAAAACCAATCTGCAGCGGCCATCCATGATCCTACCACAACCATGGCCAAACCTATATAAAATGCCGGATGTGCCTGTAACGGTGGATAAAAAGTGTACAATACCGCTGCCCGGATGGAGCTGTCAGGTACTAACCCACCGAGAATGGTAAAAGCTGCCATCACCGTTCCAATGACCATCAGCCAAAACCACGACCAAGTGTAGGCCATATTTTCGGGTTCTCGGTCCAGGCTACGTGTCACGCCCCATACAAACAAACCCGCGATAAAGAAGGTGGTAAAGATAAGTGCCAGCAATACACCGTGACCGGTAAGCAGCGTATAGTATTCACCAGAATTAACAAACCCACGAAACACATCCGTACGGTGTAATGCCTGGATAAAACCAAAAAAGCCACCAATAGCCAAGGCTATAAAGGCTACAATAAAATTTGCTTTGGATACTTTAGCCGCTTTAGGATACTTATGTATAAATGTCATTGAACGAGATTACTTTTATCGAACTCAGATTTAGGTACTACCTTAACTTTGCCTTCCATTATATGATGGGCAGGTCCACAATACTCATTACAAACGATTCCATATTCACGAGGTTCCGGGAAAATCGTAGTCAACTTAGCAACCTGTCCCGGAATAGCCATAGTGTTTATATTCGTGCCTGCCAAGTCGAAACCATGCAGGACATCAGGACTGGTGATGTAAAATGTTACACGCGTATTAGCAGGTACGACAATTGGACTGGCAGTGCCGGGCTGAAAAGCAAATTGCATAGTTTTTACATATACCTCATACTCCGTTTGCCCATTTTTAGTCACCTCCCTTACTCCGGTTTTTGCAAATTCAGTTTCCCCTAAATTCTGGGGATCGATCGTTTGATAATCGCCGACAACCTTCAGATCCATAGATACAAAACCGTAGATCACACTTGCAATAAAAAAGGCGATTAAACCAAACGAAAGCTTAATCCAAAAACGCTCAAATTTGTGAATGTGCATAAGAATTATTCTTTATTTTGTTACCCAATAATAGATGGAGCATTACCACCAAATTCAACGAAAAACATGAAGACCCACATCAACACTATAATAGCGAGGTATAGCAGTGTCAATGTGAGCGTGCCTTTGGGATTATACTCATCAATGGTAATTTCTCGTTCAATCTCCGGATTTCTTTGTTCCCAACTTTTTGATGGGCTTTTGGAATCGGAAGAGCTTGCTGTTCCCTCAGTCATAAACCAAAATTTTATTATTTCACCAATTTTTCGAACACGGTCAATTAAATATTTACTCGAGTTAAGGTCAAATACTTTTGTTAATTTAGATCAGTTTTTTACAATTAACTGACATAATGGAGTGGATACTAGCAGGCATTACATTTGGGTTTTTAGGCAGCTTCCACTGTGTAGGTATGTGTGGACCAATTGCCCTGGCATTGCCGCAACAATCCAATAAGCAAACCAGGTTTTTCTTATCACGTCTCACTTACAATGCCGGACGAGTGGTAACCTATACCATTCTCGGAGTAATCGTCGGCTGGCTTAGCAGGATGGTCTCTATTAGCGGCTACCAACAAGGACTCTCCATCGGGATGGGAACCGTACTGCTGCTGGCGCTGATCTGGAACCAGTTTCGAGCTCTTCTTCAAAAGATGGAATCACTTCCGGGCAAATTTATCAGTCGTGGCACAAATTTGGTCAAACGCCTATTTAGTCGCGGGGGGATACGTTCTCTATTTGTGGTTGGAATATTGAACGGGTTGTTGCCCTGCGGATTTGTCTATATGGCTTTGGCCACAGCCATAACGTTTGGAGCAGTTGAAAACAGCACCCTATTCATGGCAGGTTTTGGGATGGGGACCATTCCGGCCATGCTGAGTATCAGTCTGGCGGGCAACTTAATACCAGTAAGTACCCGACAAAAGTTGAAAAACTGGTCTCCTTACTTTATCGCTATCGTAGGCATCATCCTTATTTTGCGGGGGCTCAGGCTCGGAATCCCATTTATCAGTCCTATCCTTTAATATCAAATTAGGTGCTGAGATTTTATTAGCTGATTGTCATTTGAGCTGTGAACCGCATAATCAAACCCCTGTTGTACACTATAGCCCCCGAATTGACCCCGTTTGTTGAGCGCTATAAATCCCACCTGAACATTTTCAAGCGACTCATTATTATTAGCGATGCGTTGGGTCGCTTTTTTGCACGCGGTTTTCGGATCATCGCCGCGCCTCATATTTTCAACTACGGCATGGCTCCCGCAGGTGCGGATAATCTCTTCACCCAATCCGGTTGCCGCAGCAGCGCCTACCTCATTATCCACGAACAACCCATTGCCGATAAGCGGAGAATCACCTACTCGACCGTGCATTTTCCAGGCGGTACCACTCGTAGTGCAAGCTCCCGAAAGATCGCCTTGCTTATCGATGGCCAATAAGCCAATGGTATCGTGATTTTCGATATTGACCTCAGGCTGATATTCGGCATTTTCTTTCCACTGCTCCCAATCTTTTCTGGACTTTTCAGTCAACAGGTCCTGCTTTTCAAATCCCTGCTCCAGGGCAAAATCCAGAGCGCCCTCCCCCACCAGCATCACGTGGGGTGTTTCTTCTTTAACTTTTCGTGCCACTGATATCGGATGCATAATATGCTGCAGCGCTCCAACCGATCCACAACGGTTTTGCTCATCCATGATACAGGCATCGAGGGTTACATATCCATCACGATCCGGACGCCCGCCGTATCCCACCGTCCGTACATCAGGATCGGCCTCGGTCACACGCACTCCGGCCTCAACCGCATCCAGGGCCGAACCAGTATCAGCCAGCACCTTCCAGGCAGCTTCGTTCGCCGCAACACCATGTCTCCACGTGGAGATCACAAGAGGCTTATTTACGGTACCGGAAAATGACATGAATGAACTAGATGAAAAACGTTGAAAGGGAGCAAACCCTCCTAAAGCAGTGAGCTTTAGAAAGTTTTTTCGACTAATCATGGTAGATAGGTTTTGTGAATATTTACTGAAGTTTTCCGGCCGCCTTCCGTCCCACATCCATCCCAATGGCAATACCCATACCGCTAAGGCCGGCCGCCACAAAACGGTGAGTATCAAGCTGTGTAATAACGGGCGTCTTGGTAGATGTAAACCCCATAATGCCCGACCACTGCCTGTCAATTTGCCAATCATCAGGCAACTTCAAAACATTGGATGCAAAGTTAGTCAAGTAATTTTTTATCGTGGTATTCTCACCAAATTTATCAGTCTGCTCGGCACTTTTATCCAGATTACGTGCTCCGCCAATAAGCAAACGATCATCTATATTTCGAAAGTAGACATACCCCCTGTCATGATGAAAAATGCCCTTCCATTTCAGGTTTGGAATATTATCTGTAACAAATAATAACCCTCGTGCCGGCCGGATATCAATCTCCGGCAAAAGCTTCGGCACAAAACCGTTGGCGGCAACTAAAACCTGATTGGCCTCACAACTATAATCGCCCTCTAAATGGACCGTGCCATCTTTGGCAATGCTGTCAACGGTGGTATTCCATTTTATCTCCACTCCGGCCCGGCTGGCCTTTTGAGCTAAGGTTTGCATCATCTTTCCGGGATGAAGTGCCCCCTCCAGCCGGTTGTAAATTACGGGATAGTCTTGGAGCTTCCGCGCTTCATACACCTCTTCTTCGTCAACCAATTCAAACATCCAGCGATTAAACTGATCGATATGCGGGGCTACGTTATTAAAATCTTCTTCTGATCGAAAAAACTCATATCCACCGCAATGCTCGTACCCAATTTCTTTTTCGCCTAATGTTGACTTAAGTAATTTGAGTCCCTCATACCGCCGACGGATACGTTTTTTAATATTAGCTTCAGACTCTTTATCCATGTCTGCCAAGTGCTCACCGACAGATCCCACGCACGCAAAGCCAGCATTACGCGTACTGGCTCCCTGCGGCAAAAACCCACGCTCTAAAACAGCCACTCGTGTATCGGGATGGGACTGCTTATAAAAGAGAGCTGATGACAACCCTACAATGCCCGCTCCCACCACGATTAAATCATATGGTTTGAGGAAAGAATCTTGTTCCCAAAACGAAACTTCATTATCCATCTTAATCTTGAACCTGAAATTAGTGGCATGTTTCTATTTGCTTACATACCCGGCATTACGAAAAGTCAGCGTTTACATTAAAACAAATGAACAATATATATCCAGATCTAAGAGAGATACTGAGAGGACTTCCACACCGATACCCTGATAGACTTAAATCATTTGGTCATTTCAGCGAATCCTCGGTATTCTCTGCGGTTACAACTCTTTAGGAAGTTCCTTAAAAACCAACGATGCCATCAGCGCTGCCCCGGTCTTAAAACATTCTTCATCAACATTGTACTGCGGATGATGCCAACTGTATGTTGACCCACTTTCTTGGCGTCCACTGCCCAAGAAGAAAAAAGCGCCGGGGAATTCCTGTTGATAAAACCCAAAATCTTCACCTGCCATGATGGGATCATCCAAAAGATTTACATTATCAGCACCAAGCAGATCGCTGGCCGAATTGATTACAATATCTGTTGCCCAGTCGGTGTTGTTTACGGCGGGATATCCGTAATTAAAATCAAAAGTATAGCTGCCACCCGAGGACTCCGTTGCTCCTTTCACAATTTTTTCAATACGGTCTTTGATCATATTCGCCGTTTCTTCTGCAAAGGTCCGCACAGTACCAATCATCTCTACTTTTTCGGGGATGATATTATGTGCCGATCCCCCGCTGATCTTCCCGACGGTCACTACCGCCGGATCGGTGGGATTTACGCTACGGCTCACAATCGTCTGCAGCTGATTTACCACCTGACTAGCCATCACAATAGGATCTACTGCCTCATGCGGAGATGCTGCATGTCCGCCTTTTCCAATAATTTCAATCTTAAATTCATCAGGACGCGCCATCAGCGGACCTTTCCGAGTTGCTATTCTGCCTGGCTCCAAATTAGGTTCGGAGTGCAATCCATAAATCACGTCCACTCCCTTATCTTGCAGATATCCGGTCTCAGAAAGCAGACGGCCGCCGCCCGGCAGTTTCTCCTCAGCCGGCTGAAATATCAGCAATACTGTACCTTCGATATGCTCTTTTAAATCAGACAAAATGCTAGCCGTACCCAGCAGATTAGCGGTGTGGCTATCATGCCCACAGCAATGGGCCACACCCTGATTTTCAGACATAAACTCTTGCTTATGATCCCCTTCTTCGGCAATGGGCAGGGCATCAATATCAGCCCGCAGGGCTACCATTTTGTCTGAAGGTTTTCCTCCTTCAATAATACCAATGCATCCGGTCTCCTGCGGACGATCTACCGGAATACCAAGCTCTTTAAGTTTATTAATGATAAAATCAGTGGTCTCATATTCTTTAAAACTCAATTCAGGATTGCGGTGTAGGTGCCGGCGCATTTCCACCATCTCCGGATGATACTTTTCGGCCTTTTCCCTGATATTTTTAACTTCCATATCTTTCATCTTTTGGATGTGCGTAATTATAAATTTCGCTCTATTTTAGCTATCCGATAGTAAATGTAATCAAAATTGGCCACTTCTTTGAATGACCGATTCTAAATCAGAACACCGACTTGAAGCTACCCGCGACGGCTCTCACACCGTTTATTCTAAGCAATTTGACCAGCATTTTCACAACCCCAATGGTGCTGTGGCAGAAAGCCGATATGTTTTTTTTAAACAAAACAACCTGCTGGATGCTCTTGCCCAACATGACCACATTACTATTCTTGAAGTAGGCTTCGGCACGGGGCTCAACCTCATGCTGCTGATGGATTACTGCCAAAGCCAATACCCGGATACAAAAGTGGACTATTATTCCGTAGAAGCCTATCCCCTGAATCCCATCACTGCCCAAAACCTAAATTACAACAACCATCTGAACAATCCCGAAATTGCGCAAGAAGTTATTTCTGTTTTCGATGATATACAATTGGGTATGAATCATTTTTTAATGGGGGAACATATCGACTTTCATCTTTTTAACGGATTTTTTGCTGATCTATCTCAAGAGGGAATTCAAGCAAACTATATTTTTCACGATGCCTTTTCACCGGATACGAACCCAAACCTATGGACAGGCAATGTGTTTGAAAAACTCTACAACCTGAGTGCCGGTGATGTCATTCTTTCCACCTATTGTGCGGCCTCAAAAGTACAGGGCGCAATGGCGTGGGCGGGATGGAAGATTGCCAAAACACAGGGGGCACTGGGCAAACGCGAAATGATACTGGGCGCTATTGATCCGAAGCGGTTAAGTGGTCACAAACGAATTAACGAACAACGCTACAGCCGCCGCTATGAAGAAGGCGATTTTGATTAACCGGGCCGTCTCTTTTCCAAGCACCCATCAATGCTTAACCACAGCATCCCAAGTCTTAATCCGAAACAGAGCAGCGAAATAAGGTTTCCAGGATGACAGCCACTGTTAGAATATCAGTCTTTCGTGTCCTTTTCTTTTTCCATGAAATCATGCAACAACCTGCCCAAAATCTTATCGGCATATACCTTGTTGATGTGATCCATATCAGCTAGAATCACTAGTCGCTCTTTGCTTCGCGAAAATGCCACATTGAGCAGCCGAGGTACGGCCAGTCCATTTTTTTCTTCATCAAAAGGACGTACTGAATAATGTCGGCGCCGGCCGTATTGCTCTTCACCGCTCATCACGGTATCAAAAATGACCACATCTTTTTCACGCCCCTGAAAAGTATGGATGGTGCCCACTTCAACCATCCCGTAATCATTATTGTACAGCGCATTACGGATATCATACACTGTACTGCGAAAAGGTACAATAATGCCAATCTCATCCACAGGTACGTGATTTTTTATCACCAATCGTTTGAGTATTTTGAGCAATATTCTAGTATGCACTTCATTGACTGGCTGAAATCCTTTGTCTTCATCTTTTTGGGTAAGCCGCGGCCCATATTTTTGACTGTCAATAACATTGACTGTAGTATTGCTGCTTTGCTGCTGGCCAATCATCGGATCTGACTCCTTATCTGGACTTGCCGTCTCCAGCCGTCCTTCATAAAACACCGTGCTCAGCACCTCAGCTAAGTCTTCATTAAGCCGATATTGCGTATCATAAAAAGTAGTGAGCGGGCGATGCTGGTCGTGCCAGTCAAACAAATCTTCAGTAGTTTCAGCTTTGGATGCAAAGGTAAAAATATCTTCCTCCAGAAAATTGCGAGCATCAATATCATCCGTTAATGCAATGGGTGGCAATTGCATAGGATCACCCACTACCACGATATGCGATTTCGCTTTGGCCGCCAACACCATCAGATAAGGCAAGTTTGCCATCGAAGCCTCGTCAATAACCACTGCATCAAAATGCTGACCATTAAACAGATCCGACGTACATACCTTGGCCAACGTCGTGGCCACCAGCTGCATACGCTCCAGCTCTACCCGCTCATTGACAGTCCGCAGTTGATCTATTTTTTCTTCTACTGCAGCTTCGCCACCGTACTCATCCAGCCGCTGCCCCAGCATATTAATGCGCTCGTCCAGTTCCTCTGGTACCTCTTCATCGTGATCTATGAGCGTATCGATCTCTTCCTGCAATTTCTGATATTCGCCCAGCAGGTTATCCAGATTACCAGCTTCCTCTTTTTGTTTGCGATCTTTTTTCTGCATCTTCTGCTCAAAAAGCACATCTTCCAGCCGCTCACTGTCTAACGCTATCTCTCCAAAACGCGTAATCTCTTCTTCCAGATGTTCTTTTTCTACGGATGTAAGTGCTTTAAGTGCACTTAATAATCCTACATCCACTGCTCGATTGGTATTAGCCGCAAAGAGGACACGCTTCCCTTTGATAAGATAGTTGGCAATCATAAACCCCAGCGTTGATGTTTTTCCCGTACCCGGCGGTCCCCAAACATACAACACCTGATTTTGCAGTGCTTTGATCAGCGATTCATGCTGGGCATCGTTCCGGCGGCTGTCATCCAACACCCGAATTTGGTCATCCTCGTCGTGATGGGCATCATTATCTGGATAAAACAGCCGTTCCATCCGCTTTCGCGGATCATCATTGTCTGAGCTAAGCATTTTTTTAAGCTCCATAAGTAACCGTCGAAGCACAAAGTCGTTTTCCCATTCTATACTCACTTTTGGAATATTTGCTCCCATATTGTGAGGGAAATCCAGCACCACCTTCTTGTCATTGACTTCAACGGGATACAATTCCAGCTCATCTTCTTCATCCATATCAGCTGTAATCACTTCCGCAAACCGAAGAGAACGGTTCTGAGATTCGAACTGGTAGTAAAAAGTATCGGGCGGATGATCCTCGAGCCGGGTTCCATCGTATAGCACATCGCGGGCCGGCTTTTCACGCACAGCTTCAATCTCGGCATTCACCGCCTGAACAGCTCGATTTATTATTTTTTTGATCTTCTTATCAGACAACTGGTTACTGGTTACTGGTTACTGGTTACTGGTTACTGGTTACTGGAAATTGAAGATGGGGGATAAAAATCAAACTCGTTTATAATTCTTCATTTTTAATTCTCAATTTTTTACTGGTCCCACAGTTCGGCACGAATGGTTTTTGCGCTCTGTTCCGAAATGCGATACTCCAACTTGATGCGCCTCCGTTCAGGAATTTTCTGCTCTACAAGCTTAGCACTTTCAGAGGTATATAAAATCAGATCGGTTTCTCTTACGAACAGCGGCAGTGAACTTCCATAAGTAGCTCCTGCCACAAATGAGCCTCCGAATTTTATGCTTACTTTCAACTCTTTAATAATTTTAGGGATAGTTTCATCGTCAGCCGTTACCAGCCCTATTGTTTCTATGGCCGCACGATCCACAACTGAAAGCAGTGTATCGGGATCAATGCTATAAACAATGGGCAACAGCCGTCCTTGCTCTGAAAAATCATTAAACTTATTCACCAGCTGGATAGGTACAAACAACGCATCATATTTGACGGTCTCATTATATTGATTGTCATTAAGCACCCGGCTGCGCACACCTACCTCCTGCTGAATGGCTTCGGCCAACATGCTTCCCAGTTCATCAGTTTCTCCAATACTGGCACATGTTTCAATACGATCCGGCCACTCCATAAAGCTTAGCTGTTCCTGAAACAGCTCATCAATTTCGGATTCGTCCAGTCCATAGCCAATAAGTTCTTCCAAGAGGCTGCGCATCTTATCGGCTCCCACTTCCAGCCGGTCGGCCTTATCAAGGTTCGTATTCTGGCGCTCTACAATAAATCCTTTACCGCGCTCGCTACGAATGAGTCCTTCATCGGCCAAGATATGATAAGCTTTACGTACGGTATGGAAACTGGAATCCAGCTGTTGCCCAAGTTGACGCGTGGATGGCAGGGTCTCTCCCACCTGAAATTGCTTGGTGGCAATCATCAGACGGATTCGGTCGGCAATATATTTGGCAGAAGTTTTCAATACTAAAATTACGTATTACAGATAACGCAGGAAGATACGCAATACGCAGTACGAATTTAAAAACGCATTATATTAAATCATGCTACTAGCATAAGCCATAAAAAAGCCCGCTCTTAAAAGATGACAGGCTTTATAGCATGATATCGTATTATTGCTAAGACCGGAATCCGTTAAAATTAAATTTTACAGAAATCCAGTAGGGGCTTTCCATTGAAGCCGAACCTAACAGTTTATCTCGTGCCTCAGTAACTTCCTGGCAATCTGTTACACCCACTTTTCCAAAATGTGCAGTGGGTCCTTGCCCCTTCCATTGCTCAGTAATAGTCATTATCCATCTTGCTATCCAAATCCCAAAGCTCTACAGTAGCTCCGTGATCAAGAAATTGATGTGTTATTTCCCGACCAATACCACCGGCACCACCAGTAATAAGCACAGTGGTATTATCAAATTTCCCATGGCTGTATTCTTCTTTAGTTATTTAGAAAGTTTAATATTTTCTGATTGACTTTTGGGGCCTTCAAGGTGTACAAAGTGTGCCGCCTCATCAATCATATGAAGCATACTATTGAGCAGTTCATATGCCCCCGATTCCGCTATTTTTTTCGATGTCAGTCGGGAGTATAGTTGTTTATTGGAAGTAAGCATATCTTGGTAAGCAAACAGAACCGACAATTGCTGATTGCTTTTTCTGTAACATATTCTATACATTAGAGCAATCATTAGTTGGATGTAATAGGGATCAATCAATTTAAAAAGAGAGAATTATTAGCAGTTCCAACAAGGACATACACCTAATACTTCTTGGTCTCAGTTTTTTTATAGTGAGCCTAGTGGGATTTTCTACCCATACCTTCGATGCGCTCGACCAGCTAATACTCGATTATAAATTCCGATATCTTCAGCAGGAAGATCCCAATAACAAGATTGTATTAGTATCAATTGATGAAAAAAGTCTTTCGTACTTCAATAAAAACGGCATGTATTGGCCGTGGCCCCGTGAGTTCTATCAGGTTGCAACTGAATACTTTACCAACTCGGGAGCCCAACTCACTGTCTTCGATATTCTTTTTGATACACCTGATTTCAATCGTAATAATATATCGGGTTCAGCGAGCGACCGGCGTTTTGCGAACACACTGGCTAATGCCCAGAATGGAATTCTGGCGTTTAAATCAACTCCCAGTGCCGATTCCATCACTTCTGCCCTGCATGAATATCCAAATATTAAAAGCTATTCAATCGCGGGCCAACCCCCATACAGGCAACCCCACCTGTTGAACTCTCGTCCAATCACTCCGTTTGGACAAGCAGCGAAGGCATTAGGCAATACAGTCCTTCAACCTGACAGCGACGGACTTATCCGTTCAGTACATCTGTTCGACAGCTTGGCTCACAAAGGCTCTGTTCCCACCCTTTCGATGGCCGCTTACTTAGCGACCAAGTCAGATTCTGTAGAAATAAAGTGGACCGATGACGGTCTTCGGGTAGATAATATAGAAATACCACTGCTCGAAAACGGAGATTATCTCATCAACTGGTACAAAAAGGGTGGTGTACAAAACGGCACCTTTCCCTATTATTCATTTCACGCTGTAGTGCAAAGTGCTATTCAAAAAAAGCGCAATCCACAAGCAGATGTCCCCGTTCCGCCCGAAGTTTTTGAAGGCAAAATTGTGCTTGTGGGCGCCTCGGCAGCTGGACTCGGAGACATAAAGAGTACTCCTATGAGCTCGCTCGAAGCTTTCCCGGGTATGGAGATTCAAGCGACAATCCTAAATAATTTAATTGGCCAAAATTTTGTAACACAATGGCCTACCATTGTTAAAATAATAATTCTCTTACTTCTTTCACTTGGCATTCCCTTCCTCATCGCCTACAGTCGTCCACTAAATGGAGCAATCTCAATGGTAGGTATACTAAGTATTATTCTTGGGGCCGGGATTGCCTTTTTTGCCTATGAGCGGATTTGGCTGTCTACCGGCATGTATATTGTGGTGAGTGTGCTTACGTACAGCGGTGGTGCAGCCTATAAATACTTCGCCGAAGAAAAGCGAAAGCAGGAAATAAAATCAGCATTTGGCCAGTATGTACAGCCCGAGTTTGTAAAACAGTTAATGGATCAGCCTGAGCTGCTTACGCTTGGCGGACATGAAAAACGACTTACGGTACTTTTTTCTGATTTAGCGGGTTTTACGACCATTTCGGAATCCAAGCCGCCCAAAGAACTGGTGAAGTTTTTAAACGAATATCTTGGTGCCATGACCAACATCATCTTTGATAACGCAGGCACCGTTGACAAATATATCGGTGATGCGGTTATGGCTTTTTGGGGAGCCCCCATTGCCCAGGATAATCATGCTGAACTGGCCTGCCGCAGTGCTCTGCAGATGATTGAAAAAGTGGACCAGCTAACCCCTCAGGATACTCCTACTCATGCTCGGTTTGGCATTGCTACTGGCAATATGATTGTCGGAAATATTGGGTCTTTCAATCGATTTAACTATACCGTTTTGGGTGACAATGTAAACCTAGCTGCCCGGCTTGAAGCTGCTAACAAAACATTTAACACCAAGGCCATGATTGCCGAACCTACGTATCAACAGATTAAAGATCAGTTTCTTTGCCGGCAACTGGATCTGCTGGTTGTAAAGGGCAAAACCGAACCAGTGAAGGTGTATGAACTAATGGCGGAAAAGACATCCGAAAACGATCTTACCTCCCTAAAAGAAGCTACTGAGATTTATAATCGGGCAATGGAATACTATCTTAACCGGCAGTGGAATCAGGCAATTAAACATTTTAGCGACGTCTTTGATATTTTGCCTGAAGACGGACCTTCACAAACCTACATTGAACGGTGTGAAGAATTTAAAAACACTCCTCCGCCTGATGATTGGAATGGGGTATTTCATCTTAAAACAAAATAGAGAGTATCATCATGAACCGATTATCAACATATACAGCTCTAATGCTTTTGCTTGTACTGGGGCTTTCCGCCATTTCAGCCACAAGCCGTATTGCACCAATCACTGTAAAGTCTAGCGTAGATATGCGCAACGGACCGGGTTCTTATTATAAGTTATTGCTTCGGCTAAAATCCGGGGCTACGGCTAAAAAAATGGACGAAGAACAACAGTGGCTTAAAATTAAAGCCTCTAATAAAACCGGGTGGATTCCAAGGCGATCAACCTATATCGAAGATACTGAAAAACGAACATCTCCTGACCAAGACCAAGTAAAGACAAGCGCTGAGGATGCTTTTGATGAGCTTGCTGATGGAGAAACTGACTCCGCCGGGACTCCCTCTGCTTCGCAAGCTCAGGTTGCAGCAGCTGTCAAAGGTTTTGCCAAGGACTTTACCTCTCAAAAAACAGAATCAAAAAATACAGATCTGTTGCAGAACTTTGACGGATTTGTTTCGCCCTCGGCCTATAAAGAATTTCGAAACCAGCGACTACAGAACTGGAGTTGGGATAAGGCACAATCACGCTTTGAACTTAAAGCCAATGAAGCTGCGGGATTAGATCCACTTAGAGAACAAGCAGGATGGGGCATAGCCAATGTTATTGCCCAGCAGGGGCTTGTCGAAAATGAGGCTCTGCAACAGTATTTAACTCATATTACGCTTGTCATTGCCGAAAATTCACACCGCTACGAAACCCCCGTGCAAGTCTATATTTTAGATTCAACGTCCATCACCGGCTATGCCTCACCAAATGGATCCATATTTGTATCCAGGGGCTTACTTAAACTGATCAAAAACGAAGCCGAGTTTGCCTTCTTCGCTGCCCACGAACTAGCACATATTGTCCATAATCACGGCATCAAAGAAACCGAAAAGCGCAAACCAAAAATCAAGGCGGAACAACAATTTGAAGAGCTTAACCAAGAGATTGGAGAGCGCAAAGAAAAATACAAAAAGGTGGAGGCCGAACTCACTAAACTGGCCAATCAGATGTATGAATACACGGTTAAAGATCGGCTGGATGAATATGAATATGACGCCGACTACTGGGCGGTAGCCTATACCTATCGCGCTGGCTATCACCCTGGCCGCGGGCTTGATCTACTAAAACGAATTAATAATCAACAACAACAGCTGGGAGGACAAATAGAAAAAACTAAATGGAAGGGGGCATCACTCCAAAAAAGAATAAATAAGATCGAGAACCAACTTAAAGACCTTCAGATTCCATCTTCATTCGGACGCAGTTATGAATACATTTTTCAGAGAAAAATGCAGGCATTATCCGATAATTGATCAACTACGTTTATCCACCAGCTTTTTAAGCTCCGAGACGAGCATCAATGATTCGATGGGGGTCATCCGATTAGGGTCGCAGGCTTCGAGCTTGTCGATAAGCTGCTCGGTATTGGGATCGAGCTGTGCCTGAAAAAGTGATGGCTGGGCAATCTGCCCCTGCTTTTCCATCTCCTCAGCCGCTTTTTTGACGGCCGCTTTCTTTTTCTGGGCACCCTCTTCGAGCGTACCGTTGCTATCGGTCACATCCAAGCTGTGACTTTCGAGATTCGACAAAATTTCTTTAGCTCGTTCAATAACGATGGACGGCAAGCCTGCCATATCAGCTACTTGTATGCCATAACTGTGATCGGCACCGCCGCGCACCAGCTTCCGCAGAAAAATTACTTTATCGTCATGCTCTTTGACCGATACGTTATAATTAGCTATATGCTCATACATATTTTCGAGCTCGTTCAACTCGTGGTAGTGCGTAGCAAAGAGCGTTTTTGCCGCCACCGAAGGCTGGTTGTGCAGATATTCAGCCAGCGACCAAGCAATGCTCAGACCGTCAAAAGTACTAGTTCCACGACCCACTTCGTCCAATAGAATCAAGGAATTACGCGTAGCGTTATTCAGGATATTTGCTGCTTCATTCATTTCTACCAAAAAGGTACTTTCGCCCGCAGCAAGATTATCAGATGCTCCCACACGGGTAAATATTTTATCCACCAAACCAACATGGGCCTCGTCGGCAGGTACAAAGCAACCGATCTGTGCAAGTAACACAATTAGTCCTGTCTGTCGCAGAATGATACTTTTCCCTGCCATATTGGGCCCGGTAATAATGAGAATCTGCTCGTCTTCATTCTCGATATGTATGTCATTGGGAATAAACGGATCGCCCGGCGGCAGCATCTGCTCCACTACCGGATGTCGTCCTTTGCTAATATCAATTTTCTGATCATCGGCAATAGCAGGCTTACAGTAATTGTTATGGTAGGACACCTCTGCAAAACTCTGCAAACAATCGATTTGGGCAATCGCCTCGGCCACTTGCTGAATCTGCTCGGCATAACCGGCAATCTCAACGCGCAGTTCTTCGAAAAGCTCATATTCAAGCGTCTTACTCTGTTCTTCAGACGACAGTATTTTCTCTTCTACCTCTTTAAGCTCAGGCGTAATATATCGCTCAGAATTTACCAGCGTCTGCTTGCGGATAAACTCTTCCGGCACTTTGTCGGCATGCGTATTTGTGACTTCAATATAATATCCATACACCTTGTTATAACCTACCTTTAGTGAGCTGATACCGGTTTCTTCGGCCAGTTCATCTTTAATTTCGGCGATATAATCTTTGCCGTTACGAGCAATATTACGCAGCTCATCAAGCTCGTCATTAAATCCATCCTTAAAAATATCACCGTCGCGCACGCTGGCAGGGGGCTCTTCGGCAATAGCTTCCTCAATACGCTCTTGCACTTCAATCAGCAGCTCCATGCGATCCAAAATATCAGACAACAGCGGTTCATCGAGATGATTGAATTGCATCTTAACGAGCGGTATCTGTCCCAATGACTCTTTAAGCTTCATCAAGTCGCGGGCATTGGCTCGTCCTACACAAATACGTGAAATAAGCCGTTCAAGATCGGCTACCTTATTCAGTTCTTCGCGCAAATTTTCGCGCGCATCGTGATGGGTCGCCAGTGCTTCAACGGCATTCAATCGCTTTCGGATAGGTTCTAAACTTTTAAGGGGACGCATGATCCACTTGCGCAACAGACGCCCACCCATGGCTGTAGCCGTATCATCAAGGATATTAATAAGCGTACCTTCACTGGCCCCTTCCTGGATAGTTGTGGTAAGCTCCAGGTTCCGTTTTGTAGAACCGTCAAGGGCCATATAGTCATTGTTTTCGAACTTTTGCAAGCGCTTGATATGACCCAGTGATGCTTTTTGGGTCTCCTGAATATAGTGCATCAGTGCGCCGGCAGCTACTTGTGCAACCTCTTGATCCTCAACACCAAATCCTTTCAACGAGTGCGTCTCAAAATGATCTGTCAGTAAATCATAGCCATAATCTCCTTCATATACCCATTCTTCAATAAAGGTGAGATTATAATCCAACAAAAATTCCGGTACATCATTTTTTAAATCCTTTGGCAACAATAATTCTGCGGGAGTGATAGATTGCAACAGATCATTAAGCTGCTCTTCAGGTACTTCACTGAGCGAAAATTCTCCTGTTGACACATCTGCAAACCCAATACCCGCACGATCGTCTTCCCAATAGATTGCAGCAGCGTAATTATTGCGCTTGTGCTCGAGTAATTTTTCCGACATGGTAACGCCGGGAGTGGTAATTTCGGTAACCTCTCGGTTCACTACTTTTCGGCCGGCATTCTTGGCTTCCGAAGGTTCTTCAACCTGCTCGCATACGGCTACCCGATACCCTTTTTTAACTAATTTTGGAAGATAGGTATCCAGGGCGTGATAAGGAAAGCCTGCCAGCGGTGTTTGATCACTGCCATTATTTCGTTTGGTAAGAGTAATCCCCAGTTCCTCACTTACCAGCTCAGCATCATCAGCAAAAGTCTCATAAAAATCGCCCACACGAAATAGTAATATCGCACCCTCATGCTCTTCTTTTATATGATGATACTGACGCATCAGCGGCGTAAGCGATTTTGTCTTGGTACTCATGGACAAGCAGTTGTGTTGATCTTTATATTATTAAGTAGTATTTACACTGTTTTGATACCAATTTCTCGAAGTTGGCCGGTAGAAATTGGCAAACATCTTCAATAGAAACGTTTAAACTTACGAAATTTGACAGTGCAGAAGTATAAGAATTTCTGGCGGCGCATCGTAACCCTGGCAAAGGATAACGACATTTTTTTTAACGCTTCTGCTATCACATTTAATCTCTTTATCTGTGCCATACCGTTTATTCTGCTGATGATTTCGATCATTGGTTTTGTCTTATCGTACGAGCATGCCTTTAACGAGATTGTACGCTATGGCCAAGAGCTCTTTCCCAGCTTTGCCTACGAATCACAATCAGGTGATGTTTATCGTGGAACTGCTACTATAGAATCAATACTACAACCACTTATCGGGGCGCGGCGTATTTTTGGTATCGTAGGTATAGTTATTTTGGGATTTTTCTCGCTGGGATTTTTTCGTACGCTCAAACATGTGGTTTTTGATATTTTTGAGATCCAAGACCGACGCCATCCTATCCTCGAAATGGTTTACAACTTCTTTACCTTTGGATTGGTAGGCGGAGTGTTCCTTTTCTTCAGCCTCATTATTGCGGTGATTTCACTAGTCTCTTTCGATCCACTTAACCTTCCCTTCACCGATATGATGTTTAAGCTAAGCTGGATATACCAGTTCTTAAATTTTGTTATCCCGATCCTTTTTACATTCATTCTTTTCTACATCATTTTTCGATACATTAGCGAAAAACGGATGCAGCCCAAAGTCGCATTAGTGGCCGGCACGCTTTATACCCTTTTATTTGAAATTGCCAAGTTTGGTGTTGGCCATTACCTGGGATATGCATTAAGTGGCTATCGGTATTTTTACCAGGGATATACTATACTCGTTATTATTGGTATTTGGGCATTTTACTCAGCAGTGCTTTTTGTAATAACCACCATAGTGGCGCGCGCCTATCAGGATGCGTTCATCGATCCAGAACCCGCCTATCAAAACCCCTACACCAAAATTTCTTAATGTAATGCACGGTTCTAAAATCCCACTCTCTTTTTACCGCCAGTCTGATGTGGTAAATGTCGCACAACAACTCGTCGGCAAGGTATTATGCACTAATATAAATGGACAAAAAACCAGCGGAATTATTACTGAAACCGAAGCCTACTGTGGCCGGGGAGACCAAGCCTGTCACGCTAGCGGCGGCACCCGAACAAAAAGAACTGAAACTATGTATCAACCCGGCGGTATCGCCTACATATATTTGTGTTATGGTATTCACCATCTTTTTAACGTAGTAACAAATGTTAAAGACAAGGCTGATGCAGTACTGATCCGAGCCGTTAAACCTTTCGAAGGCGAAGACATAATGCTACATCGGCGCAATGCCAATGCACATACTCCAGCACTCACTGCCGGACCCGGCCGATTAACCGAAGCACTTGGTATCAATACTGATTACGACAGTACTTCTCTTTCGGGCAAGAGCATCTGGATTGAAAAGCACGATACCAGCATTGGATCAGACAATCTCACAGCAACTTCACGAATTGGAGTTGATTATGCCGGCGATGACGCTTCATTACCGTGGCGTTTTTATCCCAAAAACTGCTCATGGATCAGCCAGAAATAAAAAAAGCCTGTCTTGAAAACAAGACAGGCTTAAATAAAATCCAGGTCAGCTTATTGCTGGTTTCCACCCATGGAACCTTTAGCAATTTTTTGGAACCGTTTCATGACATCAGGGTTGCCCTGCACCGCTTTCATAATAGCTTGAAAACGCTGGGGATTTAAGTCATTTTCCTGCATTGCAGACATCATCTTCTTACGTGACTTCTGCTGCATTTCTTGCATTTTTGGACGAATCTCTTCCACAACTTTCTGCTCTTTTTCGGTAGGCTTCAACGAATCAGGAGCTTTAGGGTTGCGCTTACTCATCATTATTTGCTGCATGCGCTGCATAGTCATGTCTTTATCCTTTAACATCGTCTGCAACTCCTTCATAGATTCTCGCTGAACTTGCTGACGTGCCTGCATAACAGCAGCAAACTTTTTGAGCTCTTTATCAGAGATACTGTCGGGCTGGGCATTGTTATTGTTCTGCATACCTTTCATTTGCTGACCTTGTGCAACAGCTGCACCGGCCATAAGAAAAAATCCTAATACAAAAGTGATAGAATGTTTAAGAAACTTCATATAGTATGTGATAGTAAAATTGGAATTAAAAAAATTTTTGCTAACAGTTTCGAAAATATATCGATTATTTGACCCGATATAAAATCGAGTTAAGAATATAAGAATAAACGATACTTGAGTACTTACCTCACAATAAAATAACGTTGTAAAACAATTTATATTATATTCTTTTTCATGCATGCTGTAACTTAGATTTACGAAAGGTAATGGATATATTAAACGGCCGTCTGCACTGAAATTAGTTTTATAACAATGCGCATTGTCTCTCTTTTACCAAGTACAACCGAAATTATTTCTGCTCTCGGTAAACAGAACCAACTTGTGGGGCGATCACACGAATGTGACTTCCCCAATGGGATCTCATCTTTACCTGCCTGTACCGAATCAAAATTCAATGCCGACGGCAACAGTTACGAAATTGATCAACGGATAAAGGCATTGCTGCAAGAAGGACTATCGATCTATCGCGTTGATGAAAACCAACTTGCAGATCTGGATCCTGATATTATTGTAACACAAGATCACTGTGAGGTTTGTGCCGCCTCAGTTGATGATGTAAAACAAGCCGTTCGTAACCGTCTGGGAAAGGAGGTGAAGATCATTTCTGTTTCTCCTACGAACTTATTTGAAGTGGTGGACTCTATTAGGACCATTGCTGATGCTATTGGCGCCCGTAAAGAAGCAGAAAAACTAACAGCACAAATGAAGTCAGAACTAAAGGGCATACAGGAAGCTGTAACCAATTTCTATCATCCCGAGGTATTGGCCCTTGAATGGATGGATCCACTGATGGCGGCGGGCAACTGGATCCCTGAGCTCATCCAGCTGGCAGGGGGCTATCCTGTAGGTGCCCAATCAGGCCAACATTCTCCCTCGTTGGGATGGCAAAAAGTTCAGAAAATGGATCCGCCAATTATTACTATTACTCCCTGCGGGTATTCCATTGAGCAGACACTTTCTGAAATTTCTATACTTACCGGTCGCAAGGGATGGGATCAACTATCGGCTGTAAAAAATAAGCAAGTTTTTGTAATGGACGGGAATCACTTTTTTAATCGTCCCGGCCCAAGACTGGTCGACTCAACTCAAATTCTTGCAGAAATTCTGCATCCGGCGAAATTTCGAAATGGTAATAACCATTCCGGCTGGATCAACCTTTATAAGCATCAATTTCAGCAAGACATATTATAATTTATGAGTAAAAAGATCGCTATCATTGGCGCAACATCGGGCATTGGCCGCGCCTTGGCACGAGAACTGCATTCTAGGGGACACCACATAGGCGCCACCGGCAGACGAATAGAACGGCTCGAAGAACTTAAACAGGAACTTGAGCGGCACATATCTGTCACATATATGGATGTGACGAACCACGAAAATGCTATTAATCAACTGGAACAGCTTAAGCAAAAGATGGGCGGTATTGATACTATTGTGCTGAATGCCGGTATCTCAAATTATCAAAAAGCGGTGGGGCGCGAAGGTGATCTGCAAATTATAGATGTTAATATTCGCGGATTTGCGAACCTAACGGCGTACAGTTTTTCAATGTTCTACAAACAGGGCCACGGACATATTGTGGGCATTTCGTCGGTAGCCTCTCTTTTTGGATGGGGATTAAGTGCTCCTTACAGTGCGTCAAAGGCTTTTGTAAATACCTACCTCCAAGGATACCGTCAAAAGGCTAATCATTCTGATGCCGATATTGCTGTAAGCACAATTTTGCCCGGCTTTGTAAAGTCTGAGATGACCGACGGCAAAAAGGGTATGTTTTGGATAGCTGAAACAGAAGAAGCCGCTACTCAGATAGCAGATGCCATCCGTCGTAAAAAAAATTGGTCCTATGTACCTAAAAGATGGCGATTGGTAAGCTGGTTGATTAAGCTTATCCCCAACTGGGTGTGGGATCGGCTTTGAAAACTATCGAAAAGGGACATTACTTTCCTTATTATTTATATTGGAAAACCCATCTTCGGGATGAACATTTATTGCAACCTGTAATAATCCCTGTCTGCCATCTGCATTTTTAAAATCCGGATCCACTCCGGATATATCACTAATCCCATAAATGGTAATACTGCTGTCAGACTGAACCTCCTTTAACACAAAGATATAATCGGACTGAAGATGGGCATTCAAATCAGATAACCGAATGGGGCGCTTAACACCAGTACTATCTTCAAATGCCAAGAAGCTTTGACCTCCGCCCCCTCTGTCAGCAGGCAGGTAGTACAATTCATAAGCTTTTCTTGCCATTTTTCTGAGATCACTTTCGAGCTCATCTGCTGTTTTTGAAAGCCTAATTAGTTTGTTATTGTTTTGAACGCTATCGTCTTGGAAGCTGATCAACCGAGTTGTTGTGCCATAAATAGTCGAAAATAATCCCATACCCACGAGAATAACACCCACATACCAGATAAAGCTCTTAAGTTTTATATGCTCTTTCTGGCTTCGAATTTCACCCCATATCCAACAAGCCGGACCAACGATAAAAAGCAACAAAATTGCTGCTAAAATTCTTAACTGATCACTGAAAGGAGCGGCTTCAAGTGGCGTTATTTTTTCGAAAGCATCAATCGCCTGTATTGTAAATACTCCGTTTACGAGGGGCCAGGGTGTAACAAATATGTTAGGCCAATCCATAAATTTTATGCCCAGTGAAATGCTGACTATAACAGAAAGGGCAACCGCCCATGGTAGCCAAGGCCGAGTATTATTAGTTTCTTCGCTCATAGCTTATTCCCTTAGGTGTTAATATTCCATGCATTTCAAATCTGCCCTGTGCTCCCGAAGCGTTTTGAAAGTCTCCAGACTTTGCGTCCAAAATACTGGATTCGCCCGCAATAATTAGCGTATCAGCATTCGCTTTATACACATAAAAAGCAGTTGTTAGATCACTCTCATCAAGAGCTGCAATCATTAATTCTCTATCCTGAACTAACGAGTCGTACCTTGCATAAAAAGTTTCATCAATATTCTGTTTTGCATCTTCAGATGTTTGATAGTCACGCAGTGTTTTAAGCAACGGCTTTTGAACATACGTGCTTAGTATTTCCTTTTCGATATGCGTACGAATGTGGGTAAGCCGATCGTGCTGATTATTGCTGTCAATGTAGATTAGTGTCGCATAAACACTTGACCCCAACAGCATTACAGCTAAAACCAATATTATGGCTTTTCGGTTAAGCGAAGAGTTGATCTCACCAATCCACCGAAAGGCAAAGCCAATAATAAATATAGTTCCAACAATGCTTGCAGTGATTACAGCCGGCCAAATTGATCCACTTCGATCGACAATAAAGAACGCTAAAACAGTAATCGCCAGCCCGCCAATAATCCAAATTATTTTTCTTATCATATTCAGACCCTCGATTTTTATTTTCTAATAATTATAAGATTTCAAATACAATCTCAACCACCTTGTCTAACAAAAGCGCCGGTATCCTTCTTTTTAAACGTAAACCGCACCTGCATGTATTACTTGCCCACCCAGGCGGTCCTTATTGGTGGGATAAAGACGAAGGCGCCTGGTCTATTCCCAAAGGAGAAGTAGAAGAAAACGAAGAACTACTAGAGGCAGCCAAACGTGAGTTTGATGAAGAACTGGGTTTTATACCCGATGGAGATTACATCGAACTGGGATCCATCCAGCAAAAAGGCGGAAAAACCGTACACGGCTGGGCAGTAGAATACCAAATCCCGGATGACTTTATTTTTGTCCCTAACGAGTTTGAGCTCGAATGGCCACCCGAATCGGGACAAAAAGAAACCTTCCCCGAAATCGACCGTATCGAATATTTTGGCCTTTTTGAGGCACGTAAGAAAATAAATACCAAGCAACGGACTTTCTTGAATCGATTGTTGGATAAATGCACCTAGCAGAACGTTAATGTCTTACTAGGAGTTAGATAAGTAGGAACATCTAATACTAAAAAACGAAGGTTCATATTATGGATGGAAAAAAACTTTTAATGCTGGTTGGTGATTTTGGAGAAGATTACGAAATCATGGTGCCCTTTCAGGCACTGCAAATGGTAGGCCATACTGTTCATGCGGTTTGTCCGGGGAAATCAGAAGGCGAATCGGTAAAAACTGCGATCCACGATTTTGAAGGAGATCAGACCTACACCGAAAAGCCGGGTCATAATTTTACCCTCAACGCAACATTTGATGAGGCAAATCCGGCAAATTACGATGCACTCGTTGTAGCCGGCGGACGTGCCCCCGAATATCTTCGTCGCGAAGATGGAGTATTGGATATGGTTCGTCACTTCTTCGATGAGGATAAACCAGTAGCAGCAATTTGTCACGGCCTGCAAATTCTTTCTGCCGCCGATGTAATCCAAGGCAAAACATTAACGGCCTACCCTGCTTGCGGTCCTGAAATGGAAGCAGCAGACGCTAATTACAAAGATGTTCAGCCTACTGAAGTGGTGGTTGATGGCAACTTGGTAACCTCTCCTGCCTGGCCCGGACATCCCAAATGGTTGTCTGCATTTTTGGATGTGCTGGGTACCAAAATTTCTCATCACGAGAAACCAACGGCTTAATCATTTAGCCCTATAAAATTAAAAAAGCGAGGAGTATTAAGCTTCTCGCTTTTTTAATAAAATGCTGATTTTCCCAAACGGTTCCTGCCTCCATACAATCTGCTAACTCCTTGTCTTCACATGTTTCTGGAGAATCCGCTCATTTTCTCTTTTTACTTTTGGATCATTTTTCTTTGACCAAAGCGTTTCATTAGCCTTATTGTATGCAACCTTATGATCTACTAATCGCTCCGGATATTCACTGCCCAACTTAACGCCATACATCTGCTGTTCCATCGGACTCATCTGCCACGGCTCATGGATCAGCTCGACAGGCACCGGTCGCAGTTCTGGTACCCACTGTCGAATAAAATTTCCATCGGCATCATGGTCATACCCCTGTTTCACAGGATTATAAATTCGCACACTATTTACGCCCATCGTTCCGGCTTGCATCTGAAACTGTGAATAATGGATTCCAGGCTCAAAATCCAGGAACTGCCGACCTAAAAACTGTGCTCCCGCCTGCCAAGGCTGCCACAGGTGATGCGTTAAAACCGATACCAACATAGCCCGCATCCGAAAATTAATATAGCCCGTTTGTTTGACCGCCCGCATGCAGGCGTCAACAAGCGGAAAGCCTGTCTCACCTGCTTCCCAAGCCTCAATAAATTCTTCATTTCGTTCTGTTCGGATGTCATTGTATCCACGATTTAAATTCTCAAATTCAATGCGGGGCTCAGCTTCAAACTTTTGAATAAAATGACAATGCCACTTCAAGCGTGACCCAAAACTTCGTAACGGCCATTGGTGATCCAGCTCTTCATACTGATCCCACAAAAATTGATAAGCTTGCTGCAAAGACAAATTACCCCAGGTTAAAAACGGCGAAAGGCGACTACATCCATAGCGACTGCCGGCCGGTTTTGAAATTAAATCGTTGTAGCGTCTTCCCCGTTCATACACAAAATCTTCAAGACAGCGCCACGCATTCGCTTCGCCACCTTGCTGAAATAACAAGTTCGGTGTTTTAAATGACTGTGGAATTGGCTTCAACTTAAACTCATTCCACTGATCCGATGAGATTCCAATCGCATTCAAGGCCGTAAGATCTGGTGCATGTAATTCCCTTTTGGCACGTTCTTTCCACCGATCCCGCCAGCCATCGCGATGCATAAGGCCCCGAAATACCGCATTCGTAGGCGACTCCTCCCACCGGATACCATAACGATCACAAAACCGAGCAAAATCCTTATCCCGCTCAAAAGTCAGATTAATGCCGGTTTCTTCGTGACTATACGCTGTGTGGATATTGTATATTTTCGATAGTTTTTCAAAGAATGGGATAACCTCATCATATACAGTAACAATATCAGCATCGTATGGTTCAAGCTGATCACGCATGTCACAAAGTGACTCCCATACAAAACGCCCATGCCGATTGCCGTAATGATCTGATTCAAAAAGGGATGGCTCAAAAATATAGAGCAGTAACACCGGACGTGGCGATTCGATAGCGTGTTTAAGCGGTACATGATCACTCAGACGCAAATCGCGTTTAAACCATACCACATCAATAGTCTGGCGATTATTCATCCGAATCCTCCCGCAAACGCAAGCGAATAGGACCCGAAACGTTATCCGGATCTACTGATTTTCCATCCTTTTCAATCTGTACTCTCCATTTCTGATGTAAATTACGGGCAACTGCCCTTACATCATCCATCAACTCACGCCAATTATCGGATGCGAATGCACGTGCCACTTCGGAGGGGCAGATCGTTTTCTTTGATCCACGCTCACGAATCAACTCCATAATAACTGTTCGTAACTCTTGGTCCAACATCGTCAATCTCGATTTCTGATTTCTTTGTACGACGCTTCCAAATCGATCATCGGCTCGGGATAATCACTGCCAATTTCAATGCCAGCCAACTTCTGCTGCTCCATTGCCATGGTATGCGGCTGATGGATAAATTCTTGCGGCACGTCCCCAAGCTCGGTCAACCAGTGGCCAACATACTCCTCTTTTTTATCATGCAATCGCAGATTATTTCGGAACCAAAGAATAGAAATGGCCATAAATTTTACTTTCGGTAGCCTTAACTGTTAATTAATTAACAAAACACAAAATCCGTTCGAAATTCATCGTTTTCAATTGTATAATTAATTAACAGAGTCCGAGATTTGGTATAACCGAAACGGCTTGCTTAAACAATAATATCGTGGATTATTTGAAACGCTCTGCCCTCGTCCTTTTCTGCTGGATGCTGAGTGCCGCTTTTTTTTGCGGATGCAGTTTTTCGCAGGAGAATCCTCAAAAGGTAGTCCAGCAATTACAAATGCCTGATGGATTTTCGGCCCACATTTTTGCAGAAAATGTACCCAATGCACGTCAGCTTGCCCTCGGGGATAACGGAACCGTATATGCCATCACGGATACCAACGGCGATTACAAGGCCGATAATGTCTATACCATTGCCGAAGAACTGCGCCTGCCCAGCGGAATTGCCTTTAACAAAGGATCCCTATACGTAGGAGCAGTAAGTAAAATTTTGCGATTTGATGAGATCGGTCAACGTCTTGAAAATCCACCTGAACCGGTTGTTGTAACCGACACCTACCCGACCGACGGTCATCACGGATGGAAGTTCATTGATTTTGGTCCTGATGGCAAGCTTTACGTACCCGTTGGAGCCCCCTGCAACATTTGCGATCCTGATAACGAGATTTATGCCAGCATTACACGTATCAATCCCGATGGAACGGAACGCGAAATTGTGGCTCACGGCGTTCGCAATTCAGTCGGCTTCGACTGGCATCCTAAAACAGCTGACCTCTGGTTTACCGATAATGGCCGCGACTGGCTGGGCGATAACCGTCCGCCGTGTGAGCTAAATCATCTTTCAAAAGTTGGACAGCATTTTGGTTACCCCTTTAAACACGGGAATGATATCTGGGATCCGAAATTTGGTGAGCAAGGCAAAAAAATGGAGCAACCTTTTCGAGCTCCTGCACAAGAATTGGGGCCACACGTAGCACCACTGGGCATGATTTTCTATACCGGAAAGATGCTTCCCAACGAATACAAAAATCAAATTCTGATTGCCGAACACGGAAGTTGGAACAGAAGTGAAAAAATCGGGTATCGTATAACCAAGGTTTCGCTGCAAGATGGAGAAGTTATCTCGTATCGTCCCTTCATTCACGGATGGCTACAAGATAACGAAGCTGTACTTGGCCGACCGGTAGATCTGCTCGAACTCGAAGATGGTTCTATTCTTATCTCTGATGATCTCAGCGGCACCATTTATCGCATAACTTATAACAAATAAGATCTTAGGATCCAATGCTAAACAAACGAAAAAACAATGAATACCGCCAGATTGGATATCTAATCCTTCGACTCGGATTGGGCATTATGTTTATTTTACACGGATATCCTAAAATGTTTGGGGGGCCAGATATGTGGACCGAAGTAGGCGCATCGATGCAATATGTAGGAATCGATTTTGCTCCCATGTTTTTTGGATTTATGGCCAGCGTCACCGAATTTTTTGGTGGTATATTTTTAGTTGGCGGACTATTCTTTACACCTACAGTTTCCTTTTTACTGATCGTTATGATTGTTGCCACTGCCAAACATATCGCTCTGGGCGACGGTTTTGCCAGCTATTCTCACAGTATTGAATTAGGGACCGTCTTTATAGCCCTGCTGTTTATTGGTCCCGGCAAATATAGCCTTGACCAAAAACTCCAACATCAACGCAGGCGCCGATACTAGAGAATAACAAATTTATCCTGACCAACTAACAAACTGTTATAATGCAAGCAATGCTCTTAGAAGAGCAAGGGGATCCGCTGCAACCCACCACCTTGCCTAAACCATCACCCGGCGACCAACAAGTCAGAATCAAAGTTGAAGTATGCGGAGTTTGTCGCACCGATTTGCACATTCTGGATGGGGACCTTAACCAACCTAACCTACCGCTTATTCCCGGTCATCAAATTGTAGGTACTGTTGATAAGGTTGGTACTAACACATCTAACTTTACTGTTGGCGACAAGGTGGGTGTGCCCTGGCTCGGTTATACCTGTCAACAGTGTGAGTTTTGCTCATCAGGAAAAGAAAATTTGTGCAACAATGCCGAATTCACCGGTTATACCCAAAACGGCGGCTTTGCCGAATATGCTGTGGCCGACAGCCGTTTTTGCTTTCCTATTCCGGATCATTACCCTGCCACCCAGGCCGCTCCGTTGCTCTGCGCCGGTCTCATTGGCTACCGCTCGCTGCGTAAGACAGACAATGCTCATACACTCGGCTTCTATGGATTTGGCTCTGCTGCTCATATCCTTATCCAAGTAGCCTCACACCAAAATAAAGAAGTATTGGCTTTTACGCGGCCCGGTGACGACGAAACACAACAGTTTGCACGGTCACTCGGCGCCAGCTGGGCAGGCAGTTCCGAGACAATGCCTCCCAAAAAACTTGATGCAGCTATTATCTTTGCTCCGGTTGGCAAACTGGTTCCCCAAGCACTTAAATCAATTAAAAAAGGAGGTAAGGTAATTTGTGCCGGCATCCATATGAGTGATATTCCGAGCTTCCCTTACGGTGATCTTTGGGAGGAACGCTCAATTGAATCAGTTGCAAACTTAACGCGCCAAGACGGTATCGATTTTATGCAATTGGCACCAAAAATTCCTGTTCGGTCTCACGTTACCACCTATCCCCTTTCAGATGCTAACCGAGCACTCAACAATCTTAGAAACGGTGATTTTGATGGGTCTGCCGTGCTCGAAGTATCATCCGAGGGAATAAACGACCATTAATTTTTCTGACATCACGTGCTTTTATTTGTATATTTGGGGCTTATTGAAAACGAAGAACTGAACGTTATAATCTGTAGAAAATTTTTTGTTATATGCATGACATTGTTTTAATACCGGGCGACGGTATCGGTCCTGAAATCACTGAATCTGTGACTACTATTCTTGACAAGGCCGGGGCCGACATTAACTGGATTCGATGCACAGCTGGGCTCAATGCCCAAGAAGAGTTGGGAAATCCCCTGCCTGATGAAACTATTGATGCAATTGAAAAATACCGCATTGCACTCAAAGGTCCGTTAACCACTCCTGTTGGTGCCGGATTTCGTTCAGTGAATGTAGCTATGCGTAAAAAGTTTGATCTGCACAGCAATATTCGTCCCGCCAAAACACTGCCGCATATCCACAGCCGGTACGAAGATGTTGACCTTGTCATGTTCCGTGAAAATACTGAAGGATTGTATATTGGCAAGGAAAAATGGGTTAAAGAAGATAGCCACGCCGAGAGCATTGCCGTTGTTACTCGTGATGCCAGCGAAAAAGTTATCCGATCGGCCTTTGAGTATGCCAAGAAGAAAAATCGCAACAAAGTTACGCTTGTCCATAAAGCTAACATCCTAAAATATACCTGCGGCTTATTTATGGAAGTGGGCGAAGAGGTTGCACAGGATTATCCCGATATTGAATATGAAGATCTCATTGTGGACAATATGGCAATGCAGATGGTACTCAATCCCAAACAATTCGATGTTATTGTCACTACGAATCTCTTTGGGGATATCCTTTCAGATCTTTCATCTGGTCTAGTTGGCGGACTCGGACTGACCGGAGCTGCAAATATCGGGGATGATGCCGCTATATTTGAAGCCGTACATGGATCAGCACCTGATATTGCCGGACAGAATATAGCAAATCCTGTTGCCTTTCTACTTTCGGCACTAATGTTGCTAGAACACCTCGATGAAAATAACCTGGCCGATCGAATCCGCCAAGCAGTATATTATACTCTCGAGAATAAATCAGTTTGCACACCTGACATTGACGGTAGTGGATCTACTACCAAATTCACTGAAGCCGTTTGCAGTAATCTATAGGGTGTAACTCACTCAGAAGTGTAATTCCATCGTAGCTTTTAGAGTCATTTATTAAGGTCATGTCCAGCTATGTATTCCACTTCTATTTTCTTTTAGGATGATGTCATACTGCGCATACTGATCCCGATGCTTCGGGATCAGTTTCCCTGCGCTCCATTCAGGATGGCACTCCTTGTAGTAATGAGCGTACCGCTAATTATGCTATTGGCGCCCTTCGACCAAGAGACACCGGCAATCCCGGACGGTACTACCATCGGCTCAGGAATGGCCACGCCTTTGGAATGTTTAACCTCGATTCAAAAACACTACGTGCCCATCATCCCCAGCATATCTCCATAGCATTCTCTGACCCCTCCAGATATATATCCTGTTTCAAACCAAATTCGTAAAAGCCCAAATCATACTTCTTGCCCTGCTTGGAGAGGAAGACTGAGATGGGGGGGATAGAAGTTAGCCATTTGCCAAGCGATACAGCGCTCCCCCTCCCCATTTCTAGATTTCTGACAGTTTATAAGCATTGTACTTCTGCTACCACGCTACTTCTTCGTTGTTAGTTGCCCCTTAGGCCTTGCTAACGGGGGTCTGTACTTCTTCGATCAATTTGATCTCTTTTTGTTCTGGGTTACGTATATAATAGTGGCAGCTGGAACACCTAGCCCTATCTGCCATGAGCGACCATAACTAATCATCAACAAAATCTCTTCTGTTATGTCTTACAAACTACTATTCCCCATTGTATTGCTGGGTGCCCTGCTTATGGCGGCCGGCTGCGGCTCTTCGGGTTCGACTCCGCAACATACCTTAACGCTCAGTGCCTCTCCCGGCCAGGGCGGCAGCGTAGCCCCGGCCGACAGCGCCTACGATGAGGGCACCACCGTCACCATCAGCGCCACCGCCAACCAACAGTGGCGGTTTGATCACTGGGAAGGGGACTACAGCGGCACCAGCGCTTCGGCATCGGTGACCATGGACGCAGATAAAACCATTACCGCAATCTTTGCCAAAAAACAGTATGCTCTTACCGTGGATACCACCGGACAGGGAACTGTTGATGAACAAGTGGTCTCCCCCAAGCCCACCGATTACGAGGCCGGCACAGTGGTAGAACTGACCGCCAACCCCGCCACCGGCTGGGAATTTATCGAATGGCAAGGGGCGATCACCGGCTCCGCCAATCCCCAGCAGCTCACCATTGACGACCCCAAACAAGTGACGGCCGTATTTGGACAAGCGGCATTTTACCTGGCCTCCAACGGAGTAACTATTAAGTGTGAGAACGCCAGCGTGGGCGATACCGGCACGATCAACGGCACCACCTATACCAAACGAAGTGTCGGACAGATCACCCCAGCCAATGCCCCCTCCACCTGCACCTCCGGCATCACGGATATGAACAATTTGTTTAATGGGGCCGGCTCATTTAACGGAGATATCAGCCATTGGGATGTCTCGTCCGTTACTGATATGAGTGAGATGTTTGCCTTTGCCCATGCCTTTAACGGGGATATTGGCAGCTGGGATGTGAGCAGCGTAACGGATATGGGTAGTATGTTTGTTAGTACTGACTCCTTTAACGGTGATCTCAGCAGCTGGGATGTTTCGAATGTGCAGATTATGGGCACTATGTTTAACGGGGCCGATTCGTTTAACCAAGACATCGGGAGTTGGGATGTCTCCAACGTTACGAGGATGGGAAGAATGTTTGCTTATGCTTCGTCATTTAATCAAGATATAAGCGGTTGGGACGTCTCCAGCGTAACGAATATGAGCACGATGTTTGAAGGCGCTGTTTCGTTTAATATAGACCTCAATAGCTGGGATGTATCCTCTGTAACGACTATGAGAAAAATGTTTTTGAATGCCTCCTCTTTCAATGGAGATTTGAACAGTTGGGATGTGTCCAGTGTGACTAATATGAGTAAGATGTTCCAAAATGCTGCGGCATTTAATACCGATATCAGCAATTGGGATGTTAGTAACGTTACGGACATGAGTTATATGTTTAGTGGTGCCAGCGCCTTTAACCAGGATATTGGCGGTTGGGACGTTTCATCAGTCACCAACATGATCAGAATGTTTGAGGGAGCGGATGTCTTCAACCAGGATCTAAACGGCTGGGATGTCTCATCTGTGATTTCCATGACAGGGATGTTTCAAAATGCCACGGCCTTTAACGGGAATATCAGCAGTTGGAATACTTCAGCAGTAACTAATATAGCTTATATGTTTGATGGGGGCTCCTCCTTTAACCAAGACATTGGAAGCTGGGATGTATCATCAGTAAGTACCATGTATTCAACCTTTAAGAGCGCGAGCTCTTTCAATCAGGACATTGGAAGCTGGGATGTTTCTTCGGTAAACAATATGGGTTTTATGTTTAATAACAGCAGTTCCTTTAATCAAGACCTTAGCGGATGGTGCGTATCCAATATTTCTTCAGAGCCTAATAACTTTTCAACGGGTAGTCCGCTTACAAACAGCAATAAGCCGCAGTGGGGAACGTGCCCCAGTCCGTAGCACGACCTTCCAAGGTTTAGTAATAATCAAAAATAAGTTAGTAGCTGGAACCCGGCAAGGCCTTTGGTGGCCTACCGGGTTTTATAATGGGTGACATTTTTATTAACTCTGAGAGATTTCGAATCCTGTCAGAGTTAGTTAGTTGAGAGTTCGGAGCTCCAGGGAAACTCAACTCTAAGGGAACTGCACACCTGTAAGCAACAGCAGGAGCATAGCTCCTTTGCAATTATAGAAAACTGATCACTTGATTAGGCAAAAATTTTATCAATGAAATTGGGTAAAGACCAAACAAATTAATAATATTATTCCATCTAACTGCTAACAACAACAGAGAGTACAAACATTATGAAAACATATCTATCTGTAATCTTTTCGTTTTGCATACTACTTTTTTGTGCTACCCAAACATCCGTAGCGCAAGATTTTGAAGGTATTATCCACTACGAAATTCCTGAAATGACTCAACAAGGAATGGGCCAAATGCCCTATATGGTAAAAGGCAATAAAGTACGCATGGAATTAAATCGAGGACAACAAAAAGGAGTCATGCTTTTTATGCCTGAGCAATCAAAGACGGTCATTTTAATAGATCAAATGAACGGCTACATGACCATGGATACAGAAACCCGAGATGATATAAATACAGGAAAGGATGGGAATGCCACCCAAACCGGACAAACCAAAACAATAGCCGGTAAAAACTGCAAGGTTTGGAAGATAGAATCCGATGGTAAAACCATGGAAGTCTGTATGGCAAAAGGTATGGGTTCATTTATGATGCCTAAAAGTCCAATGAGCAAAGGAAGTCAGCCTGACTGGGCAAAGAAATTAATGGCTAACGAAGCTATGCCTTTAGAAGTTATTGCAATAACAGATGAGGGGAAAAGTACAAAAATGAAGGCTGTTAAAATTGAAGAAAAATCTCTTTCTGCTGATCTATTTAAAATTCCGGACGGTTACAAAGACATGAGCGGGATGATGAATCCTAACCAAAACTAACTGCTTGATTTATTTTCCGGCAGAAAGCAATTCTTTAGCTTCCTGTCGATATGAGGATTCGGCCCGGGCACCAGCAATAGCATTCAAATATGTTTTTGCCTGGGCGGTATTCCCTTGTTTGTGTAATATTTTTCCGGCAGCATATCCCGAAATCACATAAAACGAACGTTCAGCCGGGTTGGGCAATGTACCGCTCTTTTCAAAAGCACGGCGATAGCAATCCAGTGCTTGTTTGTCCTTGCCGCGTTGTTCCAAGATACGTCCCTTCCACGTCAACAGCTCTTCCTGCATAATCGCCAAGTACGGCAGCTGATTATCATCCCAGCGTTGCAGAGTAGCATTAATAAATTGCAGTGCTTTCTCTTTCTGACCGTTCTGGTAATAACTTTTTACCAGGCGACGCGCATAAAAATTATTTCGGGGATATTTTTGGGCAAGCTTCTCAAAATTGTTAACCGCTACCTCTAAATTATCCTCATAATTAAAGTTGATATTCCCCAAAAAATAAGTAGCCTCGGCACGGGCAAATACCGCCTGTTGAGAAGCTTCTTTAATTAATGACAAACCCTGCTTTTTATCCCCTTTCGGCAAGGCCCAAGATACGGTTTTAACAATAGGGTATTCTTCGGGCAAGTGAGCAAGGTAGTACTTCTTTAATCCTTCTGCCAGCTTTAGATCATCCATCTCGGGCTGTAAGTTCATTAGGTAATCATGAGCACTCATCGCCTTCCGTCCGTATTGCAGGCTATTTAGCCATTCTTCGCGATTGGCATATTGCCGCGCCACATATCCATTAGCAATGGCTTTAATTAACAAGCCGTCAGCATGAGATGGTTGTTTATACAGCAACTTTTCAACCTGATAACTGGTTTTCTTCATTATCTCAAAAAACTGCTTATCGTGGGCAGTCGTTTCTAAATCCGACAGCACTTTCCACCAAAACTCAATACCTGAAAGCAGCATCCAGATGGGGTGTTCGGGGTATTTTTGCTTCCATTCGGCTATTGCCTGTTCTGCACCAGAAAATTGAAAATTATACATAGAATCTACTGCTGCTTTGGCATCTGACCGAAACTGTGGCTTCTTAATTAGTTCGGGAACTTGGGCATTAGCAGTCGAGAGCAGTGTGCCTATAATAACAAAGACGAAAAGAAGCTTTCGTATTACCATTTATATCTGGTGATTTAATACGTTCATAATTCTCGTGTCATTTTCATACGGTCTTATAACGAAAAGTGCAGCTATTCATTATTGCAAATAAATGAATAGATAACACCTTCCTTACTAACTTGATAGTAATATTTTTTTATTATAAAATGGTGTAAATTCAATGAATCCAAAACAATTTATGACTATTCGTAATTTTCTTTACATCTCCTTAGTATTCCTTATCACAAGCTGCAGTTCTTCTACCGGGGAACAAAAAATAAATTATACTGATCTTAAAAAAGTAGATTTTAAAACTACTTTAGAAATCGGGGAAAGTGAACAGTTTTTGCCGGGCCGACTAAGAGACCTTTTTGTTAATTCAGAGGGTGATATAATCGTATCTGACGGGGCAAGCACGAGCATTAGCCAGTTTGATAGTGAAGGCAATTTTGTGGCTACAGTGGCTCAAAAGGGAGGCGGACCGGGAGAACTGGCGCAATACTTTTCAATGCAGAGCTTCCGCTCTGATACCCTATTGGTGACGAATCAACAATCCGCGCAAAAAAAATATTTTGCACAGGGAAATAATGGAGTCTATCAGTTTGTACGTTCAACAGTTACAGAAGACAACAAAGAGAAAAACGCTGAAATTTTAGCCCAGAAATCAGACTCTACCTATTATGCCAGAATCAACAATTGGTTAACAAACATCCAAGACGCCACAAAAAATGCTAACGAATACAAAAAAACTAGGTTAGTGACCACTAATCTTGAGGGAGATATTGTCACTGATTCATTACTATTATTAAAAGAAGGGACCTATCACTTTACAAAGGATAATAAAATGATTCGAGCTTATCGTGTTCCTTATCGATATAATGATCATTTTACAATGCTTGAAGATGGATCCTTTCTCGTTGCTCGACCAGACAGCAGTGCTCTTTTCGTTTATGACCAAAACCAACGGCTTAAAAACCGCATACCGCTACCCATCAAAAAGCGACCGGTGAGAGATGATGATTTAGATTATGCACTTGACCATGTGGACCGAAAAATACGATCGAATATCGAAGCGAGAGTGAGTGAATATAAACCACTCTATCTTGATGTATGGGCTACCCAAGACCATATCTGGCTCAAAACGGATGAAACTAAGAAGGACAACCTAAATAAGTTGTAGTGGATTTAAACAGTGGTCCAGTCGGTAAATCCACCTTGCCCGAAGAAGATAGTATCGAGCAGATCCGTGGGAAGACGGTATATACCATCCATCGAAGCGAAACAAAGGGGAACATCATCCGGCGCTACCTAATCGAACTGTAAATATTATTACAATAAATTATCCGTAAACCACTGCTTGGTGCGGCGCAATACCTGCTGAAACGCTTCGGGGAAATCATCTTCCTCAAACGGATGAGCGGTATCAAAAGTATGTCCGGAATCCGGGATAAGCACCAGTTCTCTCTTATTTGATGAACAGCTTTGATACAATTTTTCTGCATTATTATAAGATACAGCTTCATCCCCTTTTGAGTGGATAAACATTGCCGGAATTGCCAGTTCGCCTGCCCGGTTATCAGCCATTAATCTATCAGCGTTCGCTTGAGCATCATCATAAACCACTTTTTTCAACGGCATCATTTGACCAGTGCGGCCATTTTTGATTTCCGTTACGCCTTTTGATTCCCAATCAGTAATCATTTCTTCGCTCCAGCGTTCGTTATAATTTGCTACTGCCGACCACGTAACCAGACAGGATATTTCAGGGTATTCAGCGGCTGCCGTCACTGCGGTATGTCCACCACGGGAGTGGCCAATCAACCCTATGCTATCCGATTTTAACACTGCCTTACCACTATTAATCTCTCCATCTTTAATGGCTTTGATTACAGATCCCAGATCATCAAGGTCCTGGCTAAAAGTTTCGCGCGAAAACCGATCCAACTCATCAAATTCGCTCATACTTTCGCCTACACCATTCAGCGAAAAATTAATCGCCACCACGGCAAAACCAGCAGAACTAAGAAAGGCACAACCTTCAGAAAATGCCCCCCAATCCTTAAATCCTTTAAAACCATGTACGAAAATGATAACAGGCAATGACTTTTCGGAGTATTCTTCCGGCAGGTGACAATCATAATAAATAGGTAATCCTTCTGTGGATGATATCGCACCTGATTTCTTTTGTGTCCCAAAATCCATCATAAAATCAAAAAGTATTATCCTTCAAAGTTCAATGCATTTAGTTTTACCATTTTTCGCAGTGCGTTTATTTCTCCTTTTTTGAGATAACGCCAACGTCCCATTTTTACCCCCTCGAGCGTCAAACCGGCATAATCAATACGTTTTAACTTTGTTACCGAAGATCCGAAATACTCAACCATTCGCCGCACCAGCCGATTACGACCTTCAAAGATGGAGAGCACAAACCCATTGGGGGTGGCTTGCAATGATTGTGCCTTTACAGGACCATCTTCAAGCTCAATACCCCTTGCCAACTGATCAAGCTCATCTCCCTTTAAACCAGGTTCAGATTCCACTTCATATGTCTTGCGCACCTCGTAGCTGGGATGCATGAGCCGGTTGGCCAGATCTCCGTCGTTCGTTAACAGCAAGAGTCCCATGGTGTGCCGATCGAGGCGTCCCACTGGATAAACTCGCTTATCAGTCGCCTCTTCTATCTTATCCATCACCGTGTCGCGCCCGCGGGGATCGTCAGTGGTAGTAATAGTATCTTTAGGCTTATTAAGCAGGATATAAACGAAATTTTCCAAGTTTAGTGCCTGCCCTTCTACCACAACCTTATCCGACCGTTTGACTTTAACTCCCATTTGGGTGACGACCTCTCCATTAACTTCCACTTTTCCGGCAGCAATATAGTCGTCCGCATCACGACGTGAACAAAATCCACAGTGGGCAATATATTTATTCAGGCGGATGTCTTCTTCTTTGCTGTAATTCTGATCAATCGCGTGCGATGGCTCTTGTCTATTACTCATATAATTATTCTTCTTCAGTACTGTTTGTATCAGATTGTGATTCTTCCTGTTCTTCTTGGTCTTCATCAAGTAGCAGCTCTTCGGCGGTATATTCCTCCAAATCCGGCACCTCTTCCTCATCCATATCTTCAACGGCTTCAATCAATGAAAGCGCCGTCTCGGCCGTATCCTCATCATCCACTTTTTCTTGCAAATCCTTAAGTTCGAGCTGACGATCAAACAGGAACTGCCGGTGTTCGGCCATGTCATCATCTCTGAGAATTTCTTCAATTTCGCGAGGTTTGGGCAACTCGTCAATAGAATTAATGCCAAAGTGTTTTAAAAAGTGTTGGGTAGTCTCATATAACAGAGGCTTTCCGGGTGCATCCAGGCGGCCGGATACTTCAACTAACACCTTTTCAAGCAGCTGGCGCAGAATATATCCTGAATCTACACCACGAATATCATCCACCTCAGGCTTGGTCACCGGCTGCTTATAGGCTACAATTGCAAGTGTTTCAATAGCCGACTGTGATAGCTTTCGATAGGCATTTTCGTGCTGAAATATACTAAGCCAGGGATCAAAGCGCTTGCGCGTAGAGAAGGTATATCCCCCGCCTACATTTGCTATCCGAAAAGCCAAACCGTTTTCTTCATAGCGTTGATTCAGCTTTTCAACAAAAGGAGCAATAGCGTCAGTCTCCAAACCGAGATTCTCTTCACCTTTAGCAATGACTTCACAAATTTTTTGCTCTGATATCGGTTCTGGGCTGGCAAAGATAAGCGACTCAATAACCGATGAAAGCCGCGTACCATCAACAAATTGATAATCTTCCATAACCAACTGCCTTTGCTATTTTTATTTGGAATCTACACCCCAAAGATAATAAAAAATGTTACCCCTCGTGCTCAATAATGATGAAAAAACCGTCATCGCCCTGATCCTGATAAAGGGGCATCAGGATATAGCCATCACAATCGGCAATAATTTTACCATCCTTGTCGCTAGCCAGCCACTCTCCTTTTTTGATATGCTGAAAATTCTTGTAGCCGGGCCGCATCCGAAACTCATCACCGGGCTCTATAATATGCTGATAAATAAGCTTAGTCTCTGTCGGTAAATATTTTGTGTGCGACTGTAGGTGCTTTTCATATTCCTTCAACTCATCAACATACTGCTCTTCAATACAGCCCACTGCCTGTAGCAACAACATTAGCGATGCCGTAGTATTATAGGCCGTCATATCGTTGGTATGCTGACCACCCTCCAGCCCAAATGATATAAATCCCTGCTTCTGATAATAGCCCAACGCCGTACCGCGAAGTGTTTTCTCAATCCCAAACACCATAGGTACATGCAGATTGGACAGCAGTTTTCGCTGCCGGGGGTCTGAGCTGGTGATAGTAAACATCCAGCCCTCAGCCGAAAAAGTATGAATATCAGCTAAAATAACGGGGCTCTCAGATTGGTTGTTGATATCATCCAAAACCGAAAGCAGCTGTTTAACCTCCCTGCGCTCGCTCGACTGCAGCTGTGATTCCGGTGTATTTCGAATGTCTTGCAGGATAGACGGGAACCAGATACGGTTCATATCCTCATCAATATATCGCACATTTTGTTCGAGTGCTTTAATATTGCCCCGCAGCGCCAACAGTTGCCCGCGGATGGGCGATTCAACATCTTTGAGTGTATCTAATACACTGGAGATAGCCCGCACTCCCGCCGGCTCATTGCCATGCACGCCCCCCAGCACAATTACAGTTGGGCCGGGCTGAAGTCCTTCTATAGATCCAATAATCCGTTCCTCTGAAACGTCAGATTTGCTATCTTTTGCTAAAGCTTCATTCATCAGATGTATCGTTCGCATGTAATTGTTTAAGTAGCCGTGCTACTGTTGTCATGTAATTTTGCTCGGTAATAATTCCAACTAATCTGTTATTTTTTACTACCGGCAAGCATCCAATTTGTTGGCTATCCATTATTTCCATCGCCTCCATAATCGATGCCTCGGGATGTACAGTAATCGGGTTCTTGATCATAAAATCTTCGACCGACTGCACGACCTCTTCATCATGGTTAACGGCATTGCTGTATTCATTAAAAAGCATTCGCATGGTAACAAGCCCCACCAAGTGCTTTTTATCATTCTCTACCGGCACATACCGTATGCTGCGCCAGTCAATCAGATTTGCTACAAATTCTAAAATATCATCTTTTTGTACTGTAAACAGGTCAGTTGTCATAAACTCTTCCACAATCAGGCTCGAAGGCTTCCAATGCTCCAAGTCTTCCATACGTGCTCGTCCCCATTTATGCACCGGCTCTCCTTTTTTCTGATTTTTGATCATGGCCGTAGTAATAGCTGCCAGCGTCTGTTCTTTGGAATCATGCTCTTTCATCAGTGAGGCATAATTATTAAGCATCCAATAAGAAGGAGTCTGACCCGCGGTAACCCGCTCCTCAATAATTTCGAGATATTCCGTAATATCCTGATCAATAATATCTGCCTTTTCAAGTCCTTCACGTGCAATAGGCAGCAGCTCCTCCGTAATTAAATCAACAGCATTGACACGCTTATCACCAAACCAACGAAACTTGGTATCCAACCCCAGCTTAGAGGCAGCCACAAAGTTCATACGCGCATCATCAAAGTCCATTTTCTCGGATACATTCGGATAATACTCCTCCATCTGATTCATGAGCCCCAGCCAAAAAGCGGAGTTCGCCATTTCATCAGTGACCGTGGGACCAGACGGAAATACACGATTTTCTATCCGCAGATGTGCCTTCCCGTCGATGACACCGTAACAGGGTCGATTCCATCGATACACCGTTCCGTTATGAACCTGCAGAGCTTTAAGAGCCGGTGGCGTGCCTTCATCCAACAACTTTCCCACATCTTCAGTTACCTCAGAACTCAGCATCACGCGGTAACGTGCAGTATCTTCTTGGAATATTTCGAGGATACTTTCATCCACCCATTTATTACCAAATGTTACCCGTGGACTGCTTTCACGCAGGTGATCACCCACAGTACGTGTATCGACAGATTGTTGAAAAAGTGCAATACGTGTTTCATTCCAAAGCCGTTTGCCAAACAAGATGGGTGAACCGACTGTACATGCCAATACAGGAGCCGTTATCAACTGAGCAATATTATACTTGGGCACAAACTCATCGGGACCAACCTGCAAGTGCACCTGGAAACCAGTATTACAAGCCTCAAGAAGGGGAGAATCAAACTTCATCAGCAGTTCGTCCATTCCCTGGATGCGGAGATCGAAATTTTCGCTGCGCAGCTTGTTGATCGCTTCGCATAGCGCACGATACCGTTGCAATGGAGTCAAGTTCTTTAAATCCACATCCATCTTTCTAATTGTTGGCAGAATGCCTGTCAACAATAGCTCTCCACCCATTTCTTCCGTTACAGAACGCACTTCATCAATATGGCCCTGCAAATTTTCTTCCATCTGCGATAAGCAATCACCGGTAAATTCGAGCGGACTAAGATTAATCTCCAAATTAAATTTAGCAAACTCCGTAGTATATGGGCTATTATCACCGTCCTGCAGCTGATCCAAAATTTCCATTGCCTTGGGCCAAGCTTTGGCATGCTGATCGACCAAGCAAAGTTCCTGCTCGGCTCCAATACGGATAGGGTCTGTCTCGAACCAATCATCCTCTTCCAACATACGATCCATCGCCCGCAGGTCTTTCAGCACATACTTCATAAACTGCTGAACTTCCTCCTGGCTGTCGGCTAATTTTACCCTTGCTTCACCCATAAATGAAAATTTGGTTAACCATAGCTGTTAATGGTTACAATAATCGAATTTATTGTACGGAATGCAAGTTTCAGCTACGATATTCAGTAGTGGGGATTACCTATTTTTTAATATATACGAGGTACACATTATTCCAGCGCATCTACATTTACATTAATTCGAACAGAACTCCCCCCTTGGGGTTTATGCTCGTCATAATCATCAAACACGTCATCAATAAGCTTCTCAATGGCACCGGCTCCGTTCCCGGGTTTTATTTTGATAAATGTCTCCCATCGATAATAATTCTGCATTTTTCCAATAGCAGCAGGCGATGGACCCAGTACCGGACCGGATTGCCCTAATACTTTGATGAGGCTTTCGGTAAATACCTGTGCTACCTGTTGTACCCTGCGTTCTTTTTTCCCTTTAAAGATAAAACGGATAATGCGCGAAAAAGGCGGGTACTGAAGTTGTTTTCGCTGGTCAAGTTCTTGTTCCGCAAAAGCTTCATAATCATGCTTTTGGGCCTTTTGTATTGCCGGGTGATCGGGCTGCCATGTTTGAAAAAACACTTTACCTTCTTTTTCAGCCCGGCCCGAACGTCCTGCTACCTGGCTCAACAACTGATACATACGCTCCCCCGACCGAAAAGATGGGAAGGCCAGCTCCGTATCGGCATCAATAACCCCCACCACCGTCACATCCGGGAAATCAAGCCCTTTACCCACGATCTGTGTACCTACTAAAATATCTGCCTCTTTGCGCCCAAAGGCATTGAGAATATTGGCATGTGCGTTTTTACCTGATGTTGTATCAAAGTCCATGCGCAGCGTTTCGGCATGCGGAAACAATTCTGTTATTTGCTCTTCAAGCTGCTGTGTGCCGCTGCCTTGAGCCGTAACCACTTCATGTCCACATTCACTGCACTGTCTGGGCTGCCGCTGCGAATATCCACAGTAATGACAACGCAGCTGTTTTTTTGATTTGTGAAATGTCAGACTTACCGAACAATTGGGACATCCCGGTATTTCACCACAATGTTGGCACTGCAGATAAGAAGAAAAGCCACGACGATTGTATAAAAATATCGCCTGCTCATCTTCTGCAAGTGCTTCTTTTGTTGCCTGATAAAGAGGTACAGCAATAGGACCCCGCATCGCTGAACGGTACTGCTTTAGATCCAGCACCTGTACCTCTGGCATGGTAGAATCCAAAGGTCGTTCGGCAAGTGTAAGCAGTTTGCTTTTTCCAGTTCGGCTCCCCTGCAATGATACCATGCTCGGCGTCGCCGAGCCCATTACAACTGTTGCATCGTTAATATGAGCACGCATAATAGCCACATCCCGACCGTGATATCGCGGTGCCGGGTCTTCTTGCTTATAAGAAGCATCGTGCTCTTCATCGATTATAATGATTCCTAAATTTGGGACAGGAGCAAATACCGCTGAGCGTGCCCCAATAGCTATACTCTTTTCTCCCTGCTGCAATGACCGCCACGCATCATAACGCTCTCGGTTTGTCAGACGACTGTGCAACACGGCAATTTCATCCCCAAAAATTTGATAAAATCGCTCTACAATCTGTGGTGTTAAACTTATTTCGGGCACCAGCACAAGTCCACCCTTTCCCTGTTCCAGTGCCCGTTTTAAAGCATGGATATATACTTCAGTTTTTCCGCTGCCGGTAACTCCGTAAAGCAGAAAGCTGCCAAATTCACCTTTATCCAATACTGATGTAATTTGGGTAAAGGCCTGCTGTTGCTCCTCATTAAGAGTATGCAGCTGATCGGGGCTATACTCATACCGAATGCTTAGATTGTTACGTTCTACCTCTTCAAAAGTAATTAAGTTTTCTTCAGAAATCCGCTGCAAAGTATAGTACTCCAACAAGCTGTGGGATGTCAGGTCTTTTTGGAACTCCGGCAATTCCGTTTCTGTAAGTACCTCCAGGGCTTGTACCCATTTATAAAAGTTGTCGTTTTCTTTGTATTGCGATACAAGATCACGCGCTTCTTCAACTGATGATAGGTCGGTCCACATCCATAGCTTTTCTGTCTTCGGAGCCGTCTTTTGAATGGGCTTTTCCCATATTCCTAACACTTTTTGCCGAACCAACTGATCGATAATGCCATCTCCCCATCGCTTTTCGGCCTCTTTTAATGGATAGGATTCTTTTTCTTTAATCTGCCTGACAATCTCCACCTGCTTCTCATTGAGATGAGCGGGTAATTGTTCCATCCCAACCTCAAGATGTTCTTCGGATGAAAAATTAAGTCCATGCGGCAGGGCAGCCTGTATTACCTCTCCCCATCCGCAGTAATAAAAGCGATGCATCCATTTTGTCAGTTGTAGAATCTCATCAGATACAATGGATTCTTCATCCAAAACTTGCTCAACAGGACGAGTATTGAAGTCCGGCTTTTCATGATGAATATTTACAACCATCCCCACCGCTTTGTGTTTTTGTAAGGGTACCCAAACGCGTTTACCTACCCCTGCCTGTTCCTGAAGTTCTTGAGGCAGTTTATAGGTAAACGGCTGGCGTACAGCTGTGGGGAAAGCAATGTCGGCAAATGTAGGCAAAACTGAAATCATTTATCTAGTTAGAAAAGCATCCGTCACTGTCATAAGTGGTCATAATAAAAAATTAAACAGCAAGATCAGACCCCCATTTTACACTGCCTGAATAAACCATGAGAACAACAATTATTGATTCTTATTAAGATTTTATTCTTTACGGAATTATATATATATATACAGGCGTTAACGTTTTCCTAACAAAAGGATCAAATTTTAATAACTAATCATAATCTAACTAATCATAAAATAAATAATCAGAGCTATGGTGAAGAAAATACTATCTCTATTTACGTTCTGCCTGATATTTTCCGCAAGCGCATTTGCGCAGACGGGAACTATTACAGGTACAGTAACCGACCAAAGTTCGGGTGAGACGCTACCCAGTGTCAATATTTTTATCGTTGATACACAGCAGGGTACTGCAACAAACCCCGACGGCGAATACACCATCAAAGGGGTCGAATATGGTACATATACTATTCGAGCCAGTTTCGTTGGTTATAAAACAGTCGAACAAAAAGTTACAGTTGATCAATCAACTGTTAATCTCGACTTTTCTCTTTCTGCCTCTACACAAGAACTTGAAGATGTTGTGGTGACGGCATACGGAGTTGAAAAAGAAGTTAATGACCTTCCGTATTCAGCACAGAGCGTTGATACGGAACAAATTAGCGAAACCGGAAGTGATGATTTCATCAGTGCACTCAGTGGACGCGTTTCCGGCCTGAAGGTCCAATCTGCCAGCGGAATGGGCGGTTCTACGGATATTGTACTGCGTGGTTATAATTCACTAACCGGTAACAACCAAGTATTATTTGTTGTTGACGGTGTGCCTTATGCCAATAATAGGTTTAACTCTGAAGCTACCGAAGAAGGGTCTGCTGGATATGATTACGGCAGTACCGGTGTTGACATTAATCCCGATAATATTGCATCTATGAACGTCCTTAAAGGTCCTGCAGCTGCAGCTCTTTATGGATCACGTGCTTCTAACGGTGCTATTGTTATTGAAACCAAAAAGGGTACCCCTGGACAAAAGGATGTTGAAGTTCAGTTCAAGTCCAGTGTCGGGGTAAACATGATGAACTCAAACACCTTCCCCACCTACCAAAAAGAATACGGTGCAGGCTATGTACCTTCTTTCTTCTCTGAAGATATCAATGGAGATGGTAATCCAGATGAGGTTGCTCGATACACTGCAGATGCTTCATTTGGACCTGCCTTTGACTCTAACCGCATGGTATATCAGTGGGAGTCACTCTATTCTGACAACCCTCAGCCAGAACCTTGGACCGCAGCTGAAAATATGCCATCTGAATTTTTCGAAACCGGGACAAATGTTCAAAATAGCATTTCTATAAACGGTGGTATTTCGGATGGTGGTTACTATAATATTGGTTATAGCCAAAGTAACATTCGCGGAATGTTACCAAACAGCGAGCTTGATAAATACAAGCTTAATTTCAAAGGAGGGTACCAAGTAAGTGATAAAGTTACGGTAAGCGCCTCCATCAATTATTCTAAAACCAGTGGTCAGGGACGACCAGAACGTGGATACAGTACCATCATGTCTGAGTTTCGCCAGTGGTGGCAAACAAACGTTGATATAGAAAAACAACGGCAATCTTATTTCCGCAATAGAAAGAATAACACATGGAACTTGACCTCAGATAAAGCCGGTGCTTTTTACTGGAATAACCCATACTTCGAACAGTATGAAAATTACGCCAGTGATGAGCGGGACCGTTATGTTGGTAGTGCTGAAGTGAAGTACGAAGTAGTCGATTGGTTAAGTTTTACCGGTCGTGTTGCACTTGACAGCTACAACCAGCTTATCGAGGAACGGCAAAATGTTAACAGCGTTGGAGTATCTTCTTATTTCCGACAAACGGAATCATTCTCGGAATATAATTTTGATCTTTTGGCAAACTTCAACAAACGCCTTAATGAGTCTGTGGCCATTGATGGTGTTGTAGGAGCCAATATTAGACGTTCTTACACAGAAGGTATCTCAGCCAGTACTACCGGCGGACTTTTAGTTCCCGGACTTTACTCGCTGGATAATTCTGCTAGCTCCATTCAATATCCTGGCGAAACAGATCGCAAGTTGGGTGTGAACGGATATTTTGCTCAGCTGAATGTTAACTATAATGACTATTTGAACCTCTCATTAACAGGGAGAAGAGATAAATCTTCTAGCCTGCCTGATGGAGAGAATGTTTATTATTACCCATCAGCTTCACTTGGTTTTACATTCAGTGAGTTCCTTAACAATGATCTTTTAAGCTTCGGTAAAATTCGAGGAAGTTGGTCTGAAGTTGGGAACACAGCACCTGCATTTAGTCTTCAAGATACCTATCAACGCCCAAGCAACTTTGGTTCAGCAGGACGTTACACCTTACCTTCAACCAAAAATAATCCAGACCTAAAGCCCGAACGAACAAAGAGTTGGGAGGTTGGATTACAGTTAGGGTTTATTCAGGACCGTATTTTCATAGATGCCAGCTACTATGATGAAAATACAATCGATCAAATTCTTCCTGTAAACGTATCTGCTGCTTCCGGTTATACCTCACAATTTGTTAATGCCGGAAACGTCGAAAACCGTGGCGTAGAAGTGAGCTTTACAGGTATTCCCGTTCAGTCACGTAATCTCCGATGGAGTATTACGGCAAACTGGAGTAAAAATGTGAATACCGTTAAAGCACTTGCTCCAAATGTTAACTATTATGAACTTGCTTCACCACAAGGTGGTGTTAGTATTGGAGCTCTTGAAGGTGGTCCATATGGTGCCATTCGTGGATCAGATTTCATAAATGTTGACGGTAATCCCGTAAATCAAGACGGCGGCGAACCTGTTGTGGGGCCCGGCGGTTATTACCAAAGCACCACTACTTCCAATAACGTTATTGGGAATATGAATCCTGACTGGCGTGGTAGTATTTCAAATACAGTGAACGTTCAGAATTGGACCTTAGACGTACTAGTAGATGTGCGTTGGGGCGGAGACATCTTTTCGCTTGACCAATGGTACGGACAAGGTACTGGGCTCTATCCTGTAACAGCCGGATTAAATGACAAGGGAAATCCCAAACGAGATCCGGTTGCTCAGGGCGGTGGCGCTCGATTAGACGGTGTGCAAGCAGACGGTAGTAAGAATGATGTTTATGCTCCGGTTAATTATGCTGGACCATACGGCTACTTCAGTAATCCAAGTGCAGCTTATATTTATGACGGTAGCTATGTGAAACTGCGTGAAGTGGGCATTACCTACAATCTGCCGCAAAGCTTGATAAATAAATCAGGCGTACTTACCTCTGCTTCTATTTCGGCCAAGGGTAGAAACTTGTGGATTATTCACAAAAATATTCCCCATGCCGATCCCGAGCAGAACCTTGCCGGAAGTAACGTTCAAGGATACCAGGGAGGGAACTTACCTTCTGCCCGAAACGTCACTCTCAATCTGAAATTGAACTTTTAGGATAGACCACTATGAAAAAACTAATAATTTCACTACTCGCACTAGCTTTTCTGCTAGGTTCATGCGATTTAACAGAACTGAATAAAAATGAGAAGGATCCCTCGGATGTTCCCGGGGAACCCTTGTTTTCTAATGCACAAGTGAATATGGGTACATTCCTGCATAACACGAATGTGAATGTAAACATATTCAAACTGATATCTCAGCAGTGGACAACCACAACCTATACTGCAGAACCAAGATACGAAATCGATACACGAGCAATTCCGGATAATGTCTGGATTACACTCTATCGAGATGTATTAGTTGATCTGCAGGAATCCAAAGCGAAAATTAAAAATGATGAATTCATCCCAGCTGGCGAAAAGAAGAATAAAATAGCCACCATCGAGGTGATGAATGTTCTAGCCTATTCAACATTGGCTAAAATATTCGGGGATGTGCCTTATGGTAAGGAAGCGCTGGATCCAAAAAATACTCAGCCATCATACACCGATGACGCAGAAATATATGAGAATCTGATGAGTCGGTTGAATACCGCTATCGGTAATTTTGATACCAACGCTGCCAGCTTTGGAAGTGCTGATGTATTTTATAATGGTGATGTTGACAAATGGGTTAAATTTGCCAACTCGCTTAAAATGCGATTAGCCATTACAATGGCAGACGCCAAGCCCAGCATGGCACAAAAGGCTATTCAAAACGCTGCGCCGAATGCCTTTACTTCCAATGCAGATAATGCACTTATTCCATTTCAGTCATCTCCTCCAACTACGAACCCGGTTTGGGAAGCACTAGTACAAAGTGGACGTGATGATTATCTGCCCGCCAACACGATGGTGGATAAAATGAACAATCTCAATGATCCGCGTCGTCCGATATTCATAACTAAGGTTGACACTACGGATGACAATATCGACAACCCAGAATTCGTGGGGGCTCCTTACGGAGAACAAAATGATTATCCTGCTTTTTCTCACTTTTCGTCTGAGATAGAGCGGCGTGATCGACCCGGGATGATTCTGAGCTACAGCGAAGTTGAATTTATTTTGGCCGAAGCTGTAGAACGCGGTTATAGCGTTAGTGGTACAGCACAATCCCATTACAATGAGGCGATCAGAGCCGATATGGAATTCTGGGGCGTCAGCAATTCAGATATAAACACCTATCTGGCGCAAACCAGTGTAGATTATTCTACGGCTCCGGGTACCTGGAAAGAAAAAATTGGTACCCAGAAATGGCTGGGAAGTTTTCTGCAGGGGATTCAAGGTTGGACAGTAGCAAGACGGCTGGACTACCCCAAGCTTGTACTTCCACCAAATGCACAAGCTTCGGCTGTACCTACTCGGTTTACTTATCCAGCTGATGAGCAGAACTTTAATGAGCAGAACTACAATAGTGCTGCTTCTGCAATAGGTGGAGATGAATTAACCACTAAGCTTTTCTGGGATCAAAACTAAGCTTGATGATCTCAATAAAATTAAAAGCCCCCGAATTTCGGGGGCTTTTTTATTTTATTAAATAAACTATAACACTATTTTCCCTTTTCTGTACGGATCTCTATTACCCCATATGCTCCCTGGTTACCATACATACTTGGTGTCGATAGTACACGTACAGATGTTATTGTTTGATTTAACAATGCGGTGTGTACATCGTAAAAATCACGACCCCATCGCTTACCATCCACAACAAAAAGCGGCTGTTTCCCCCTGTTCTTAACGGATTTTTCACCACGTAAGCGAACACGTGTATTTTCGTCATATCCTTCAAGAGAAACCCCGCCCGATCGTTCTAAATGTTGACGGAGTGTTAAATCCTTGCTTCCTTTTTTTTGCATATCGCCACTCGACGAACAACTAAAAACAAATAAGGAAGCAAATAAAATAATTGGGAATACAGTCTTTAAATATCTCATCTTGGTATATCTAATTAGAATTTATGTCATTTCATTATACTAATATTTTTTTAGGGAGAAAATATGCTCCCTTCACAAATATAATTACTACCCCAACCACCCTTCACGATCCAGACTGCGGTATTGAATAGCCTCTGCAATATGATTGGATCGAATTTCTTCGCTGTCCTCAAGATCGGCGATAGTACGCGATACTTTTAGAATTCGATCATAGGCACGTGCCGAAAGTCCCAATGAAGTAATAGCTTTTTTGAGCATTTGGGCACTGGTCTCATCGAGAGTGCAAATCTTTCGAGACATTTTAGTATTCATTTGTGCATTGCAATACACGCCTTCTATTCCTTCAAATCGCTGTGTCTGCAAGTCCCGTGCTTCTACCACACGCTGGCGAATGGTTGCCGAAGATTCTCCTTTTGATTTGCTAGACAGTTCATCATAACTCACTTTCTGTACTTCAATATGCAGGTCAATACGATCGAGCATAGGACCACTTATCTTACTGAGGTACCGTTGCATTTGCGAAGGTGATGCCCCGCCCGGGTCTGCCGGATCGTACCAGTCACCCGTGGGAGAAGGATTCATCGACGCCACGAGCATTATACGGCTTGGATAACTCACGCTCATGCGCGCACGAGAAATACTAACAGAACCGTCCTCCAGCGGTTGGCGCATTACTTCGAGGGCGCTGCGTTTAAATTCAGGTAGCTCATCTAAAAAGAGTACTCCATTATGTGCCATAGAAATTTCGCCGGGCATTGGAATACTACCACCTCCAACCAAGGCAACATCCGAAACTGTATGGTGAGGAGACCGGAAGGGGCGGTCTGTTACCAGGGCTTTACCACCAGGTAGCAAACCCGAAACAGAATGAATTTTCGTAGTCTCCAATGCCTCATCAAGCGTTAGTGGTGGTAAAATATCAGGCAGGCGTCGAGCTATCATTGTCTTGCCCGACCCCGGCGGACCTACCATAATGACATTATGTCCTCCGGCCGCCGCTACTTCGATTGCGCGTTTTACATTTTCTTGTCCGCGCACGTCACTAAAGTCTAACACCTTACCCTCTCCGTTCTGACGAAACATTTCTTTTACATCTACATCGAGCCGCTCGTGACTATCTTCATCACGCAGCCATTCCATCACTTCGGTTAAGTGCTCAAACGAATACACATCAATACCTTCAACGACCGCTGCTTCGGGGCCATTTTCGGAAGGCACTACCATATTTTTTAATCCTTTGTCGCGTGCCTGCACAGCCATGGGCAGCACACCCTTAACAGCACGCAACTTTCCATCCAGTGCCAACTCTCCCAAGATGAGCGTATCCTCAAGCTTATCTGTCTTTATTTGTCCCGATACGTTTAGCAACGTTACGGCAATGGGCAGATCAAAGGCACTACCCTCTTTAGGAAGATCAGCCGGCGCTAAGTTTACGGTGATGCGTCCGTCCGGGAACTCAGCACCGGAGTTTTTAAGAGCAGCATCAATCCGGTCACTGGATTCACTGACGGCCCGATCAGGCAATCCCACTAAAAAGTATTTGGGCATACCGCCGCCCGATCTGTTAACTTCAACTTCAATGAGTCTGGCATCAACGCCAATGGTAGAAGCACAATAAACACGTGAAAGCATAAATTCTTGATATGAATCTTTAACTGTTCTTTTACGTAGTAAGACCCTGTAGCGACTCATTCCTTACAAAAGGAATTAAATTGATTGCGAAAAACAGCTTTTTAACAGATCAAAGTAATATTATGGAATCTTCAAACAGCCGGAAAACATTTAGCCAAGAACTGCAAGGCACAATAACAGAAATCATCAGCCAGGTTAAGAGACTGATTAAAGAAGGAAATGCGCGCCGCGTCATCATCGAAGACAAAAACGGGAAAGTGCTTTTTCAAACCCAGCTGACAATTGGCGTAGGCGGGGCTGCAGTATTAACCACCATTGCGCCCGTAGTTTCGGCCATAAGCATGTTCGCTCTATTTATGAATGATGTGAAAATTATCGTTGAGCGATACGAGAATGGCGATGAATACGAGGTGGAAGCTGACTTTATTGAAATCCGTGACGAGGATGAGGAAAATGATACGTCTTCTGCAGCACAAGAAGATGATGAAGAAATAAATAAAACAATAGGAAAAGATAGTGAGGAGTAATAAGTAACGAGTAGAACTATCTCACTCGTTACTCATCACTCATTAAAGCTTATTCTGCCAACGCTTTTTCTTTTACTTCTTGTTCGGCTAAAAATCCTTCGGCGTCAAGTGCCGCGCGGCATCCCGTACCCGCTGCGGTAACAGCTTGGCGATATACCGGATCCATCGCATCACCGCACGCAAAAATGCCGGGCATATCCGTTTCTGTTGACTGTCCCTTTGTCTGGATGTAACCTACATCATCCATTTCGAGAACGCCCTTAAACAAATCAGTATTAGGTTTATGTCCAATGGCAATAAAAACGCCTGTCACATCCTCCAGGGTAGTAATTTCTTGCGTTTCGTTATTGATTACTTTAACACCGTCCACTGCTTCATCACCAAGAACTTCTTCGAGCTCAGTATCCCACATAAACTCAATCTTTTCATCGTTAAATGCACGCTGTTGCATTGTCTTGGATGCTCGAAGCTCCTGCCGACGATGCAAGATGGTAACTTTGCTGGCAAACTTAGTTAGAAATGTAGCTTCTTCCATCGCGGTATCACCGCCGCCAACGACAATTACATGTTCGTCACGGAAAAAGGCGCCATCACAGGTTGCACATGCTGATACACCCTGGCCACGCAAACGTTGTTCACTTTCAAGCCCCAGCCATTTGGCAGATGCACCTGTAGAAACAATAAGTGAGTTTGCAAAAAGTGTGGTTTCCTCGTCCACTTCCAGCTTATAAGGACGATCCTCGAAATCAACATCTGTGACCATACCGTAGCGGCAATCGGCACCAAATCGCTCGGCCTGTTCGCGAAAGTCCTGCATCATTTGGGGCCCCATTACACCTTCGGGATACCCGGGATAATTTTCTACATCAGTAGTTTGCATGAGCTGCCCGCCGGGTTCGGGTCCTTCAAAAACAAGAGGATCTAAATCAGCACGTGAAGCATATAGTGCGGCCGTCAAACCTGCGGGACCGCTTCCTACAATAACGACATCAAATGTTTTTCCAGCAATATCTTCCATCAGTACAAAAAAGTTTTTTAAGATTGTTCGATCTAAAAGTACAAAAATTAGTTCAAAGGATAGAGTCGAAATTTTCTATTGGATTGATAGAATAAGACAATTCACCTATGATTACTTAAACTTTAGACGTACTGGAAACCTTATATCTTACATCATTTTCCGTTTGTAATATTCCAACTTTTCAATAAGTTACGATCCAATTTAAAACAGGCGGAAACCAATTGTGATTGTAGCTATCCCCAAAGAAACGGCCGAGCGCGAAAAACGAGTAGCCCTGATTCCCGAAACTATTGCTAATCTTGTCGAGAAGGGATTAGAAGTACGGGTTGAATCGGATGCCGGTCGTGCTGCTAACTACCTGGATGAGACCTATCAAGAGGCAGGAGCTGAAATTGTAAAAGACCGAAACAAACTTTTTAAAGAAGCAGACATTCTTATTAGCATTCAAACACCGCCCAAAGAAGATCTTGAACAGATGAAAGCGGAAAGTATTTTAATCTGCTTTTTATGGGCACTGCAAAACGAGGAAACCGTTACTCTTCTCAAAAAAGAAAATATCACCGCCTTGGGAATGGATGCCATCCCCCGCATTTCACGTGCTCAAAATATGGATGCGCTATCGTCGATGAGCTCTATTGCAGGATATAAAGCAGCCCTTATTGGCGCCAATGAACTGGATCGTTACTTGCCCATGATGATGACTGCTGCCGGTACTATTGCTCCTGCTAAAGTACTTGTATTGGGAGCCGGCGTAGCGGGGCTTCAAGCTATCGCCACCAACAAAAGACTAGGGGCTGTCGTCGAAGCTTTTGATATTCGTCCTGCTGTAAAAGAACAAGTTGAAAGCCTTGGAGCGACCTTTATAGAAGTACCTGATCTTGATGATGAATCAGAAACTGAAGGTGGATATGCCAAAGAGCTGGCCGAGGATGAACAAGAACGGCAGCGACAAATAATTCATGAACACGCTAAAAAATCGGACATTATTATTACTACGGCACTCATTCCCGGAAAGCCGGCTCCGCTCTTGGTAACGAAAGAAATGGTGAAAGATATGCATGCCGGTGCTGCTATTGTTGACCTGGCAGCCGAGCAAGGCGGTAATTGTGAAGTTACCAAACCGGGAGAAACTACGGTTACTGATGAAGTAAAAGTTATTGGTCCATTAAATATACCCAGCATGTTGGCTTATCATGCCAGCCAAATGTATTCAAAAAATATGCTGGCATTACTCAATCATCTGCTTGATGAAGACGGTACCCCGGAATTTGATTTTGATGATGAGATCACCCTAAAAACAACAATAACGCATCAGGGCGACATTATTAGTCCAATACTGAAAGAATAGAACGCAGATTATGCTAATTTACACAGAAGAAGATTCAAATTAACATATAATTTTCCGTGGATATTTTCCTTAATCCGTTTTATCCGCGCTCCTTAAATAGTTGTTAATTATGTCCGGACTCATTTTTAATCTCTTTATTTTTGTGCTCGCCTCTTTTGTAGGCTTTGAACTTATTTCAAAGGTTCCACCGACATTGCACACGCCACTAATGTCCGGCGCTAATGCCATTTCGGGAATTACCATCATCGGAGCTGTTATTATTGCCGGACAAATCGATCAGCAAGTAGCTCAAATTATTGGTTTTGCTGCTATTGTCTTTGCCACTATCAACGTCGTGGGCGGATTTATGGTAACCGACCGCATGCTCGAAATGTTTAAGAAAAAAGAGGATAACGATGGGTAATTTCTTACCTCCGTCTATACAGTCGATACTGCCCAACATCATACAGCTTTGCTATCTTATAGCTACCGGGGTATTTATTTTTGGGATTAAGCGGCTCGGCTCTCCGGCCACCGCCCGGTCGGGCAATCAGCTGGCAGCGCTGGGGATGTTAATTGGCCTTGTTGTTACTCTCTTTGATCAACAAATAATGTCATTTGAATACATTATCGGTGGAATTGTGGTGGGATCGGCAATTGGTGTCTTTGCTGCCAAAAAGGTAGAAATGACGGCCATGCCCGAAATGGTGGCCATCTTTAACGGTTTTGGGGGTGGCGCTTCAGCGCTGGTGGCATGGGGTGAGTTTGTGCGCATCAGTGACCCTACCCTACTTGGTACACAAGATCTAATAACTATTGGACTCAGTATCCTCATCGGGTCCATAACCTTCACTGGTAGCTTTATTGCCTTTGGGAAGCTCAAAGGATTCATCAGCGGTAACCCCATTACCTTTCCGGGTCACAACATTTTTAATGCGCTATTGACGGTTGGCACACTCGTGCTAGTGGGGTTGCTAACGGTTAACCCAGCTAACCAGCTGGTGTTCTGGCTATTATTTGGCATTGCACTTCTACTCGGGATCCTCACCGTTATACCCATTGGCGGGGCCGATATGCCGGTAGTAATTTCCTTACTTAATTCCTATTCCGGCATTGCTGCTGCCATGGCCGGATTTGTAATCAATAACAACCTGCTGATTATCAGCGGTGCACTGGTTGGTGCTGCGGGACTCATCCTCACAAATATCATGTGTAAAGCGATGAATCGTACACTCACCAATGTGCTCTTTGGTGCATTCGGTGGCAGTGATAGTTCAGACTCTGGTCCTGCTTCCGATACTGACAAAACAGTGCGCGAAACGACCCCTGATGATGTAGCCCTACAGTGCACCTATGCTAACAAAGTCATTATCGTACCCGGCTATGGGCTGGCCGTTGCACAAGCACAACATGTACTCAAAGAAGTAGCAGATAAGCTAGAAGAGGAAGGTGTAGAAGTGAAATACGGTATCCATCCCGTCGCAGGACGCATGCCCGGACACATGAACGTACTGTTAGCCGAAGCAGATGTGCCTTACGACCAGTTATATGATAGGGAACAAATCAATCCCGAGTTTTCATCCACGGATGTGGTACTCATTATTGGTGCCAATGATGTGGTTAATCCCGTTGCCAAAACTGAGCCGGGCAGTCCTATTTACGGCATGCCTGTTATGAATGTAGATGACGCTGACCGAACAATTATTTTTAAGCGAAGCCTGAATCCCGGTTTTGCGGGTATTGACAATCCGCTTTTTTATGCTGAAAGCAACCAGATGTTCTTTGGCGATGCGAAAGACTCACTGCAAGCACTTTCCCAATCACTTAAGGATGTAAAATAGACGGCAAATCTACGCGGATATGTACCGATACAATCAGCCATAGCCCGATATCCGCTTAGATAAGATAAAAGCCTTTAGTTATCGATACGTAGCAACCCCATCCAACATATTATTAAATCTACCATCAACTTAAATGTTTTACCGTAGTAACAATCGATGGACATTGAACCCTGATAGCAAAAATCAAAAGTTTATTAAATTTCATCGTATGTAATTCTTTAAATATTTCAAGATGGGAACATATCTTTTAACAAGATTGCCAGTAGTAAATTTAGATATTGCATCAACTAAATAATGTGTTATAAAAATCGCAAAAGCCGCCGATTAGATTTGCAACCTTCCTCTTATTTCATCTACCGATTTCTTCTTTTCCCTTTGTTATTTCTATTCCTGATTTCTTGCGGCAATGAGGATAGTGCCAAACCCATGACTAAGGATACGGAACGGCTTTCTCAATCAATTAAAGTGGATGGCAACGTTCGGGAATACATTTTGCATATTCCTCATAATCAAGAAGAGCTTTCAACACTACCGATAGTATTTGTACTTCACGGAGGTCGAGGGAGCCCGGAGGCAATGGAGCAAATAACCAACTTTCACACACAGAAATCATCTACTGAATTCATAACTGTTTACCCTGCCTCTACAGGTAAATTTTGGAATGATGGCAGAGCCAATGCAGACTCAACAATTAATGACATAAAATTTATTGAAAGCCTTGTTGATACTTTAAAAACTCAATACTCCATTGATAAAAATGGTGTATTTGCGACCGGCTTATCGAATGGAGGAACCATGTCTGTACGCCTGGGATGCGAAAGTAGTAATATCAAGGCTATTTCAGCCGTTGCAAGTACTGCCGTCAAGAACGTAATCGACAATTGCAGCTTAGATACCCCTAAGCCCTTTATGCTCATTCAAGGTACGAGCGACCCTATCACGAATTTCAACGGCGTACAAAAAGAAAAGAGAAAAATTGTAAGCCATAATTATGCAATTGACAAATTTTTATCCCTTAACAACTGTAGTTCTAAGTTCACAGACAAAGCCATCCCAGATACCAGTAATGATAAAACTTCAACCGTCATCAAACGCTATGAGGATTGCCAAACCAAATCAAAGGTCATAAGCGTTGTGGTAAAAAACGGTGGCCACACGTGGCCCGGGAGTGTTAAATATCGCTCCAGATTTTTGGTAGGCAATATAAGTCAAGACTTTAATGCCTCAGAAATTATTTGGGACTTCTTCTATAGTCAGATTTAAGAACGATGCATTTATTACGCCCAAAGAACTGTTTCTTCTCACGGACCCTCACAAGACTCTACTCACTTCATATAGTTAAATCACTTCATAAGTTAAATACTAAACTCAAAACACGAAGGGGTATTTGAACCTTAGTTTATCTAATCATCTTCCACCTCTTGCTCATATGTTTGCATAGCCCTCCAAAAGCAGATGCTACCCAGAATGCCGCAGCACGTAAAGACCAGCATTAGCGCTTTAGCTGCACCGTAACTACCTGTAAATATCGTATCCATCAGCCAGCCGGTAAACGGCGGTCCGACCCCAAATCCCACTACGCTGATAACAAATAAATACAACCCCCCGGCCAGCGCCCGCATATTCGGTTTTACCAGATATTGCAAAATGGCGGCCGCAATTCCGTTGTAGGATGATGAAATTACGTTTGCTAATCCGATTAGAATTAAAGCAGCAGTTGCTGATTCGGCAAATAATCCAAGGTAATAAAACGGCAAACAAAAAAGTCCGGCCACCATCCCCATCACAAAACGGTACGAAGCATCCCATTGTTGAGCCAGCCAATCCGCGGCTTTGCCAGATGCCATCACGCTGAGTCCTGTAGCCATCATAAACCAACCGTACTGCGGCACCAGTGAACCGGCATCATGAATATCGGTAAGCACAATACCTATAAACCCGAGGATTGTATAACCGGTAAAGGCCAAGAACGAAAATCCCAGAAAGTGATAACGCACCGTTTTCTTCTTAAGGATATACGACACCACCTCAGTAAAACTAGCTTTGGTATCAAACCGTTGATTTTCTTGCGTAATGCCACGTGGAAGTTCCCGGATCACAAACCATGCAATACCAGCAATAAACAATCCCGGTACACCTACTGCCATCAGCGCCGTTCGCCAGTTGTAGGCCTGTGCAATAGATCCCCCTCCCAGAAAAGCTACGCCAATCCCTACAAAAATGCCGGCCGCATAAATAGAAAAGACCGTGGCCCGCTGGTCGGGACGAAAATAATCCGAAAGCAGCGAATACACCGCCGGACTTAAGGCCGATTCACTAATTCCCACAAAAAATCGGGCCGTAATTAAGAATGTTAGGGAACTGGCAAATCCACTGATGAAGGTCATCAGACTCCAAATGAGCAGCCCGGCAACAATCATTATTTTTCGGGAGTAAATATCTGCCAGCCGCCCCATGGGGATACCACAAATAGCATAGATAATAGAAAAGGAGGTGCCATACATCAGTCCCACTTGAAAGTTGGTAAGTGACAACTCTTGCTGAATCTGCGGTGCCAATACAGCAATAATTTGACGATCCACAAAGCTGGAAATATAAATAAGTGTCAACAGTCCCAGCACCAGCCATGCATAAGGGCTGGAAATCATTTTTTTTGCCTTCTCTTTTGGTAGAGACATTTGGATTGCTTTCATTTATTTAATGAAACAAAAGGTAGGAAAAATACCCCCTGGAAATCTACCTGAATGTACGTTTTAAATTTAGAACACTAAGCAACAATAATGCCTAAAACCAAGCAATACGAAGATCTCCCAAAACTGCCTGAAAAAACAGAGAAACAAAAAGAGCGGGCACAAAAAATTTTGGATGAGCTCTACAAGCACTATCCCAACCCACATTGTGCATTAGATCATCGCAATCCATTCGAATTGCTCTGTGCTACTATTTTGAGTGCCCAATGCACGGATGTTCGCGTTAACAAAACAACACCCGACCTTTTTGAAGCCTATCCCACGCCCGAACTAATGGCAGAAGCACCTGATGAAGAACTCCATGAGCTGGTTCGATCCACCGGATTTTATCGCAATAAATCAAAAGCACTTAAGCGATCATCACAAACAATTGTTGAAAAACACGACGGGCAAGTTCCCCAAAACATGGATGCTCTGCTAGAACTTTATGGCGTCGCTCGCAAGACGGCAAATGTAGTACTCGGTAATGCTTTTAATATCAATGTGGGAGTTGTAGTGGATACGCATGTCCGCCGATTTTCTAATAGATACGGGCTTACCGAACACGAAAAAAATACCGACAAGATTGAACGAGATTTAATGGCATTGTTCCCGCGCGATACCTGGACTGATCTTTCACACCTAATGATTCATCACGGACGTAATGCCTGTAAGGCACGCATTTCCGAACCGCCCGATCATCCTCTTTGTGAACAATACGGTATCCACTGTGAATGCCAAGAAATGAGACAAGCCGCCGAGTAGTATGAGTACTAATTCCATTTTTAATTCGATTTCTGATCCCATCCCAACGCTACGCCGAGACCTGCAGGTTATTCCCATTCAAGAGAACGGTAGTTCGTACCTGTACTTTCATGATGAGCGCGGCTATGCCACGCCCGACCTGGCGCTGCAGCAACAAGTGGGCACACTGCTTAATCTGATCGACGGACAACAAAGTATTGAAGATCTGGAATCCTATCTGGGAGATGATGTAACCAAAGAAGATCTGCTGGATTTTATTCAATTTCTGGACAAAAATCGGCTGCTTGCCTCCGACCATTTGGAGCATCATGCCAAAGAAATCGAAACTAACTATGAACATTCTTCTGTACATGAATCGGTAACTGCCGGTGCCTCCTATCCTGCTGATCCGGAACAACTTACAGACTATTTGGATCAAGCTTTTTCTGAACAAAGAATTGATCCTATTGAGAATGCCAAGGCGCTTTATGCACCGCATATTGATCCGCGGGTAGCTCTCGACAGCTATGTAAAGGCGTTCGCGCCCATCAGAAATTTGAACCCCAAACGCGTAGTAATCCTGGCAACATCACACTATGCCGGACTTTATCCTGAGCACTATAAAGAAGAGCCCTTTATCTTGGTGGACAAGGATTTTGAATTACCTCTGGGATCCGTCAAACGAGACCAAAAGTCAATCAACAAACTGAGAGACAGTGGGCAAAAATTTGGCATAACAACACACGACCGAGCTCATCGTATGGAACACAGTATTGAACTACACCTACTGTTCCTGAGTTATTTGTGGGACCACGATTTTAGTATTGTCCCCTTTCTTACGCGCGGACTTGACGATCTTTACTATATGGAGGACGGTCATCTTGGTAAACAACTCAATAATTTTTCCACCTTACTTAATCAAGAGTTTGGTAACGATGGTGACACCTTCTTTTTGATCAGCGGAGACCTTGCTCATTTCGGTAAAAAGTTTGGAGATCAGTCGGCAGCTTCCACCATGTTTGATGAAGTCGAAGGTTTTGATGAACAATTCCTGGACTATGGTTCAGCAAATAAAAAAGAAGAAATGCTGAATCTGATGCAATCCAACATGGACAGCTATCGTATTTGTGGCTTTCCGCCGCTCTATACCTTTTTGCAAAGTATGCCAGATCTCAGGGGCAGCGTACTAAGCTACGATCTGTGGGATCAACAAGAGCGTGACAGTGCCGTAACATTTGGCTCTATTCTTTACAGTTAATAACAATCCGTTGGGCAGCCCCCCCCCTGTCCACTGCAAACTGCCAATTGTCTACTCCATAATTTCCATTTTTTCAGCAAAGTAGGATGTAAAATCGCGCATGTCCTCAGCCATAGCCTCTTCTTCAGTTGCGTTTTGAAGCGTATCGGCCATGGTTACCAGCGTCTGGTGGAAAAAGATCTTCATTTCCTCCTTGGTCATTTCCTTGGTCCACAAATCCAGGCGCAGGGTGTCTTTCTTTTTAGGATCCCACATTGATAGCAGCATTGCTTTGCAATTTGCAATACCTTCTCCTGCTTTATCCGTAGCATTCCAGTCTATCTTTTCAGGGACATCGTTATCATCCAGTTCTACAGTGATACTAATTTCTTTTGTTTTGTCACTCATAAATAGTGCTTTGCTATGCAAAATTAACGAGGATTAAAATACAGTTAATTTCTCTTTTATCTAAAGCAGATACCTCAACATGACCCCTTTTTATAAACAAATACGCATATAACTATGTAATCACCCTAATTCTTAAATCATCTATCGGTATGAAAACGTCAAACTATTTTACTTGTAAAGCGATACTGCTCGTTACAACTGTGCTTCTTGCATCCTTGAACTTAAGCTGTACATCCGAAACACGACTCTTAAATAAGGTACCGGTCAACTCAGTTAATATTAAGGTTGTCGATCAGAATGATAACCCGATTAGTGGTGCACAAATTGAAGCCTCCAACGGACGCCAGACAACTACCGATGCCAATGGCAAAGCGAATGTCCGTTTCGGCAGTGTGGGTATCCACTCCATAACCGTACTTGCTGATAACCACATGCCTAATAACTTTATCGTTACCATGCCAACCGATCGCGGTGACACAATTACGGCACGGCTGGCCGACCCTATTGAATTTACAGGCATTACCTTTGGATCAGCCAATCTCTATCCACTGATGTTTAACTATATGTTTAGCAGCTATGGATACGGATTAGAGATAAATGACTATCAAGCAGGGCAATGGACATCGTGGGCGATTAATACCGGTGAAAATGAGGATACGATGATTATGTCTAAAGCCTTTCTCAAAGAATTGGACAATGGTCAGCAATGGTGGCAGATAGAAATAAAGGATGTCAATGATGAAGGCAGCAACTATATTGCCGAAGTCTTATTTGCTAAAAATAGAGATTCAATCGTCCGCTACCGTGAAAAAATAGGAGATAACGAAGCCCAGGAAAAACCTGTTTCAAAAGGATGGTACACCTCTCCTACTGAGCTTACTAAAGAATCACAAGAAGGTGCCCTCAGCAAACAAAATGTTGAAGTTATCATCCCAAAAGGAACATTTATGGCCAATCTTCTTAAATACGGTGTTGCCCCAGAGATATCCCTGAACATCTGGAAGGCTAAAGATAAGGCCATCCCCGGCAGCGTTTTAAAGTACGAAACCTCCAGTACTGATGGTGAGTTGATGTATCGAAGTACACTGCAAGATTTTGGAAATGATGCTTCTACCAAACTGAACAGTTACTAATTGTATTCAGTAGTCTGATCCAAATTTCTGAAACTTCTTTTAAATAAGAAAGCCTCTATCCTACTCAGATAGAGGCTTTTCTTTATTCCTTTTTATCTCAGATTAATATCGATAATGATCCGGCTTATAGGGTCCCTCTTTGGGAACGTCGATGTATTCAGCCTGGTCATCACTAAGTTCTTCGAGTTCTACGCCAATTTTCTTGAGATGTAGACGAGCAACTTTCTCATCCAGGTCTTTAGGCAACACACTCACTTCCAGATCAAAATCTTCCGGACGATTCCAGAGTGCAATTTGCGCCAGTGTTTGATTGGTAAAGCTATTCGACATCACAAAAGATGGATGTCCCGTTGCGTTTCCAAGATTCATCAGACGACCTTCAGAAAGCAATATCACTTCTTTGCCGTTATCCATCTTGAAAAGATCAACCTGCGGCTTAATATTGTCGCGCTCAGCATTTTCTTTGAGCCAAGCTACATCAATCTCATTATCGAAATGACCAATGTTACCGACAATCGTCTTGTCATTCATCTTCTTGAAGTGCTCCTCAGTAATAATGTCCTTATTACCGGTAGCCGTAATTACGATATCAGCTTTGGGAATGGCATCCTCCATTTTCATCACTTCGTAGCCTTCCATCGCGGCCTGCAGTGCACAAATAGGATCGATTTCAGTAACGATAACACGAGCTCCGCCACCGCGCAGTGAAGCAGCAGACCCTTTACCGACATCTCCGTACCCAGCAACAACGGCAACTTTTCCAGCAAGCATAATATCGGTGGCACGCTTAACCGCATCCACACAAGACTCGCGGCAGCCGTACTTGTTATCAAATTTCGACTTGGTAACAGAATCATTCACGTTGATGGCTGGTGATCCGAGCGTGTCATTTTTTGCCATCTTATAAAGACGATTAACGCCGGTCGTTGTCTCCTCAGAAATTCCATTGATACCGTCAAGTAATTCAGGATAATCTTCGTGTACCAATTTCGTAAGGTCTCCACCGTCATCCAGAATCATGTTTAGTGGCTCACCATCTTCAAAAAACAGCGTCTGCTCGATGCACCACCAGAATTCCTCTTCGTTCATTCCTTTCCAGGCATACACCGGAATGTCCTGATCGGCAATAGCTGCTGCAGCGTGATCTTGCGTTGAGAAAATATTGCAGGATGACCACTGTACTTCGGCTCCCAACTCAACAAGCGTTTCAATAAGTACTGCTGTTTGAATCGTCATGTGTAGGCAGCCTGCGATACGTGCGCCCTCTAGCGGCTGCTCATCGGCATATTCTTCACGAAGTGCCATCAGCCCAGGCATTTCGGCCTCAGCCAAACGAATCTCTTTGCGGCCAAACTCTGCCAGACCAATATCTTTAACTTTATAAGGAAGTTTTTCTTTTACCTTCTGTGCCATGAAAATATTATTCTAGGTTTAAATTTCTTAGTCTTCTAAAATACGATTTTATCCGCTTTCGTTCAATCAACTACCTGAACTGTAAAACGAGAGACGCAAAGCTACTTTTCATGTCTCACTTTCCTCTCCTGTCGAATCCGTATGTTTCTCAATAATTTTTTTAACCTTTTTATAATCTTCTTCGGCGCCTGAAGTTCCTACGGATTGTTTAATTACCTTTCCGGCGGTATCTACAAACACTTTATGTGGAATGCCTCGCACACCCAGTTTTTGATGTAAATTGTTTGAATCTATCAGGAAATTAAAATCATAGTCGTGGTTTTCAGCAAAAGAACGAGCATCTTCACGAGTATCCGTAAAGCCGGGTGTTACCGCTAAGATTTGAAACTTATTAGGGTACTCTTCCTGCAACTCTTGCATCGTAGGGAAGCTTGCAATACAAGGTTTACACCAAGTTTCCCAGAAATCTATTAACACTACCTTACCTTTAAAATCTGAGAAAGATACACTATTACCCTGCAGATCAGTAAAGGAAGCCGTCTTAACGTATTCGGTAGCTGTCTTAGAGTTAGATGAATTCTTTTTTGCAGATTCGTCAGAAGAATTACATCCCAAAAGAGAACTAAATAATAATACTACTAATAATCTTGAAAAATTATTTTTGTACATATCTGTTGAATAAATTAAGTCAAAAGTTACCGTTTAAAAATACAAAAAATCTCTTCTATCCATTAGAACAAATTCTCTGGCCTTTTGAAATAGCACAATAACTAACAAGCAATAGCTTTTTTAATTTATCCCTATCCTGTGTTTTTGTATTTTGAGCGACTAATTTTAGGGATGAACAGAATCTTTTCTACATGACATACGATTTCATCATCGTTGGTGCCGGCATTGTCGGGCTATCTACGGCCTATAAATTATCCGAATCATTCCCCGACTTGGATATCCTCGTCCTCGAAAAAGAGGATGAAGTAGCAGCTCACCAAACGGGTAACAATTCGGGAGTCATCCACTCAGGTATCTACTACGAGCCCAACAGCTACCGCGCTAAAAACTGTGTGGAAGGTCGCCATCAGCTGGTTGATTTTTGCCGGCAATACGATGTAGATCATGAAATATGTGGAAAGGTTATTGTGGCTACCGAAGAAGATGACATCCCCCGCCTGGACAATATTTTTGAGACCGGCAAAATAAATGACATTGAAGGTATCAAAAAAATCAGTCCACAGGAAGTTACTGAAATTGAACCCTATGTAACGAACAGTGTAAAAGGTATTCACGTGCCCTGCTCCGGCATTGTTGACTACGTGGGTGTTTGTAAAAAACTACGGTCGCTTATCGAAGAAAAAGGAAATGCCGTAACATGTGGACAAGAGGTCAAAAAAATAGATAATTCACAAAAAGACCTTTCCGTTACTACCGATAAAAGCTCATTTTCAAGCCGATATTTGATTAACTGTGCAGGCCTGTATAGTGATCATGTAGCCGAAACAGCAGGAGTATTTCCGGATATTCAAATTGTACCTTTTCGGGGTGAGTACTTTGAGCTTAAACCCGAAGCCGAACATTTCGTGAACGGCTTAATTTACCCCATGCCCAATCCGGCTTTTCCCTTTTTGGGGGTCCACTTTACCAAAATGGTCAGCGGTGCTATCGAATGCGGTCCCAATGCTGTCTTTGCTTTTGAACGTGAGGGCTATGAAAAACTTTCCTTTAATCTGAACGAAACCATAGAAACGCTCAACTTTCCCGGCTTTCAAAAGCTAGCGCAAGAGCACTGGAAGATGGGGCTCGACGAGTGGTATCGTTCATTCTCCAAAAAAGCTTTTGTCAAAGGATTACAAGATTTGATTCCTGCCATTCGTCCCAAGCATCTCAAAAAATCACCCTCAGGCGTACGAGCCATGGCATTAAAGCCGAACGGTGAGATTCTGGACGATTTTCACTATGAAACGACCAAAAATGAGATCCACGTGCTCAATGCCCCAAGTCCTGCTGCCACAGCCGGGCTGGCTATAGGTGACGAGATTTTAGAACGGGCAGAACAAGCATTTGCTTTGTAGTTTAATACCGGAAAAACAAAGCATTTACAAAATTCCGCGAAAGATCTTATCTCTTTGCAACTACTTCAGGGGTAGTTTCCTTATTGAGATTGCAATGGGGATAAAATATTGCTAACCTCGTTTCTATGGATAACACTGATGTATCGCCCAAGATCCACACAGATGACCAAACACGCCGGCTGTATGCCAATGATGCCTCCAGTTACGAAGAACTCCCAAAAGGCGTAGCCTTTCCCTCTTCCACACAAGATATTGTTGCTATCGTCAAGCAGGCTCAAAAAGAGGGGGAATCCATTACTCCACGGGGAGCCGGTACCAGCCTGGCAGGTCAAACAACCGGTGAAGGCATCGTCATAGATGTGGGACGGCACATGAACAGTATCCAACAAATTAATAGCGAACAACAGTGGGCGCAGGTGCAACCGGGTGTTATTCGGGATTCATTAAACCGTGAAACTGATCAGTACAACCTCGAGTTTGGACCTGATACAGCCACCACCAATCGCTGCATGCTGGGTGGGATGATTGGCAACAATTCTTGCGGCATTTTCTCCATCAAGCATAAAACCACACGGGAACATATCCTCGAAATTGACGCCGTGCTGAGCGACGGCTCTCGCGCCACTTTTAAACCACTGACACAACAGGAGCTAGCAAAAAAACAAAAACTTGACACGCTCGAAGGTTATATCTATCGCGAAATCATTTCTTTGATTCGCGAAAATCGAGACCAAATCCTCGAGCATTATCCACATCCCGATATCATCCGCCGTAATACCGGCTATGCCCTTGACCGCCTATGTGAGATGCAACCCTTTGTGCCCGATGGAAGAAAATTTAACATGGCTGAGCTACTCTGCGGCAGTGAAGGTACACTAGCCATGACCACATCAGCTAAAGTAAATCTCGTTCCTCAGGATCCCGAATCCGTCATTGTGGTGCCCCACTTCTCCTCCATCCGCAAAGCGCTGGAAGCCACTTCCGAAGTCGTTAAAATGGATCCCGCTGCAGCCGAGCTTGTTGATCACATTATCCTGAATGCCACTAAAGATAATATTGAGCAGCGCAAAAATCGTTTCTTTTTGGATGGAGAACCACACTGTATTTTAATCATCCAATTTGACGGCAATGATCAGCAGAAGCTGATTCGCAAGGCCCAAAAAATGGCCCGTCATTTACAAGAACAATCACTAAGTAATTCAGCTCCCATTATCACAGATGATAAAAAGAAAGAGCGGGTCTGGAACCTCAGAAAGGCAGGACTCGGCTTACTCATGGGACTCGGTTCTGAAGGACGAACACCCTCGTTTTGTGAAGATACCGCTGTCCGCGTGTCCGACCTTCCCGACTACATCGACGACTTTCAACAAATTTTAGATCGGCATGATACCAACTGCGTATTCTATGCTCACGCCTCAGTAGGAGAACTACACCTTCGTCCCCAGATTGATCTTCAGCAACCCGAGGGTATCCAGAAGATGAAAACAATGGCCGGTGAGATTGCAGAACTGGTTTGCAGCTATTGCGGGTCACTTTCGGGAGAGCACGGCGACGGGCGGGCACGGGCACCTTATATTGAGAAAGTGCTCGGTTCCGAAATGATGCCACTGCTCAAAAGAGTAAAACAAATTTGGGATACGCACGGTATTTTCAACTACGGGAAAATTACCAGTCCCAAACCATTAGAAGAAGACCTGCGGTATTCCCCCTCCTATCAAAAACCTGAGATAGACACCCAGTTCAACTGGCGCAAGGAAGATAGTTTTGGCAACGCATTGGAGCTTTGCAATGGCGCGGGGGTATGCCGCAAGCTTTCCGACAGCGGTGGTACCATGTGTCCCAGCTATATGGCTACCAAAGAGGAAAAGGACTCTACCCGGGGACGTGCAAATCTATTTCGACAACTTTTTTCAGGCAAACAACAAGAGGCTTTCCAATCCGAAGAGCTGAAGGATGCACTGGACCTTTGCCTAAGTTGCAAAGCCTGTAAAAGCGAATGTCCTGCCAATGTGGATATGGCACGAATGAAAGCCGAATTCACTCAAGGCTGGCACAACAAACACGGCATTTCACTGGGTGAACGATTTTTCGCTCAAGCCGCAAAATTGTATCCTCTGGCCAACCTGTTTCCCAATCTGTCCAACTGGATAATAAAACAGCCAGTCGTTAAAGAATTACTGCAGCAATTTTTGGGGATCGACAAACGCCGTAACCTACCGCAGTTTGCCGAAGAAACCTTTATGGATTGGTTTAACACTCGTCCCACAACAAATCCAGCTGCCGGAGAAGAGGTCGTGCTGCTCATCGATATTTTTACTAATTATCATGAACCACATATTGGTAAAGCGGCAGTTCAGTTTTTAGAATTTTATGGATATAAGGTTACGGTACCTGATTTTCATGAAGTAGGCCGCCCGCAAATCTCAAAAGGTATGCTCACGCACGCCAAAAATATTCTCAACCAAAATTTGCCAAAGCTTACTTCTTTTGCTGATCGTGGGCTGCCTATTATCGGACTAGAACCTTCTGAAATTCTTACGCTGCGGGATGAGTATATTGATCTCTGTGACGACGATCAGCTAGAACAAGCCCAGTTTGTAGCCGACCACAGCTTTACGTTTGAAGAGTTTGCTGCCGAGATCCTCAATAAAAACAATCAGCCTTCATCATCCCCCAAAAAAGAAAAAGTATATATCCATGGACACTGCCATACCAAATCACTGATCGGGAATTCGGCCATAAAAAAGTTACTGACACGAGCCGGGTTCCAACCTATTGTTCTTGACACTGGCTGCTGTGGCATGGCAGGCAGCTTTGGCTATGAAGAAGATCATTATGACGTATCAATGGATATAGGCAAATTGCGTCTGTTCCCAGCTCTTCACAATCTGCCGGAAGATACTACTATCTGCGCACCTGGATTCTCTTGTCGCCATCAAATTATGGATGGCACCGGCCGAACAGCTTCCCATCCAGCTGAAATCCTGATGGATTAAAAAGCCAATCCCCAATCTTTTCCTTTCGAGAAGTTTCTCTAGCAACATCCTCAAAAATTTTATCTCCCTCCACAGGCAACCCCAGGCATCAAAATGCTGTATAGGCAATACTATATAGGCAATCAATTCCAATAAACAACCCACATCATGACTATTGATACCCATCAGCACAGTTTGTTAGCATTCACAGTTGTTGCGCTGCTAATTGTTGTAGGGGGATGTAGTAATTCCACCGACAGCGAAAATGATCCCTCGGTCACTTTTGACAGTGGGACTATCAGTCCAAATGGCACATACAGCTATACATTCGAAAATGAAGGGGAAGTAGAATATTATTGCGAGCTTCATAAACCGGATATGCAAGGTAAAATTACCGTTACCTCCAGTGCTAATAGTACAGATCCGGATACCGTATTGATGAGTAATAACCAATTTCAGCCTCAACAACTTTCTGTTACTCCCAATACCAAAGTGGTTTGGGTGAATCAAGAAAGCCATAACCATACTGTTGTAACCGGGAATCCTTCCACCGGCGGAGGCGGTGGTGGCGGGGGAGGTGGAGGCGGAGACTATTAAAAATTAAGTAATTTCACCTCAGCAGCCTGTATCCTTTTCTATTATCGGCTCACGGGATTGAATATCACCGCATTCAATCCCGTTTTTATTTGTTGATCGGTAGTCCGGCTTCGATCCAGGAACGGAATCCACCAGCCAGAGATTTAACGTTATTATAACCCATTTTTTGCAGGTTGTCGGCCGCCAATGCCGATCGATAGCCGCCGCCGCAATACAATATGATCTCTTGATCTACATCGGGATATTCTTCCTCAATATCCCGTTCAATAATACCCCTCCCCAAGTATTCTGCTCCGGCGATATGGGACTTCCCCCATTCATCCTGCTCACGTACATCCACCAGAACAAAATCGTCGCCGGCATCAAATTTCTGCTTCACTTCCTCGGGATTTATTTCTTCAATGCGGGTCTTGGCATCGTCAACAAGCGTTACAAATCGATCAGAGTGATGTTTTCCCATAATAGAAATTGTTAAGATGATGTTATCCTGAACTCGTTTCAAAATCTCTTGCCATTAATTCTATAACCGCTTAGACGCTGAAACAAGTTCAGGGAGACATGGATAAATTAATTTGAAAAAGTATTTTTATTAATTAGTTCTTTTGCACTTTCCAAAGCGGCATCCGTAATATCCTCACCGCTCATCAGCGTAGCCACTTCGGTTACATGCTCATTTTCACTTAATGGAATAATTTGTGAGACCGTTCGATTATCCCGTTCCACTTTCTTCACTTTATAATGCTTATGGGCCTGGCTGGCAATCTGCGGCTGATGCGTAATAGCCACAATCTGGCACCGATCAGACAACCGTCGCATCGTGCGGCCCACCTTTTCTGATACCTCACCGCTGATGCCGGTATCAATCTCATCGAAAACCATCACTGGCAAACTCTGCTCGCGGGCAATAATAGATTTTAGGGCCAACATCACGCGACTGATTTCTCCGCCGGAAGCAATCTTGGCCAATGGTTTGGGCTCTTCACCTTTATTCGTAGAAATATAAAGTCGAATTTCATCGCAACCGTGCTCGGTACAACTCACTGGCTGACCGTCAACGGTTACCCACCCCTGCTCTTCGGATGCAATCATCCAGTCCACACGCACCTCAAAATCAGCGTGCGCAATACCTAAATTGTTGAGCTCATTCTCAATTTGTTTAGACAATGCCTGCCCCACTTTTTCCCTGGCCTGGTGCAAATCTTTTGCCTTCTTTGAAAGCTCATCGGCCTGATCCTTAATTTTTTCTTCCTGCTGCTCGATTTCCAGATCAAAATTCTCAGCCAGGCTCAGTTCTTTCTTAATTTCATGCAGATAATCTATCAGCTCGGGGATGCTACGGTGATACTTTTTTTGGAGGCTGTTCAACTTATTTTGACGCTGTCGAAGCTCCTCTAACCGATTGGGATTAAACTCAATCTTACTCCGATACCGTTCCGCAAATTGTATCGTTTCCTGGATACTAATACGTGCTGATGAAATTTCTTCGCGATATCCCTCAAAATCAGGCTCAATGCGGGCAAGATCCTCCAGGTGTAGCTTAATTTGATTCAGCAGTTCCATCACATTTACATCATCAGCCGCTCCTATCTCTGCTATCGCTGCTGCTTTTTGATCCAGCTCTTCGGCATTATCCAGCAGATGCATTTCTTCTTCGAGCTCCTCTTCTTCATTGGGATCCAGGTCAGCGTCTTCAAGCTCTTTCACCTGAAAACGATACAGCTCTACCTTTTCCTCTAGCTCTTCTTCCCGCTCTCGCAGTGATCGCAGCTCTTTGCGAAGCTCTACCATCTGATGATATGACTTTTTGTAGGCTTCCAAAGCCGGCTGAACATCCGCAAAACCATCAATCACCGACCGATGGTTCTCCTCCTTCAGCAACATCTGGTGATCATGCTGACCGTGCAGGTCCACCAAGTAATTGCCTACTTGCCGGAGCACCGAAATGGTCACCGGCGTATCATTGATAAATCCACGGCTTCCGGATGAGCGAATTTCGCGCCGTAAAATCATTTCCGATCGCATCGTTACCGCATTTTCTTCCAGGATCTGCCGGATCTCCTCATTTTCACCGGTTTCGATAATGGCCTCAGCGATCGCTTTATCTGCACCTTGACGAATCACATTGGTATCGGCCCGTTCGCCTAAAATCATATTTAGGGCGCCGATAATAATGGATTTCCCCGCGCCAGTCTGACCTGTCAGGATGTTGAGCCCCTCCTGAAAAGAGACCTCCAGTTCATCGATCAGTGCAAAATCTTTTATGTAAAGGGATTGTATCATAACCGCCGAACTTTAATTGGATCCTAAAATACAAAAAATAGAACACGGAATAACACCAATCGAATGTATTACAAGAATATAGAAAGAAGAAGTACGATTCGGCTTTTTTTAAATAAGATTTACAAGACCAGCTCAACAATGTTCTCGATTCCCCGATATTAAAATACCTCTTAAAAGAAAAAAGCCCCCGCTGTCGCGGGAGCTTAATTCGTTATGTCCTCAAGGTGTCTATCTTAATGATCAGTCACTAGTAAGACCATTGTGGAAGGCAATCCTTACAAAAAAAATCCAGAAATTTTGTACTTTAACATTTCATTACATAAATCTTTCATTTTAAGCTCACCCATGGGATCCCAACAAGCCGAGAAGTTCAAAGAATACCATCTGGAAGTTCCTGAGGATGAAAACTCCGGCACCCGGCTCGATAAATACCTGGCCGCCGCTATTGACGATACCTCACGTACCAAGATTCAAAAAGCTATCGAAAAAGAACTTATTACCGTTAACGGTGAATCCCGAAAATCATCTTACAATATTGAAGTCGGCGATGTTATTGACGTTAATTTGCCGATCCCCAAGCCGCCGGAAGCAAAGGCCGAGGACATTCCGCTAGATATTGTATATGAAGACGAGGATCTGCTTGTCATCAACAAAAGTGTCGATATGGTCGTCCATCCCGCGCCGGGCAACTGGTCGGGCACGCTCGTCAACGCACTGATGTGGCATACCGATAAGCTTTCGGATCCTGATTCGGATATGATTCGTCCCGGTATTGTGCACCGACTTGATAAGGATACTAGCGGATTGCTGGTGGTTGCTAAAAATGATGCGACCCATCGCACGCTCAGCAGCTATTTTCAAACCAAGGATATTGAACGCACGTATTGGGCCATTGTATGGGGAACACCTGATGAAAAAGAGGGTACCATCACCGGCAATATCGGGCGCAGCCCCAACAACCGAAAAAAGATGGCAGTACTCCCAGACGGCAACGGTAAATCAGCAACTACACATTATAAGGTACTTGAATATTTTGATCATCTGACACTGCTGGAACTTACTCTTGAAACGGGGCGAACACACCAAATTCGTGTACACCTTGCGGATAACAACCTCTGGGTCTTCGGGGACCCGAAATACGGTGGGGATTCCGTACGCTATGGTACCAATACCGGCAGCCGGCGACAAATGTTTAACAACTTGTTCAAGTTACTGCAGCGGCAGTGCCTGCACGCCAAAACGCTGGGATTTGAACACCCTACAACGGGAAAAATGATGGAGTTTGACTCTGCCCTGCCCGACGATTTCAAGCAGGTACTGCAGATGCTGAGACAGAACTGCCAACCCGAACATATCTACTGACGGCACCGACCACAAAAAGTAACAACGCTACGTTATTGCATTAAATCTTTGCACACAGCATGTTTGATTCATCCGAATGGGTATAAACATCAAATCACTGATTTTTTTGTGACACACAATTAAAAGTGATGGAATCGTTCTTTAACGGTTTTTTCCAATCCCTCTCTGTGGTCAGGATGAGCAATCTCAATCAATGCATGCGCTCGCTCACGGAGATTCTTGCCGTACAGATTTGCGATGCCATATTCTGTGACCACATAATGGACATGTGCGCGGGTGGTGACAACTCCTGCACCCTGCTTCAGATGCGGCACTATTTTACTTTCCCCTTTGCCAGTGGTTGAGGGCAGCGCAATAATTGGCTTGCCACCTTCACTGAGCGACGCTCCGCGAATGAAATCCATCTGTCCACCTACGCCCGAGTAATGATAGGTTCCAATTGAGTCGGCACAAACCTGTCCCGTGATATCGACTTCCACAGCACTGTTAATAGCCGTTACTTTGGGATTTTTACGAATCACCGCCGTGTCGTTGACATAAGCGATATCGAGCATGGCAAGCATTGGATTGTCATCCACAAAATCATAGAGGCGGCGACTGCCCATCACAAATCCGGCGACAATTTTTTCGGGATGTTTGGCTTTCTTTTTGTTCGTTATGACGCCTTTTTCCACCAAGTCAATCACTCCATCAGAAAACATCTCCGTGTGGATACCCAGATCCTTATGACCGTCGAGGGAATCCAGCACCGCATTGGGGATCGCTCCAATCCCCATCTGCAGAGTGGCCCCGTCATCTACCAGCTCGGCACAATGCTGGCCGATCTTTTTTTCAATGTCATTGGGCTCGGGAATGGTGAGCTCATGCAGCGGCTCATCAGTCTCAACGAGCGCATTAAATCGGCTGGCGTGGAAGATGCCATCCCCGTGGGTTCTCGGCATATTGGGATTCACCAGCGCAATGGCCTTTTCCGCCTCCTGCAGAGCTGCACGTGTGGCGTCAACCGAAACACCCAGCGAGCAGTAGCCGTGTTTATCTGGCGGGGAAACCTGAACAAGTGCCATATCAATCGGCATAATGCCCTGCCGAAAAAGACCGGGCACCTCACTAAGAAATATCGGAAGGTAATCGGCACTGCCCTGATTAACCGCCTTACGCACGTTGGCACCTACAAACAGTGCATTGGTGTGAAATGTGTCGCTGTATTCCGGCTTGACGTAAGGTGCCTCTCCCTCGGTATGCAGGTGCACGATCTCCACATCTTCGAGTTCCGGTGCCCGCTGGGTCATCGCATTAATGAGCGGTTGTGGAGCGGCGGCAACACTATGAATAAACACTCGATCTCCGGATTGTATCAGTTTAACAGCTTCTTCAGCCGTAGTAAAGTTATCTTGATATGACATCACGTATATTGGTTATCGTTGACTTTGCTTCTACTTTTTAACCTAAAAAGGAATCTCAAAAATTTTGGTTCAGTCGAAATGATTCTGGGCTCATGATGATGAATATTTCAGCATTCTTCAACTGTAAATTGCCCCTTTACGGACTGCAATATGGATGTTTCATCAATGATATCGATACTAAATTCTATCTGTCGGACATTATGAACACAAAACAACATCCCGTCTATGAACTCCCCGCTACCAACATAAACCAGAGGATGGGACATAAACACGGCACAACTATTGCTCGCAATGGATATATTGATCAACACTATTCGTTCAAACAGTTGTCCTCTTATTCTACAGCGGAAATATGAGGGTATAAATCGGACACAATTCCCGCTTGCCTCATTTTAGTAATAGTCGTATCTTTGGCCTCTTATTGAATTGCGCCTGTAGCTCAACTGGATAGAGCACCTGATTACGGATCAGGAGGCTAGGGGTTCGAATCCTCTCAGGCGTACTCTCTACTAAGCCCTTAACTCACAAAGAGTTACGGGCTTTTTGTTTTAAAGATATACCCATCTTTTAGAGAAAAAATATTACTCGGGACAACATAGGGACAACAAAAAACATTTTACCCCTGTAGTTTTTTACATTATTTCTATCACTATTTTGAGCATCAGCCCTCCTTTCACTCTCAATTAAACAGCTATTCTTAAAGGAAAGATTTACTTTTTAAATCTCCCTATGTTTTACAACCTTGCAAAATCATTAAGAATAGTTAAATAAATCATCAAACAAATGAGATATGCAATTCTATTAGCATTAATCTGTTTTATTGTTACTTCATGTGCTGGACCTGAAACAGTAGCAAGAGATGAAGTCATAAATGTAACTGGATATGACTTTTCAAAATATACCAGTAAGGGATTTTTAATTACTCCAGAACAATATCTCGAAGATTATCAGTCTATAGGATTAATTACAGTTACTCAATGGCCTGCTGTTAGAAAGATGGAGAGGAGAGTACGAAGAACTGAGGGAAAGGGATATAGAACAGTTGAAGAATTCTACCCTGAAGAGATAAATGTTGAAAAAGCTATAAATGAAATTTATCAAGTAGCTAAAGATATGGGAGCAGATGCAATTACTCGTTTTGATGTTACCCCCACTACTCGAAGAAATGGCACATTAAATGTCCAGGGAGTTGAAATATCAGGTTTTGCTATTGATCGCAAAGAATAAGTTTACAGTATTATAAGAGTATAACCTCATTTTATATTTTGCCGCTAAGCACCTGTATTATGGAATCAATGCCATGGTATGGCTCTTGCTAGTAGATACCGGGGCGGGTGTACCATGGGGAGACAATTAATAAATGGGTCCCATATCGGCGCGTATTTATTATAGTATTGCTTAACATTGATCCTAAATAATACAAAGTTAATATAAGGGATGGGTACTGAAATATGTAAACGGTTTCCCCAAATAGTACCCTTCTAAAAAATATAAAAACCTAATATTGGCCTATTAGCCAGAAACTACCTAGCCTGAAAATTAAAACCGTTTATTTCGGGCTACAATGCAACTTAATTTTCTAATAGGCAATAATAAGCTGAGATAAACTACTAGAATTATCTTTGTTAGTAGCAAAGTGAAGTTTTGGCCAGTTTCCATTCTCTCCCTCTCTGATCTTCCCCAGTTGTACCTGTTGAAGAAAAACTACCGGTAAAATAATTAAGTTCGACAATAGTAGCCTGGTCATTGTCCCAGAAAATTACGGCATAAGTAGAATAGCCATTGTAATCATAAGTTCCAGTCTTCTCGTTTAGAGTACTACCTTCAATAACTGTGACGTCTACGGTATAGCCTTGCGACCATCCAGTTTCTGTTTCATACTTGACACAAAGTGTCTCCTCATAAGGATCAGATATTACTGATAGAGTTTCATAAGCATGACTAATATTTATGAATGCTAATATAAATACAACGGATAGAAGAGCTTTTACTTTCCTCATTTTATTTCTTAGTCACTTGTTTCGTTTAAGTTAATTTTAGGTTTTCTATTGGATCTCTTAGAGCTTTTCAAGTTTGATCATACTATATCCACTGTTTCCTCAATAATATTATCCCATTTTTCTTCATCCGAATAACCGCCTGTTTTAATATACTTGGCGATTCTACAGGCTCTCTCACTTTCTAATTTCTCCCAAGATAGCTGGCTCCCAAAAGCTTCTTGAATTTTCTCTTTTTGATCTAGTAGTTCGTTATATATTCTTTCATTCTCCTCATGGGCCTTTTTCCCTTTGTCAATGTATAGTTCAACTCGGGCTTCATGCTTTTTTATGATGTAGTTATAACTAAGTCTGACTACTCCTGACGAGGTTCCTACCCAACTATATTTTCCTGGGGAAATATTTGAGTGCAGATTAGTTTTCTCAGAAGCATAATCAAGAAGCCTTTTCCAGTATTTTTGCCTGTGTACAAATCTTTCTTTCAGCTCTTTTTTAGTTTACAGTCCTAGCAAACACTTTTTAAAAGAATTTCTACCACCTTTTGAGACTGGAATCACATGGTCAAACTGTAAATTTCCAGTCGAACCACATTCTACACACTCTCCATATTGCTATTCTTCCCAATTGCTTTATGGGCTTTAAAGTTAATAGATCTTAATTTGATAAACAAAAGGATACTACTTTATATTAAATTGTTCTTTGCCTTATTGATGGATTTGCGTAACAAGCGTTATCAGCTCAATGAAGCCGATTAAGTTCGGTAGCGGTCTCACATACCGCCCCTTTGGTGTGGCACGAGTTCTTGGGGCCCTTTTTGAGGTATCCCTCGTTTTCCATATCAATACGGGAACTTTTCGTCCACATTTTACTCTGGACAGGTTCTCTACAAATAGGAAGGGTTTAATTAGGGTATTACGACGTAGGATAGCGCTTGCTGGTTGGGCAGGCAGCAAAGTGCTGTCTTAACAATCCTAATTAAATCCTGAATATTTATGAATTCAGATTTAATTAATCGCAAAAAGCTTGTAAATAAGCTGCAATCAATAATAAAAAGGAACCGTGATACCCTTACGGTATCAGAAATTGAAATACTAATAAGAGCGAAAATTAGGCTTGAGGATGAGCAAGCTGGAACTTTTAAAAGACGGAGTTTCACCGCGTTAAAGCGGCTACTTCCCCGAATTCCAGTCTACCTTGAGCTTTTTGAAATATTCGCTTAATCAGTTGATCAATGGAGTACCGAACCCTTCCTTTTCTTTATAATAACTAATTTCCATTGTTATTTCTTGATGGTACAAAGTCCTAAGAGATTAGCATTTCTTCTCGGAATAGATCTCAAGAAACTAAGAAAAGTTTCAAAGCAAATTGACAAATACTACTATGAGGATAAGGAATTAAAAAGGGATGAAGACGGAAATCCTCGTTGTAAAAATGGAGAGAAAGTATTCAGGACTTTACATCCAAGTACTGGATTATTAAAGCATATTCAAAATAGAATACAGACAGTACTGCTGCAGAAGATTGACTTCCCAGAGAATATCCAGGGAGGTATAAAGGGAAAAAGCAATATCACTAATGCAAAAGAACATAAAGGGAAGAAATATTTCTTATGTACTGACCTAAAGAAGTATTATCCTTCTGTTGATCATGACTTAGTGTATGAAGCCTTTTTGCGCTATGATTTTTCTCATGATGTGAGTCATTTACTTACTAGGCTGACTACTTACAAATATAGTCTCCCACAAGGAACGCCCACTAGTCCATATCTAGCCAACCTAGTTTTTTCTAAGTATGACGAACAAATTATTTCAAAGTGTGAGCAAATTGGGCTTTTGTACACACGATACGTAGATGATATTGCAATTTCCAGCAATTATAACTTTAAAAAGAAGGTGCCAAATCTCCTTGAAGTTATTCGACGCTCTCCTTTTCAGATCAACCATGAAAAAACGTTTTATAAAATTGGTCCTACTCTAATTACAGGTATCATTACCAAAAATAACGAGCTGGAAGTCAGAGATGATCAAATAAAGAAGTATGAAAGTGAGTCCCTTACAAAAGAACAAAAAAAAGGATTAAGAGAATATTTCAGTCAAGTGAGAAATAGTTAGTACTAATATCACTAAAAACTTGGCTTTTCGAGGTACAAAGTCAACCCTCTATATCTATCTTATCGATCTCTTGCATGATGCGATCGGTCTCCATTAGGGCTACAATAATCTTTTGGTAGTGCTGAATTTCCTCGAAGCTTAGCTCTCTGTCACGCCGATCTTTAAGCCATTTCTCGGCTGGCTGGTAACCGCCTATGTAGAAGTTCCAAGCTTTCTTGGGAACCTTACCAAAGTATTGTTCTTTATTAATCTGAATTCTTCCTAACTCTTCCCCGGGATAACGTGAATCTTTATCACTTACCATTGGCCCATCATCTTCTTCGGTGTAAGGAATAAAGCCCGGCTTGGTTTTAGTAAGGCGCTTAGTAATCTCGTTACCGCCTTCTACAGGATAGGTGGTAATAAAGTCATCTACTATTGGGGGCTCCAGCAGATGAATATTTCTTAGTTTCCCTCCAAGCTCAACCAGCTGCCAGAATGTTTCGGAATCAGTAGGATAAGGAACCCGTGGAAAATCAATTTTTAGAAATTCTTTATACTTTTCTCGGTAGGTGGGAGAATGCAGTACGGTATAGATATAATCCAATAGATCAATGGGGGCAAAGGTGCCTTCGGTATCTTCTTTCTCAGGGGTAAAAGTAAGACCTAAATTACTGGCAATCTCCTGTACTATTTCGGAATCCAAGTTGGGCTTTCGCTCAGGCTTTCCCTTAAGTGTTTGCTGGGCGTTAGATTCCGGATAGATGTAGAGGGGGCTGAATATCCTCTTGCATGGGCTGTACCTAAAATATGAGCATCAATTAATTTATTACTTATAAAAATATTAGTGAATTCACCTATTACACATTGTCTCTCAAATACCAATCCAAGATTTTCATTTAATAAATGTTTTGAAGTAGCAAAGCTTGCCCTTCTTTGTACTGTTTTGTCATAATAATTAAACCTAATATCAAATGGTCTATACGATATTTTCTGAATTTTATTTGGATCATACAAAGACCGAGACTTCTTTTTTATTTTTCATCTTATAAATTCTTTAGCTGATTGAGTGTTTCAAGCACTTCATTTTCAAAAAACGTAAGATTTACAATTAAATAAATATGTGATGAGTTATGGGACTATAAACAAGCCCAGAGGGAATAGTCCCACCTCCTATTATTTTTCTCTCTATTTAAATTTGTCAATCTCATAGTTGACAATAAATTATTATTGATTTTTCAATTTATAATTATGATATAGTTGTCAATTAAACAAGAGATTATTACCAACTTACAACCAAATACATCATGATGAATAAATATTCTTATACATTCGCCTTAATTATATCCACTTTTTTGATCACCAGTTGTGCAACTACTCAAGATGTCTCTAATGAAGTAAGAACTAAGATATTTCAAGAGGACTATAACAAAGTTTTTAAAACTACTGTCCAAACATTAAGTGATGGAGGGTATGTTATTAGCAACGCAGATTCTGAAACAGGACTAATAAATACAGACTATTCCCAAGCATCTGAATGGGAGGCATTCTGGACAGGTGATGAAAGAACTAAAGTAAATGCAATTTTATCTGAACAAAGTGGTAAAACACAAATTCGTTTGACTGTAAGTGTGCAAAAGAAGGATTTGTTAACAGGTTGGCAAAGTGAAAATATGACTGAAAGCAAAGCGCAAGAATATTATGAAAAACTATTTTCTGAAATAAGTAATAATCTATAATAATACTATTACTCCAGTCCGCTTCGCTCCCTTTCGGGAAACTCAACTATTTTAGAAAAAGGGAACACCGCTAAGTGTTCCCTTTTTCTAAACCCTAACCTATGGTTCCCAATCCATCAGTCAGGTAAAAGAGGTTTTGATTCTACTATCATCTGCTTGCCATATCTTACTTATAATTCAAAATTTATAGCTGCCATATTATTACTTAGTTATCTGTTTTGCTCTCTTGGAATTCGTTGTAAATCCCAAGAATAGCCCTTACAATACTCCTAATTAACCAGTAGCCAATCATTGAGCCTACTATGATAGCTAAACCTATCATCATTGATTCATGTAGATCCCTAATATTAATTGGTTCTGTTATCCCGAAAATCCCCCCGTTACAAACAAACCAGAACCAACTCCTATATATTCCAGCTACTAGAGGAAATAATCTTTTTTACTCCGTTATTCATGGTTTTCAATCTATCGAATAAAATTTTTTATACATTCCTGAAAAGAAAGAGCTATAAAACAAATTCGGCTAACATTTGATAACAGAATACTTTGATAGCTTGTAGTAGTCGAACTAAACTTTCTAGCTTTTTTAACTTCTTGTCCATTATTTAACTATAAACCTTTATACCTTATCTAATGAATGGTCAGCTATATCATTTTTCTTGATATTGACGGGGTACTTAATACTAGAAATCACTTGAAGCGCCAGAAAATAAAATCTGGCAAAGTGACTAATAAAGATTGGGACCCTACTGCCTGTAAATATATTTCTATGCTTTGTGAGCATTATAACGCAAGAATAGTTATTACATCTACATGGCGACATGAATATACTGTTAAACAACTTGAAGAATTCTTTGAATCCAACAACATATCCCCAAATTTTGTCAAAGATGTTACCAGCTCATATGCTCCCCAACCTGATGAAAAGAATTACTGCAGGGGACATGAAGTCAAATATTGGTTGCAAAATAACTCCAGCAAAAAAGCCTCCTATGTTATTATTGATGATGAAGCAACATTCTTAGAAACACAACAAGAACATTTAGTAAAAGTAGATAAAAACAAGGGATTTTCTACGAAAGAAGCTGTAACCAAAGCTTCAAATATTTTGGAAAAGAAACACCATTAAATCTATCGCTTGTCATTCAAGAAATATTCAATTTATGTCTAAAGAAAAGATTCTAACCACAACAAGAAATTTTACTATTTGTTAAACAAAGTGCTCTCGGACTGGCAAAAGCGTAAGCACAAGCTGGAGCGGTTTAGTTAGACATCTACCTCATTGTCAAAATATGTAGTAGTGACATGGTATTCGTTGACCGAGTAAAGGACTACCTCTTGTTGAACTTTTCGTGTTTGTTCTATTAATAAGTATAAAACCAGAAGATTTCTCGGGAAATTGTTTGGATGGTCTCGTTAAATAGATCAGAACTTTTACTTTCAGCCGAAATCCCGTAAATGTATAACATTTTCTGCCTGCTACGAGCTTTTATCAGCAAATGAACCTATTAATTCTTTCGGTTCGTTTGCCGGTTTAATTAAGAGCTATCTTCCCAACACCTTCTCTAGCTTTTCTCGAGTTTCTTCATGCTTCTTATCATCCATCTTTCTAATATTTATGAGCTTCCATTGTACACCCGGCAATTCTTTCAAATGATCTACTGGCATTAATCCCCATTTCGGATCGGCTTGCTGGAAACTTAATAGAAATTCTTTCTGCTCATCCGATAAACCATCCAGAAGCAGCTTCGGCAACTTTTTCTGCACCTTAGTTAAATCTTCTAAGGATACAGCTTCATTTGTCATTCCCTGAAATTCATTCTCATAGATTCCTTCGAGGTCCTGCTGGCTGGGATTTAACAGTTCGTTTATGGGACGGGAATGACTAATTAGATATCCAATAAAAGTAACAATAATTTTATCCGTTAAGCCCTCATTCTCAAGTAATAGCTTCACATCAAACAGATCCCGGGGATGCTGACGATCTAATGCTGCACAAAGCTTTCCGCCGTATAGGTCTTCCATCGAAAGCGTGGGAACTGCCGCAAATAGTTCAAATTCATCCTGAACCGAAGTAACCAATTCTTTCTCAACAGACCCAAATAGCGATCCTCTTAAAACCGTATTTACTTCCAACTTTACCTGGACCCCATCACTTCTTATTAGAAGCTTACTCAGAATTCCACCACTTTTTTGAGTAGTAACATTTGCATCGCCAATTCTTGAAGAAACGGTTTGGCCTATATGCTTTATTCCTTTTTTGATTTCATTTAAAGATTCTTCCCTATTCTTAATTGGTATATAGGTAAGATCAATATCCACGGATAGTCGTGGGAGATTACGCCAGAAAAAGTTAATTGCCGTACCTCCTTTGAGAGCAAATTCCTCTACTTCTGCCACAACAGGCAGTACCTTTAGCAATAGCCGTACTTGATCCCGATATCGGTCAATCATCGGCCCTCCCTGGACAACTCCGGTACTACTATCTTATATTTTTTATTCAGCTTACCGCCTTTTATTATTTCTCGTTTACCTTTTCCAAAATCTATTTTTGAAGGATCTAATCTCTTAAACCAACTATGATCATGGTGCTCAGCCAAATACATAAAAAGCCTCTTGGATCGTACTGAATTACATGCTTCAAGTAATTGCTGTAATACTTTTGGACGCAGTGAAGCAAGCCCTTCCATGATGTAATTGGCCTCATCAAAACCTTCCTGTTTCGGCACATCATATATATATTCCAATACAGCTCGTTCAGCCGATGATATCTGGACTTCCACCTGTCCTACAGTTGTATCAGAAAGAGTATCTACTTCTTTAGAAAAAAGAGTAGCAGACCGTACTTCCAATTCATTTGCCCATCCATCATAACTCTTGAACCATGATGGCAACCTTACTTCAGGTGTTTTCCACAGTATTACCTTTTCATGAGTGCCTATTTTAATATAGTGGCCATATCCCTGCAGCTCTAAAGCAGTTTTACCTCCCACATGAATTGAAAGACTTTGGAACTTCTGAAGCGCATATAAGGCTCCTTCCCACGATATTTCATCACCTTCCCTTTTATATGCTCCCTGACCTATCCGTTCTAACCATCCACTGTTTTTGTAGTTATCAACTGATTGCCGAGATACACCCTGTCTCTTTAACCAGTCAGTGGTTATAACAGTCTTTTGAGGCCATTTTTGTAATATTTGGTTTATTTTTTTCAATATTTGTCAACGTTTTATTGACATATTTAAATATGATTAAACCACAATTGGTTTACAAAATAACAGTTTTGTCAATAAAATATAGACAAATTTTAATTTTCTTAAACTATAGCAAGAATACAATTTCGAATCTAATATAGTCTTCACGCCGGGAATGTTTCCTGCTCCTCAGGAAGCGGACATCTTATATTTATCCCGCGGATAAACCAATATTGGATAATTCCGTAAGTGAGCAATAGTCGTTCAAGTGTTATCAAAAAGTACAAAATTACGGCTACGCTGATGTTACATGGAGTTCTTTGTCCATCGTTTTTGAATCTGTCCAACTATTAATGACATAAAACTTAATACAATGACCACCAGCCAGCCATCTCGGCTTGGCGGAGACAGTTGCAGCATTTCGGCAAAGAACAATGTTTGGGATAACCATAACAGTAGTATCATTGTACAACAGAGTAGTGCAACCCAAGAATACTTCTACTGATTATATTAAAGCCGTACAGTGAGGCAATTAATAACAAATCGGATCTCAATCTTCCAGTGAAGGATATAACAGCAAAAGGGTTAAAAGCTCAGCACGTTTAAGCGTCTCTTCCACTAATATTTTTTCATGATAAGCGTGAGCTCCTTCACCAACGGCACCGAGTCCATCAATAGTCGGTGAATAGAGGTTGGTAAAATTACCATCGGAGCCACCGCCTGACTTACCTTCCTGTAAATCCAGATCTAACTCTGCACCTAATGATTTCGTTATCTCCCACAGCTTTGCGTTTGCTTCTTCTTTTTCAAGCGGCGGGCGACTGATATCACCGCTCACCGTAATTTCAACTCCCTCCAAATCGGGTTCAATATTGTAGATCTTCTTCTTTATTTCTTCACCGTCTTTCTTTGTCGGTACTCGTACATCAACTACAGCTTTACTTTTAGCTGCCACAACATTAGCCCGCTCACCTCCCTCTATCGTCCCTACATTTACGCTTATACCCTTTTCGGGTGCATTAAGGTCCACAAGCTGTTGGACAACATTTGATAAGCCGACAATCGCGCTTACTCCTTTTTCAGGATCGAGACCCGCATGGGAGGGCTGGCCTTTTATAGTTATTTCAAACTGACCAATACCTTTACGCTCGGTTTTAATCTTACCTTCTGTTCCAAGGGAAGGCTCCAGCACAAAAGTCCGCTCTGCCTGTTTAGCCTGTTCTATAATAAGATTTTTAGATTCTCCGCTCCCAATTTCTTCATCGGTAGTAATTAAAAATACAGGTTGTATGTGGGGCTGTTTCTCAAGTTCCCTGATAGCTTTCATAGCAAAAATCATCATACAGATGCCGGCTTTCATATCAAATATACCAGGTCCGGCAGCTTCATTGCCTTCAACGGTGAAAGGCATTTCATCCAGCGTCCCAATATCCCAGACTGTATCAATATGTCCAACTAGAAGCTGAGTTGGAGCCTGAGAATTAAAATCGCCAGGTTTACAAAGTAACTGCCCGGCCGTTTCCTCTCCTTCTCTATACTCTACATCAAAATCCAAGTTTTCAAAATTTCGGCTGACAATTTCTAATATCTCAGTGAAAGAAGAAGGCTCATTCGACGGCGTTTCCTGTTCGACAAGCGATTGAAGCAGATCAATAAAATCCGCTTTCTTTTCCACAAAAAAATTATGCAGCTCCCGACCTAATTCTGTCATCCTGTTCAATTACCTTTTAAAATCTTTTGGCAGGGGAAAATTGTTACTTTTTTTAATTGTACTAAATCGATCGGGATGCAGATAGGCTAATAATGGAGATTCATCAACAAGTTTATTGTCGTCAGCATCCTCCCCTTCTTTCCTGAGCGCATCTTCATGTACATAAGCCGCTACAATTTCGCCAACAATCATTTCCCATTCGCCAAACTTTCCCATAATGTCATGCAAAACACATTCGAGCTGTAAATAGGAATTTTCCATAAATTTGCCCTCTATTTCTTGGGCTTTCACAGTTGGAATGGCATCAACAACTGGTTTGCTGTCATCCTCTTCACGGGGAGAAGCTGCCATGCTGGTTTGTACCAGCTGGTCGGGCTGTGGAAAGCTAACGGTAAAAACTTCTTCTCGCTTAATATTTCGATACGTTGTTTTCCGGGGCGTACCCATAAAACCGAAATATGGACCAAAACCAAGGGGCATGGCCATATGTTTGGGGGCCAAATTATAACTCTTATCCTTTTCTTGACTGCCAATGACAAGCAGAGCATGAACCATAAAGAAGCGGTTCCATAAATTAGGGTCATCTGTAATATCAATCATTGAAGAAGATTCATTAGACATATGCTATATATTTAGTCAGCTAGGATTTTGTCAAAGTTCCACAAATTTTCAAGACTTAAAATTTCAAGTATTTCAAAGAAGACAACAGGTGGGTCAATAAGTCGTAACTTATTCCCTTTTTGCAGCCATCGGTGCAAAAAAATAACACCCTCACTGTCAATACGTTCACAATTAATTAAGTTTATAACCAGCTTGTCAATAGCCGGATTAAGACGACTTAATATCATCTTTTTAGTCCTTAGATTAAAATCACCGTGGACCGTTATGTTAAGTTTTTTACCTTTCTTTTGAGTTGCTATGGTATTCATCAGCAATAAGTGATTTTATTTTTTTACCAAAATCGGAATAGATATCAATAATATTAAAATCGATACCAGCATACACTTTTTGCAGCCGGAGATAATCGGTATTAAAATGATACTGTGGCAATAGCCCACTGTAGATAAAATTCAAAGATGTTATATCTAAAAACTGCTGCGGTGTAGCTCTATTTTCTAGAGGTAAATCCAACAATATCGTTTTCGGAGACTTTTCTTCCAGGCTGTCCACCATATCAGAAAGTACAGTCAAAAAATCGTTTCCATATTTCTTGACAATAATGAGTGAAGAGGAGCTGGAATAATCTATTTCCAGATCAATATCAGATTTATCTGCTAACTGGTAAGATTCTGTTTCTTTGGGATCTACATCCATCCCCAACTCATCATATGTATCGAGAATAATTTCATTATATTTCTCCGGCAGATATACTGCTTTTTTTGAAGGCTGGATGAGGGGAAGAAAATCTAAAGCTATGGATACAGGTTGGGGATAATCCTCATCAAAACCCTTGTACTTAACATTTATCGAAGAAGCTAGTTCTATAGCTGTTGTCTTATATCCGAATTTATTATTTACTTTTTGGCTTACGGGATGGATGGTAACAGCCTCACCTAACAACATAGTCAACTGCTTGGATTTCGCGATTTCAATAAGGCGGTCCATCATCGAACTCATCACCCCATTTCTTCGATACTTGGGAGACACTACAGCTTCGGCAACTTCTGCAATATCGGAGTTGTCTTTAGGATTTACGCCAAAATATCCAATTGCCTCATTATCTTGTTTTCGGGCTATAACCCCAAGCTTATCTTTGGCAAGTACTGACTCTTCAACCTTTTTCGGTAGGTACAAATCTTCTTTATTATAGGTATAGCCATATGTACGATAAAAAAGTTTTGAGATATCTTCCGCATCAGTATGCTTAATGCGATCGACGGTAAAGTTTTCAATTTTTATATGGGGGTCTTGATCTTCCTCATCTCGTATTTCAGCCTCACGTTCTTCAGCTGATTGCAGTAGCAGTTCATCTATATCATGGATTTGAATGTTTTTAGCTATCCTGAATTCTTTACCTTCTTTTCCTTTATTAATGAAAGAAAATTCATCGCTAAAAGATTTCATGAGCAAAAAACCCGCACCATCGAAATCATCCTCATCACGTACTTTTTGCACATCATACGTATGACGATCCGGATCAAATGGTTCGCCCATTTCACTAACTACAATTTCTACGTTGGAGAATGTATGAGAAAACTCTATCTCAAAATTCTCTTTACTATCACCAGGAAAGGCAAAAAGAATAACATCTGTAATGAGCTCACTCACGGCTACAGAAAAACGAAGTGCTTCCCCTTTTGACAATCCACAGTTCACCCCCCAGCTGTACGTAAAATCACATACTGGATTTATAATCTGTTCATCTGTTGATATCTCAAATTTAGCATCCATATCTTCTCATAATCAAAACAGTATTCATTCTTTGTTCATCACATTAAAAATTATTCATACCTAATTCCAACCTGACTCATATTACAATATTATAAATATTCTCAAAATAGTTTTGTGAGGGAATGTCCTAATTTAGAGCACAAGAAACTACATTCCGAACAGCAAATAACTTAAATTATATTTCTAAATGAGTAGTCAAATTTTTCCCTGACAGTACTACGATTAAAAATGTAACGCCGAGCATATTTGACGAAGAGCAAAGCAACAAAATCATATTCGGTTTGTCGATATTTAGCCTACACATGTTGAAAGAGATCAACAAGTCAGGATATCGCCATGATCGTTATGGGGACCAAAGGTTAAACTAGGACTGGGAAAGATGTTTCGGAGCAGTACTACTGCTGAAATAGTATAACACTCGAACCCAAAGAAGCTCTCTAAAATGGCTATCAAGCAAGCTCTCTTTGTCACTAACTACAAGAATCAAGATTAAAAGTCCTGCTATTTGTAACCGGGTTGGCAAAACTGTTCATTTCTAAAATAAATACCTTCCATCTATCTGATGAAAGTGATCTTAAAACCGAAAACATGTTTCGGGGAGTCAAAGAAATAATTATTGGAAAAGTTAATTATACTACCCTTCAATTTGAAGTAGATCAACCCAAATTTTTCCTTGAAACAATCATCAATAAAAAAGAAACTAATAGTATCATACTACTCCTATTAGTACACTGCGATGAATCTGTTCCACCACTTTCCAAACAAGAATCAAAAGAGATCAACTATTATACGGAAGTACCACTGCTGGTATTATCGGGGGCAAGCTCATCAATAATGAAAAAAAGCTAATTATTTATGTTAGATAATATTAAAGAGATACTTCTTCCTACTGATTTTTCCAAACCTGCCCAAAATGCTTTGCAATATGCCTTAGAAATTGCTGACAAATGCGATGCTGATTTATCAATTATGCACTCTGTGAAACAGCCATATACGTACGGATCAGAAACAATGATGGAAGAGTTAATTAGTCAAAATAGGTACAGTGATTTGTCAATCACTACCAGTATCGAATTGGGTAGTACGGTTCCCAATATTCTAGAATCTTCTGGTGATCTGATTATTATGGGATCAACAGGAAAATCTAACATAGGAAAAATGCTGTTTGGCAGTATCTCATCAGATATTATGCTCCAATCACCAGTACCCGTCCTTGTCGTTCCTGCAGATCAGCCTTATTCAGATTTTAGCCATATGACCTTTGCAACTGATTTCCACAACAGAAATCTGGAAATCCTCCATCAGCTAACTAAATGGGCTGAACTTTTTAACGCCAAAATTACGGTACTCCATATTGCTGCTGAAGATAATCTGGAAACAAAAGCAAAGTTTAGGGGATTCAAAGAAATAGCTAATGAAGAAATTAGCTATTCACAACTTAACTTCAGACTACTTATCGAAAAAGATTTTTATACCGGCATATCTGCTTTTCTAGATGACGAAGCCAACGAACTTATTGTAATGACACGACGCCAAAAAACATTTTTCCAATCTCTTGTGGAAGAAGAGCATATCCAAAAAACGGTATATACAAAAATGCCCATACTCGTTTTACCCGAAGAATAAAAAGAGAACCCTAAATAGCAATTAGTCTTAAAAAGCCAATTGCAAAACGTTATCAGCCTTCCAATACAAAAGATACTTGTACACTGACACGGTATTTCTCAATTCGATTATTGGATACGAGTCATAAATTCCCCACATGGAATTTTCAGGCTTATTGCCATAATGATTACCCCTCAAGGAACTGGCTACGAATCAGCACCGGAAACTGTGCTGACGATTGGAACATTTCTTCTGGGACAAGCCGATCTCTTACAGCATGTAAAACATTCCATGCCAAATTTTCTCTGTCATCAATTTCCATTAAGACTGTAACCTGGTCTATCCAGGACAATAGCGTGGAGACAACTGAATTTACTTTTTAAATAATTACACAGATAACCGTTCTGGTATTCAAATTATACCTCGGTAAGTTATTGGCCTCTGTTTCTACTTCTCCATATAAAAATAGAGGAAATTCCGCTTACAGTAGGTAATCCCCAAAAAATATACTATACTTATGCGTTCAAGCGCTTATTATTGCGTTAGCAAGGCGTTATTGAACATTTAAGTAGCACACGAAGTAAAAATGTTTGGAGAATTAACATGGAAGATCGCGAAGTTGGAACAGTAAAGTGGTTTCATAACGGTAAAGGTTATGGATTTATCACTAGAGAAGAAGGTGAAGATATTTTCGTTCACTTCAGTGAAATTGAGATGGAAGGCTATAAAAAACTAGAAGAAGGCCAAGAAGTCGAATTTACAGTAGCTGAAGGTGACAAAGGACTTCAAGCTCAAGAGGTAATTCCCGTCTAAGGGCCAGTTACATATTGAGAATTCGAGGCGTCATTTGCATAAAATGACGCCTTTTTTATTTGGTTCGGAGTTGATACTAGATGTGCTGTTCAATTTTTTCCTGCAGCTCATTAGGATCAAAAGATTTGGACAGAAAGTCGTTCATGCCGGAACCAAACACCTCTTCTTTCACTTCTTCGAACTTGGCCGCCGTCAGCGCAATGATCGGCACGCCGGATTTCCCTTTATGATTTAAGGCACGGATCTCCTTTGCTGCCTCATAACCGTCCATCTTGGGCATTTGAAGATCCATAAGTATGAGATTCACGTTATTATTGTTAAACTCCTTAAGAGCTTGTTCGCCATCCTCAGCAACAATAACATTTACGCCCCACTCTTCAAGAAATCGCTGAATAACATTCTGGTTAATGGCATTGTCTTCGGCCACCAGAATAGTTGCCTCCTGCAGACTTTCTACATTACCATACTGCATTGCCGCTTCAGCGTCTTCTTCAGAGAACAAGGCAAAAGGCATTTCTACAATAAAAACATCTCCCTCATCAACGGACTCAACCTGGGCCTTACCACCCTGTAATTCAATCATCCTCTTGGTAGTCATCAGTCCGCCAAAGGTACGAACGCTGTCTTCATCCTCATCATTAAAAGTCTTAAAAATCTTTTGCTGCTCATCTTTGGTGATACCGTTAGCTGAATATAAAACCCGCAATCCAAGTGTTATCTCATCATCACTACTATCTAAAGATTCTACCGAAACACCAACTTCTCCCTCATTGGTAAACTTGACGGCATTAATAACCAGGTTATTCAAAATTTGTGTAAGCCTGTTGGGATCACCCACAATTGTTTCCGGCAAATCATCATCTACCTCCAGGCTCAGATCTATATCCTTATTCTCAGTAGTAAAGGCAAAACTATCAACAACGCTGTCTAATAGCTTCTGCAAATCAAACGGAATTTCATCAAATTCGATACGGCCGGATTCAATCTTCGAAAACACCAGCAAGTCGTTCATCAAGGCTAGCAATGTCTTGGAAGAAAAGTCCAGTATTTCAAGCTGTTCCAGCTGATCATCGCGCGGATCATCTTTGGAAAGCCGGTTGGTCATGCCAATGATAGCATTCAGTGGCATACGCACTTCCTGGCTCATATTTGAGAAAAACTCATACTTTTCCTTGCCTCCCTCTTCGGCCTGCTTCTTGGCTTCTTCAAGCTCCTGTACGCTCTGCTCTACCTCTTCTTTTTTATTGGCAAGCTTTTGAGTTTTGTCGGATAGCTGAGCATTCTTATCAGCTAGCTCTGAATTTTTATCCGCTAATTTTTGATTTACTTTCTTTTTCTCAGAAAGCTTACGGCTAAGATGACGTTTCTCTTCGCGCAGAATTTTATTCTCTTCTTCGGCCTCTTCTTTTGAGCTTAAAAAGCTTTTGAAAATAAGCCATGTAGTTACAAAAACAACGGCAATTATGCTCCATTTAATAATTTCAACGTTGCCAGATGAAAGTGTAACCTCAGTGAAAGAGATATAATCATGGACTAAAAATGCGACCGCAGACAAAAATACTCCTACGATACGCAGGTTTGAATGTTCGCGACCGAAAAATAATATCGACAGACCAATAGCGGGGATATAAAATGCTTCAACAAACAAACCCTGCGTAAAGAGTACGCTCAACAATAAAATAAAAGCATTGATATCAATGAGCATCAGTAACTTCGACGACTTGTGAGCACCCTTCCACGCCAAAAAGGGAATCAACAAAAATAACAATCCCATGCCTGCGAAATACCACGGTACAGGCATTGTCCCAATAACCTGAAACACCACCGAAAGTACCAGTGAAATAGCCGCAAGTGAAAATGCTACTTTGTAAAGGATTCCTAAGCCGGCATTACGAAGCGAAGCAAGCAAGCCAGCAGTATTATCGTTCACAGATTTTGATTTAGCATTTGCATTCATAACTGATGGGCATTGTTATTTGCTAATAATATTTATTGTGCAACAATAGTAAAGATTAATGACTTAAAAAAAAATCAAAAAAGGTAAAGATGAATGATAATTAAAAGAAATTAATACCAAGCGGTAACCTACGCCTCTTCTTTGCTATTTTCCAGCTTCGTTTTGTAGGCCATAGCATAAATTTTCATCTGCTTAACCATCGAGGCCAACCCATTGGAACGCGTAGGTGAAAGATGCTGCTCCATACCTATTTTCTTAATAAAACGGGGATCAGTATTAATAATAGTCTCAGGCGATTGGCCAGAGTAAAACCGAACCATCAAAGCTACCAGCCCTTTAGTAATTGCAGCATCGCTGTCAGCTTCAAAAATTACGTTCTCTCCATCAAGATGCGTATGCAACCACACTTGTGACTGACAACCGCGAACTAAATTCTCTTCTATTTTGTGCTCCTCATCGAGCGGCTCAAGGTTCCGTCCCTGATCAATAATATGCTTGTACCGCTCGGTCCAGTCCCCAAGAGCTTTAAACTCCTTAATAATTCGCTGTTCAATATCGTGAATATCAGCCATTGTACCAATGCGGATTTAGTCTCTTCCCCTTATATCTATATACCTTGTAAAGTATGAATAAATCCACAAAAATGAAGGCATCTGACAATATTTCTTGTATGAACCCTAAGGAGTTTATACATTATACTACTTAGATAGTATTAATATTACCAGTGAATTTCTTATGAAAGCATCTCACATTTTCATATTTGGATTCATTTTTCTGATATCGGGATGTGCCCTGTTCCGATCTTCCGCGAAATCAAACCATAAGCCAGAGATGGTACTTATTGAAGGCGGCACATTCACGATGGGCGACATCTATGATAATACGAATCCCGATGCTAAACCGGTTCATCAAGTAACCCTCAGTGATTTTAAAATTGGCAAGTATGAAGTAACCTACAGACAGTATGATGCTTTTGCTCGTCGCACCGCGCGCAAGCTTCCCGAGGCCGACTCCCTACAACAGGGCAACCGCCCAGTTGTAAATATAGATTGGCAAGATGCCCGTGCCTTTTGTAATTATTACGGGTGGCGGTTACCTACCGAGCAAGAATGGGAATATGCGGCTCGAAGCGGAGGAAAGAAAATGCGTTTTGCAGGGACAAATAATATTGACAGCCTCAATATCTATGCTCGGACCCAAAATAACAGTGCCCCTTTTGCCTTTAAAGTGGGCACTAAAAAACCTAACAGTGCTGGGCTTTATGATATGAGCGGTAATGTGTTCGAGTGGATCGGTAACTATTACCAATTTTATCCCAAAAATGGCAAAGAACCCACATGGGATAAATTAGAAAACAAAGGAGTCCGAATTATTCGCGGCGGCAGCTTCGAAGAAGGCAAGTATATTGCCTCCACCTATTGGCGGGTTGGAGTTTTAGCTGATGCAAAAGCAAACGACGTAGGGTTTCGCTGTGTAGATCCCCTTAACAAATAAAAAGCCAGAGTCCAAGCATTGAGGCTTTATAAAACCCAAGCGTTATTGCGCAATGCAATGACGCACATCCAGTTATAGTAGTTCGATCTTGCTATTGCTTCGTTTTACTCACAATAACTACCCGTAATGTAGCGGCTTTGTAAAGCCCTGTTGCTACTTCAGCAGCAGCTTTGAGATAGTATTAAGCTGCATATTAGATGTACCCTCGTAAATTTTTCCGATTTTGGCATCACGATAAAACTTTTCAACGGGATATTCTTTAACGTATCCATAACCACCAAACAAATCTACCGCTTGTGAACTAACGCGCTCGGCCACCTCAGAGGAATGATACTTTGCCATGGCGGCTTCTTTCAAAAATTTATCACCGTTTTCTTTCATCCGCGCAGCATTATAAACCAGTAACCGCGCCGTTTCAATATCAGTAGCCATCTTTGCCAGCTGAAACTGTACGCCTTGGAAATCGGAAACAGATTGCCCAAACTGCTCACGTTCTTTGGTATAATCAACAGCCGCATCCAAGGCACCTTGTGCTATACCAATCATCTGCGCACCGATGCCAATACGTCCCTCGTTAAGGGTTTCAATAGCTACTTTGTAGCCTTTACCTACTTCACCCAGCACATTTTCTTTGGGCACTTTGCAATCTTCCAGCAAAATTTCGCAGGTAGAGCTGGCGCGAATACCCAGCTTATTTTCTTTCTTGGATACCGAAAACCCTTCAAAATCTTTTTCGACAATAAAAGCCGTTATACCTTTGTATCCTGCATCGGGGTCAACCGTTGCGAATACTAAAAAGATATCGGCCTCTTTGGCATTAGTGATCCACATTTTGGACCCATTCAATACGAAGTGATCATCCTTTTCATCAGCTCGGGCCTTAAGCGCGAATGCGTCACTGCCTGAACCGGCTTCCGACAAACAATAAGCCCCTACTTTTTCAGTCGCCAACTGCGGCAGATACCGCTCTTTAATATCGTCACTGCCCCAATTCAAAAAGGCATTATTGACCAGCGTATTTTGCACATCCATGAAGACGCCGGTGGAGGCATCCACGCGCGAAATCTGCTCAATAGCCAGAATTGACATAAAAAAGGAACCTCCTCCTCCGTCGTACTCTTCAGGTACCTCAATCCCCATCAGCCCCATATCAAAAAACTGCTGCACCAGGTCTGGATCGAGCTTGGCCTGCTCATCCATTTCATGTACTTTAGGTTTAATTACATTGTCTGCAAAGTCACTTGCAGCATCCTGAAGCATTTTTTCATCTTCTGTCAGTTCTGTCAGTGCGGGCATCTGTTGGTCTACCTGTTCCATAGAATACTATTCTTCAAATTTAATCAGTTAAAAATACGTTGATTAATATAGCAAAAGCTTATCAAAAAATCGGGCAGCAATTTTTAATGGTATGTCTGTCCATTTTGAACATTCTTTTCTCATACTGGCTATTAGTAAAGTAACCACAAGCTCATTATTTTGAGAAACGGCAATTGTGACTAACATTATACTATGAGTGATTCTGAAACTACGAACAAATCTCTTTTTGAGGATTTCCCTCCCACCTCTACGGAAGAATGGGAACATGTTATTAAACAAGATTTAAATGGTGCGGACTATAAACAAGAGCTCCGCTGGGATACCGGTGAAGGACTAAGCCCACTCCCCTTTTACAGGCGCGAAGATCTTGATAAGATTCCACGACATTCAGCTATTCCCAAAGAATACGCTGGTGAGAACCCCAACGATTGGGAAATCCGCGAACCCATTTTTGCAAATACTATTGAAGAAGCTAATAGCTCTGCCAAACATGCGCTGAGTCGCGGTGCTAATGCATTACAATTTTACCTAACCCTGCAACGTACCGAAGGAGCACTTGGCGGAGACCTGAAGGGGATTCCTATTCAGAACCAAGAAGACTTTTCAAATTTAGTAGCCGATATTTCGCTCGAAGACACCGCCTTTCATTTTGATGCGGGCTTAGCTTCTCCGGCACTATTGGGCATGCTTTGGAATACAACCCAGCAGCAGAACTTGAATCCCCAAAAAGTTCGGGCCACCTTTTCTTATGATCCGTTCGTATACCTGCTGGAGCACGGCCATCTTCCCAAAGACAAACAACAACTTCGCCATGATATTTGTCAGCTTACTGAATTTACGAACGACAATCTTCCAGCTGCTCGTCCCCTGAGTATTGATGCGCGCTTTTATCATAATACTGGTTCAACGCTCGTTCAAGAACTTGGCTACGCACTGGCTGCGGCAGCAGAATACTTATCCATACTGACAGAAAACAAATTTAACATTAATGAGGTCACTGATCGTCTGCATTTCAGCTTCTCGGTAGGATCCAACTATTTTCTTGAAATCGCCAAATTTCGTGCGGCTCGTTTGCTTTGGAAAAACCTGATCGAGGCATTCGGTGCTGATTCCGAGCATAATGAGGCTTATCTGCACGGACAATCATCCCGGTGGAATAAGACACTCTACGATCCCTATACTAATATGCTGCGGACATCTACAGAAGGCATGTCCGCAGCTATTGCAGGGTGCGATTCAATGACCATCATGCCGTTTGACGAACACTTCCGTCAGCCTAATGAGTTTTCACAGCGCATTGCCCGTAACCAACAGCTCATTCTAAGCGAGGAGTCCTATCTTAATAAAGTAGCTGATCCGGCTGCGGGATCTTACTACATCGAAAAACTCACCGATCAAATTGGGAAAGCTGCGTGGCAGGTATTCCAGCAAGTAGAAGTCGAGGGGGGACTGCTCCAGGCTATCGAAAATGGTACCGTACAGTCGGCCATCCAAAAGTCGCAACAAAAACGAGATCAAGCCATTGCTTCACGGGAACGTACTTTTGTAGGTACTAACCAGTATTCAAATGACGAAGACACAATGGCTGATCAAATGGATTCGCCGTACAAGATTGTTTCCCTGAATACATCAGAGAAGGAATTCAAAATTGATATCAATAATTTCCCCGAGAACTTAGCCTCAGCCTTTGCTAAGGGAGCAACGCTGGGCGATGTTGCATCGCAGCTTGTTGATGTTGGAAAAACATTATACAGAACGGTACAACCGTACCGAGGGACACAGGCTTTTGAGGAACTGCGACTGGCAACAGAACATCACGATTCAACCCCACTTGTACTTAATCTTCCGCTGGGTAATAAAAAGTGGCGTAAAGGGCGATCTGCCTTTAGTGCTAACTTCTTTGGTTGTGCAGGATATGACATCGAAGATCCTATTGGCTTTGCGGATGCAGATGCTGCCCTTGAAGCAGTGGAACAGCAACAACCTGATATTGTTGTCATCTGCAGTTCCGATAAGGAGTATCCAAAGCTGGTTCCCACTATCTGCGATGGACTTAAAGAACTGGATAATCAGCCGATTGCAGTACTGGCGGGAAATCCCAAGAAGGATACTGACACCTTCAAAAAAGCCGGCATTGATGAGTTTATTTATTCCGGCTGCAATGTGCTCGAAACCCTCAAAAAATTTCAACAGAAGCTAAAAATCATAGAATAGAACACGGATGATGCGGATTCAGCAAATTTACATTGGTTATATTTGCAACAACCTATAGCATTCGCCTTATCTGTGTTCCATTAGTAAATACGTTATGAGACCTAACTTTTCTGATATAGAATTTTCTTCTGATTTCAATTCCGACACGTCAACAAACGGTGAAAGGTGGAATACTGCTGAAAAGATTCCCGTTAAGCCGAAATTTAATGCTTCGGATATTGAAAATATGGAGCATCTCAATTATGCAGCCGGCATCCCGCCTTACCTGCGCGGCCCCTACTCTACCATGTACACCTTTCGTCCCTGGACCATTCGTCAATACGCCGGGTTTTCTACCGCTGAGGAGTCCAACAAATTTTATCGCAAAGCCTTGGCACAGGGACAAAAAGGACTTTCAGTCGCCTTCGACCTGGCCACCCACCGCGGCTATGATTCCGACCATCCGCGTGTTTCCGGTGATGTGGGCAAAGCCGGCGTAGCTATCGATTCTGTCCTGGATATGAAGGTACTCTTCGACCAAATTCCACTGGATCAAATGTCGGTATCGATGACCATGAACGGTGCTGTCATCCCGATCATGGCCTTTTATATTGTAACAGCTGAAGAACAGGGGGTATCCAAAGAAAAGCTGGCAGGTACTATTCAGAACGACATCCTTAAAGAGTTTATGGTGCGCAATACTTATATCTATCCGCCGCGCCCCTCGATGCGTATTATTGGAGATATTTTTGAGTATACTTCTCAGCACATGCCAAAATTCAACTCCATCAGCGTAAGTGGTTATCATATGCAAGAAGCCGGAGCCACCTGCGACATTGAACTAGCCTATACGCTGGCCGACGGACTCGAATATCTCCGCAAAGGCATTGATGCCGGACTCGACATCGACGATTTTGCTCCTCGCATATCGTTCTTCTGGGCTGTTGGAATGAATCATTTTATGGAAATTGCCAAGATGCGCGCCGCTCGCATGCTGTGGGCCAAGCTGGTCAAACGCTTTGATCCCGAAAACCCAAAATCGATGTCTTTGCGTACCCACTGCCAAACATCGGGATGGAGCCTTACTAAGCAAGATCCTTATAACAATGTAGCACGAACTACATCCGAGGCAATGGCTGCGGCGCTGGGGCACACCCAGTCAATGCACACTAATGCACTCGATGAAGCTATTGCCCTGCCTTCTGATTTTACGTCTCGTATTGCTCGTAACACTCAAACATACCTACAGGAAGAAACCGGCATCACCAAAGCCGTAGATCCGTGGGCGGGATCCTATTATGTGGAATATTTGACCGATCGTATCGCGCATCGCGCCTGGGAGCTTATTGAAGAAGTAGAAGAGCTGGGCGGTATGGCCAAAGCTATTGAAACGGGAGTTCCCAAAATGCGCATCGAGGAAGCCGCCGCGAAGAAACAAGCGCGAATTGATTCTGGCAAAGAAACAATTGTGGGAGTTAATAAATATCAGCTTGACAAAGAAGAACCGATTGATATTCTTGAGGTAGATAATGAGAAGGTTCGAAAATCACAGATCCAGCGACTCAAGAAGCTGCGTTCCGAGCGCAATGAAGATGAAGTTCAATCAGCACTCGATGCTATTACCAAAGCAGCGGCATCCGGCGATGGCAACCTGCTGGATTTAGCCGTGAAGGCCGCGCGAAAACGAGCATCACTCGGTGAAATATCCGATGCGATGGAAAAAGAATTTGGACGATATAAAGCAACTGTAAGATCGGTATCAGGCGTGTATTCTTCAGAAATCGATAAAGACGAAAACTTTAAAAAAGCCCAGCAACTGGCTGATGATTTTGCCGAACTCGCTGGGCGACGCCCGCGTATCATGGTGGCTAAAATGGGGCAGGATGGTCACGACCGCGGAGCAAAAGTTATTTCTACCAGCTTTGCTGACCTTGGCTTCGACGTGGATATTGGCCCACTGTTCCAAACACCGGAAGAGGCAGCGCAACAAGCAGTAGAAAATGATGTGCATATTTTAGGTGTTTCGAGCTTGGCAGCCGGGCACAAAACGCTGGTACCCCAAGTACTTGACGAACTCGAAAGACTGGGCCGCGATGACATTATGGTAATTGTGGGTGGTGTCGTTCCGGAGCAGGATTATGAGTTTCTCTATGATAAAGGAGTTGTGGGTATTTTTGGCCCCGGTACGGTAATTTCACTGGCTGCCCAACAGATTCTGGAGATTTTGATTGATAGCCATAATCATTAAATGAGATTCTAAGTAAAGACATCTATCCAAAATAAATACCGCTCTCCCTTAGGAAGCGGACATCTTCCCTCATGGAAACACTGCAACAGTAATTTTAATACAGCAGCCAGCGTGTTTGTAAGTACGTACTTATGACAAAACCGTCTGACTCAAATAACGACTCTTCACTTTCTGTAACTGATGGTGTTAATCAGCAATCGGCTATCAATCCCCAGATAACCAATCGTTCTAACAATGAACGTAAGACATTATCTGTGGATGAATATGTACAGGGAATTAAAACGGGTGATCGTACTATCTTAAGCCGTGCTATTACACTTATCGAAAGTACAAAACCTTCGGATCGTGAGTTGGCACAGGATATTATTGAGCAATGCCTGCCCGATACCGGTAATTCCATTCGCATCGGCATTACAGGTGTACCCGGCGTGGGTAAAAGTACGTTTATCGAATCGCTGGGCAATCACATTATTGAAGAGGGTAAAAAACTGGCAGTTCTAGCTATCGATCCCAGCAGCACCCGGACTAAGGGTAGTATTCTGGGGGACAAAACACGCATGGAAAAACTAGCTACCAACGATAACGCTTTTATTCGCCCATCGCCTACCGGAGGATCGCTGGGCGGCGTGGCACGCAAAACACGCGAAACGATCTATCTCTGTGAAGCTGCAGGTTATAACACAATCTTTATCGAAACGGTGGGCGTAGGTCAATCCGAAACCACCGTTCATTCTATGGTGGATTTCTTTCTGCTGCTGATGCTGGCCGGTGCCGGTGATGAATTACAGGGTATCAAGCGCGGCATCATGGAGATGGCTGATACTATTGCTATAAACAAAATTGATGAAGCTACGGAAAAAGCAGTAACACAAGCAGTCCGGGAATATAAAAATGCCCTGCATCTGTATCCCGAAATGAAATCGGGATGGGAACCTAAAGTAACGACCTGCTCGGCAATTACCGAAGAAGGTATTGAAGATATTTGGAATACGATTCAGGAATACATCAGCCTGACAAAAGAAAACGGCTATTTCCAAAATAACCGTAATCGACAGGCCAAGCATTGGATGTATGATACGATTAGCAATCAACTCAGAGAGCGATTTTATGACAACCCTGCCGTAAAAGAACAGCAGGAACACATAGAGCAACAGGTGCTTGATGGCAAATTAAGTTCATTTAAAGCGGCGCAGAAATTGCTGGAATCATATTTCAATTCCTTCTAATCCTGCCCCTGCGTGGATGCTTGCGACTATTTTTGCAATTTTTCGCTACTCCCTCCTCAGAATTATATGACCTTCTAGCATTTTAAAGATTTCTTTTACATAGTGCGTAAATCAATTGTCCCATCATCGGTGATAATCCTAATATTGGCATTGCCGCCAGGTAATTTAAACTGCGATCTGTCATCTTCAATTTTGATATTTTCAAAGCTGTTGCCAATGTCGAGACTGGGATTATCATGACGAATATCAAACGTACCTCCCCCTCCGGTGATCTTAAACTTCAAGTCACCGTCATCCATATCAAATCGGTACTTACCGTCTTGTGCAAGTCGTGATGTTAGCACCACACTGCCATCATCATATTGGGCATCAACTTTAGTAAACGCTGCCTGATCCACTTCAAAATTTCCGTCATCCATCGAAAGCTTTAGATTACCCTCGGCCTTATCCATTGTAATAGAGCCATCATCCATATCAAAATAAAAGTCGTTGCCACCTACATTTTTGAGAGCAATTTCCGTATCATCAGCTTCAACAGCTATACGACCATTGACACTGGCAATATTGTACGTATCGTCATCACCCTTAATGTCAACTCCCACAGTAGTCGGAACTTTTATGGTGATGGTGTATTCCTTAGTTACCTTACCTACGACGGTGCGATTCTCGGTATCCGATTCGCGAATCATCAAATCGCCGTCGCGCTTTTCGACTTCGATATTAAACTTACCTCCAGACTTTATCTCCAGTCCGCTCACATCCACTTTTCGATATACCTTGAGATGCACATCCGAACGATCAGTACCCTTAATAGATACCTCGGCATCGTTGCTGTTTAGATGAACAGTTCCCTCACTCGATATTTGATAGGTCTCATCAAGCGTATATTCACTATCTTGCGCATTAAGTTGAATGGAGAACAATAAACAAATCGTGATTGTTACTATCAGTTTTAACGTTTTCATAAGCTGTGGTATTAAGTTCCGGTTACAATCAATGTTTACGGAAAAAGGAAAGAATTGTTAATAAAAAATCAGCTGAGGTTTAACTCCGATTGTGAAGACGAAAAAGCGACTTCTTCATCTTCAATATCCTGTTCCCCAAGTGCCTTTTTCATCTCGCTGCGTAATTTCTGGATAGTAAGTCCGCTGGTTAACGCTCCATTGCGAGCAATAGATATGCGCCCGGTTTCTTCGGAGACAACAATTACAAATACATTATTCGTCTCGGTAATGCCCACAGCTGCGCGATGACGCGTGCCAAATACAGCTGATATATTTTGATTCTGAGAAATAGGCAAATAGCAGCTGGCTGCTACCATGCGATTATTACGGATGACCACTGCCCCATCATGCAGTGGCGTATGTTTATTAAAAATCGTCTGCAACAACTTACTGTTTACTTTAGCATCCAACTTTACTCCTACATCAACTAAGTCTTGCAGTGAAGAAGAACGTGCAAAAACAATGAGTGCCCCAGTTTTTGAGTGTGACATACTCCGAACAGCATCTACTACATCATCAATAATGGTATCTGAATTAGACCGCACAAAAAAGCGATCCAGGTTGGTATTTTGTCCCAGACTGTAGAGCAGCTTTCGGATCTCCGGCTGAAAAATAATGAACACGGCCAGCACCCCCACGTCTAAAATACCGCGCAAAATAAAGTTGATGGTCGTAAGCCCAAGTGCACTTACAGCAGCATTGATAATAATGATAAATACCAATCCCAGTGCGGCCTGGATGGCAAAGGTTCCCCGGATCCATCGGTACAAGTAAAAAAGTACCATGGTAATGATAAGGACTTCAATGAAATCCTTAATACCGAACTCAAGGAAGCCAATGGGTATCAATGCAGTACCTCGTTTAACTAAATATTGTTTTAATTAATATAACTATAATTTTGAGAACTTTTGTAGGGGTTGTGCAATTAATATTAGCCCTATTCTTTAAAAGAGAATTCAGAGATACGTCCAGAGCAGAGTGAAACTAAATATTAATTACAACGCAAGGCACTGTAACCAGAAAAAGTGAAAGTCATAAGGATATGATGTACCATATCCTTACCGAGAAACTCTAAATTGTTAGATGTTAAAGTAACGTAACAAGATTAGCTACCTGATGGACCCACCTTTGTCACACAAAGAACTTCACAAAATCTATGTGTACACTTGATTGTGCATCGTGCAAAAAATTTATTTTACCGCAGAAATAGCATTAAATACCTGCAACGAATCATGGGCTTCTTGTACGTCATGCACGCGGATAATATTAGCTCCTCTCATCATGGCATCATAATGAACAGCTACGGTACCTGTGATCCGACCATCTGTCGGCCTGCCATCTAATATTTTACCAATCATAGACTTACGGGAAGCCCCTACCATGACAGGATATCCAAGCTGCCGGAATGTATTGAGGTTAGCCAACAGCTTTAGATTATGATGCATTGTTTTCCCAAACCCAATGCCGGGATCGATAATGATATTCTGCAATCCCTTTTCTTCGGCTTTGTTAATCTGTTCTTCAAAAAATTGATATACTTCTTTAACTACATCGCTATAGCTGGGATCATCCTGCATAGTTTTGGGATCTCCCTGCGAATGCATCATGATAAAACCCGCCCCGTATTCCACACAAAGATCGGCCAGGCGTGGTTCTTTCTGTAATCCGCTTACATCATTTACAAAATGTGCGCCAAGCTTCAGTGCCTCCTTAGCCACTTGGTATTTTGTGGTATCAATCGAAAAAAAAGTATCTGAAAATTTTGGAATAGCTTGTTCGAGGATGGGCTTTACTCGGTCAAGTTCTTCTGATTCAGCTACCGGCTCAGAACCGGGGCGCGTTGACTCTCCCCCTACATCAATAATTGACGCTCCCTGCTTAAGCATTTCTCCAATGTGCTCTACAGCATCATCTACCTGATTAAACTCTCCACCGTCAGAAAAGGAATCAGGCGTAGCATTCAGAATGCCCATAATTTTTGGAGAAGATAGGTCAAGTGTCTTATTCCTTATATTAATCGGACTAGGCACAGCGATATTGCTCATTCTAAAAGGTTACTAGTTATTTGTTAGTGGTTATTGGTGAGAAACCAATAACTAATAACCAATAACAAACTACCACGTTTCCTGCAGATGTTCGCGCTTGTCTTCTACCTCGGCCCACTCATCAGCATCTTCCAAATCTTCTTTGGTTTGGTTGATAATATGTTCTTGCCATTCTTCGGCCAGCCGCTCGTTTAACTCAATATACTGCTCCCACTCCAAAGGCACTTCATCATCGGGATAAATAGCCTCTACCGGACATTCTGCCACACAGGCATCACAGTCGATACATTCAATCGGATCAATAGTCAAAAAGTTGGGGCCTTCCCGAAATGCATCAACCGGGCAAACAGCCGCACAATTAGTATATTTACAGTTGATGCATGGTTCAGTTACTACGTAAGCCATTCGAAATCAAATCTTGTTGCTGTTTTCAAAGTTGCACTAAATATCTCGGCTTCAACGGATAGATGCAACGTTTTATATTATCATTACTAATTTAGAAACACTCTTATTAATCTGCTCTTTCTCCACTTCCATATACCCTCTGTTCTTTTAACAACAAGCACACTCATCAAATACATTAATAACTTTGAAGCAGGCAATTAAAGGAGCAAAGAGTCATCTTTATTTGAGCAATACCTTCACACTATCCAGCGAACCATCATTAGGCGCTGGATTGATATTCATTACATGATTGAGCAGCTCATATATATGGATACTTTGAAAAGCATCAACATCTGCGCTCTTTTTGAAAGCAGGACCGCGTGCTATAAAAATGCCCTGCATGGATTTTTGCTTATTATCATAACCGTGCGTAGCCCGGGGTAGAGACTGCAAAAAATCCTGCTCATATTGCTCATCCAGAATGGTATAGCCCAGATCGGCCACCATCACAATATCAGACACGCGCCGGTGATTTTTTAGATGATATCGTTCGGGCAGGTTTTCTTTTTTATATACCCGGTAGTTATGTTCGGCGGATTTTAACGACTGGTACAGCTTTTGCTTTTGCCCCTGCTTGGGCCAAATCATGGTCACAGGCCCCCAGTTCACGCGCTCGGTATTATTCATATTGATAATGTTATCCAATCGAATGGTCTTATCTGCCGACTGATTGATCATCCCATGATCAGAAACGAGTATAACATTCGTATTTTGCCAGAGCTCCTGCTTTCTCATCTGCTGCTTCAAATAACTTATCAGCTGATCGGATTTTCGTATAGCATTTTCTAATGAGTCGGATTCCGTACCGTAGCGGTGTCCTTTGGAATCTACATGACTAAAATAGAGCGTGCTAAAATTCACGGCTTGGCTGTCGGGTTTCGTCATCCATTTAATAACGGTATCAATACGGGCTCGGTTTGGCATGTTCCCGTTGTAGGTTTTCCAATATGTTGGATGCGTACCCTGTATATCCGCTTCGGAACCTACCCAAAACATAGTTCCGGTTGTAATACCTTGCTTTTCGAGAGTATTCCAGATCGGTTCTCCACCATACCATTTGCCATTCTCTACGGCCTCCCGGTCACGAATTCGGTACCATTCTTCCCATTTGGGATCGTACATAGTATTCCCAACCAGCCCGGTATTTTCAGGGTATAAACCGGTAACAATAGAATAATGGCTGGGGAATGTTTTGCTCGGAAATATCGGAATGAGTCCCTCTGCCTGTACACCATTATTTGTTAGGCTATCAAAATTAGGGGTATTAACCTTTTGCAAATAATCATACCTAAAGCCATCGAAGGAAATTAACAGTGTTTTTTGGGAATGGGATTGCTGTTTGGATTGCGAGCATCCAACACTAACCATCAACATTACCGCTAAAAACAAATATATATTTCTACTCATTGGGTAAATAAATTTGTAGTTAGAAAATCATAAATAAAAAGGGGGCAGCCCTCTAAGACTGCCCCCTTATAAGATACGCTTAACTGCAAGAAATTAGTTATCTACATAGACAGAAAACGATGTAGACACATTTTTGTCATTACCTTGTACAGCAGTAACCGCATAGCTGTACTCAGTATAAGCATCAGAACTTGTTGGAGTACCAGACAATTCAATTGCTGCTCCATTATTCACTACTTGCGCATTTAACCAGTCTCCTCCCTCTGTAAAGGAAGTTAAGTTAACATCATCAGCTGCGCCTCTGTTCGTATTGATCGTTAAAGTGAAGGAGTATTGCTGACCAGCCGGCACATAGTCAGCTTCAGCAAGATCGCCTGCATTAGTAAATGATATATAACCATTCTTAAAAGACTTGGGTATCTCAAGTCCATCTGTTCCTCCGCATCCTATACCAACAAGAGCAAGCAGAACAATAAGGGTCATTCTTTTAAAATTAAACATAATTAGATGTCTTTAGTGTTTTAAATTTATTTTGTTAGAAGCTGTAACGTACTCCAAACTGTAACTGCCAGCGTGACGATACGTCACTTACGTTATATATCTCTTCTTTAGTTACGTTATGTGGATCAAAAGAGATGATTGGTTTCCCAACATCACCAGAACCCAAGTTATACTGAGGGTTTTGACTAATGAATTTTTGATCTACATAACCTTGAAAGCCCACTGCGCGATAATTGTTAAAGCTTACTCCTCTTCGTATTCCCCAATCATCGCTAAGGAAATTAAGTACATTGAACATGCTTGCTGTAATTTCCAGACTTTGGTTTCCGACAGTCTTAATTTCTTGATTTATACGCAAATCAAGAAAATTAGTCCAAGGCTCTCGTGCAGAACCACGGGGTACAACCTCACCACGATACTCATTCAGAGATGACTCACTAGAGATCCATTCATCGAGCTTACTCCAGTTGTTACTGGTAAGTACTACTTCACCCGAAGATTCTGGAACATACATCAAGTCATTATCATAACGAGTGTCTCCATTTGCGTTCCCGTCATATATCCAGCTGAAAGGAGTACCAGAACGTCCATCGTAAATAACAGAAATTGTTGTATTAAAACGTTCGCTCCATGAGAGTGTATATCCAATATTCGCCAAAATTCTGTGACGACGCTCATAATCGGCCGTACCTAAGCGCGGACTATTGACATCAAAATTTTCATTGTATTGCCAGTTGGATATTGCCCGACTTGAAGACCCGTTATTTACACTGCGAGCCCGGTTATATGAGTACGAAACCTTAGTATTTAACCCCCAGTCAAACTGTTTTTGCAGTTCGCCCGTAATGGTATATCGATACCCTTTGTCGGTATTATCCAAAACAAGGGCATTGGTAAATCGAGGATCTTTTCGACTTATTGAACCACTGGCCGTATTGAAACCACTATTAAAGTTAATACTACCATAAAGAGGACGACCATAAGCAGAAGTTCCTACCTGATCAGCGTTGATATTTCGATAGGTTACTGCATTAATCGCCTTTGAGTAAATACCTTCCAGGGTACCAGTAATACCAAATGGCAGATCTTGGTCAATAGCAAGATTCAACTTAAGAGACTGCGGGTATTTAAAATCCTCAGTAATTAAGTTAACCTCGGTTGTTGATACAGGAGATAATCCTGACCCTCCTCCAGGTGTAGGCTGATTGTTAGGATCAGCACTAAAGAACCCATTAGTCAAAGCACTGGAATTATAATCATTAACAGCTACCCGGCCGTAATCAGCACCCGTATTGCTGTACTGGTTAGAAATCCATACAAAGGGCGGTGTACCTGAAAAAATACCTGCTCCACCACGGATTTGCGTAGTACCATCGCCGCCCAAGTCGGGTCGCCAGTTAAAGCCTAAGCGCGGTGACCATAGAATATTACCACTCGCCACACGATCCGTGCGGAAGTTAGGAAAAGCATTGGCCACATCAGGATTTGCAGTAGGCTTATCGGGCAGAATAGGCACGTCGATACGCAAACCATAAGTTACCGTAAGGTTATCCATAACCGACCATTTATCTTGAACGTACCCGCCTAACTGTAGGCCAGTGAAATTGGCCGAGCGATTACCATTTGGCAATAAATAGCTATAATTATAAGAAAAGGGATTACCATTTTGGAAGTCTGAAATACTTCTAAATTCATACGTTCCAAACTCATCTTGCACAAACAAGTTCTTAAACATGAAAATTTGGTTTGATGTACCGACCGTAAATTCATGATCGCCTTTTATATATTTGAACGTGTTTGTGAGCTCGATGAGATCTTGATCCAGGGCGTTGGCCTGAGAAAATCGGTCAATACCCATATCGATGCTTCCAAATCCACTTTTGTTTGGGAAAGGCAAACTCACACTAACCTCTGGAAAAGGTTCCGCATCAACATCCCGAGAGTCCCGAATACGTGTATAAACTGCCCGGAATGTATTAGACATATTATTACCAAAACTACTATTAAGCTCCGTTACAAATGAATGCTGCGTACTGTTAAAGTTGTATTGGCGATTTGAAAAACTGTATGAGCCAGCACTTCGGCTTATGCCCTCCTCATCCATGGCATCTACATAATTATAGCGGAATGTTAACTTATGATCCTGATTAATATTCCAATCGAGCTTGGCTAACACCTTATTGTTGTCTTGCCGCTGGTCCAACGTTCCCCCAAATGTTCCAGGATCATAACTATAATTGTTACGTGCAATACTTTGAATTTGAGAAAGTGTCGAAGTAGGAAAATCAAAGCTGTTAGGCTCTCCACTATTTAGCAATCCGCTTCTTAGAGGAGCGACCTCTCGCTTCAATTCTGCATTTACAAAGAAGAAGAGTTTATCTTCGATAATAGGTCCACCGACACTCAAACCAAAATATTGCTCTCTAAACTCATCTAAGTCAGTTGATGTGGTCCCATCAGGAAGTCGATAGTCACCTGCAAAATTTTCATTTCGCAACTGGTAATAAGCCGTACCGGTATATTTATTGGTTCCACTTTTAGTTACCGCATTAACCTGCCCACCAGTAAATCCGTTATTAGTTACATCGAAAGGGGCAATATCAACGTTAAATTCCTGGATGGCATCAATACTAATCGGTGAGCTTACACCGGCCTGACTACCAGGGGTTCCTTCGCCCAAACCGAATACATCATTCAGCGTAGCTCCATCAACCAAAATATTATTATAACGATCACTAGCACCACCTATACTACCACCTCCAGTAGACTGCGGGGTAAGACGAGTAAAATCTCCAAGTGATCGAGAGAGGGTTGGTGTTTGGTCAATATCTTCTCTGGAGATATTCGTTTTTGCCCCAGTACGATCTGAGTTAAAGATAGGATCAGCTTGAGCAGAAACCGTTACTTCCCCAAGCTCAGTTTCCCCTTCTTCTAATTCAAAGTTAACAGTAATGGTTTCACCGAGATTAATGCCGGAAACCTCTTTTTTAGTGGCATTGAAACCTACAAATGTTACTTGAATTTCATAAGGGCCGCCAACACGAACGTTACTAAATGAATAACGTCCATTGGGACGACTTGCCGTTCCATACTGAGTACCAGTTGGCTGATGGACAGCTACAATATTAGCTCCGGCAAGTGGTTCACCCTCAGTATCAACGACAGTCCCTTTTATAGAACCTGAAGTCGTACCTTGTGCAAATACCATAACCGGAAGCAATAAAATAGCAGCCAGTAAAAATGCGTATCTTTTCATAATCGATAGATATGTTCGTTTAAATTGTGATTTAATAACGTGAAAGAATAACACGATTTTCGAGAAAGGTAAAAATAACTAACATAATGTTACCAAAACATTAAACAATGCTAACCATTCTTTAAAGTACCTGAAGGTAATGAATTTTGGTTAAAAATCGTACCATGAATCATTCGAAATTTACGTAAATATCACGCTTTTATTCTAAAAAAATATGTTTGAGCGAAACCAAATACTCTTGCTCCACGCCCAAAAAGTACAACAGATAGATAAACACAAATACCAGCTGTAGTTTTACTATACCTACTCTTTGGTATGAACGGGCAGAGGTTATCACTGTATCATCAAGAATAGCAAATACATGACGTTTTTTTATGCGACGGACGATTTCATTGTCTTCCATTACTAAGTGGTCTTCATGAAATCCATTAATAGTAAAGAATACATCCCTATGTACAAACAGGCTCTGATCCCCAAATCGAAAAGCATTAATATCAAATTGTGTACACCACCCATAGAAACTGAGCAACCAATGGTTGCGGTCAAAATCCAGCTGGAAACAACCTGCATCAATGCCCTTTCTTAATGCATGTATAATTTTTTTTGCAAAGCCGGGCGGTGGCAGGGTATCACCATGCAAAAAATACAGTATCTCATATTGCGATTGCTGTGCTCCATAATTCATCTGTGCAGCACGTCCTTTCTGGGAAGCATCAACAACGCTAGCACCCACAGATTGGGCTCTCTCTACTGTTCGGTCTGTACTGTCAGCATCTACTACGAGAATCTCACCTATCCGTTCTCTGCCCCGCTTACGTACAGCTTGTATCGTCTGTACAATCTTTTGTTCTTCGTTATAGACAGGGATAATGACACTTATATTCATTTTTGGTATAAACTAACATCCGACTCTCGCATATCACTTTCGGTATCAATATCATTGAGCTCTGCTAATGCTGCAAGACTAATTTTCTTCTTCTTTGCCTGTTCTACCGTATCCTGATAAACTGACCCTGTACTCCATTCCTTATCTTTAAACAGGATGGGATAATAATCACGCATCCCCAGCAAATAATACCCTCCGTCTTGTGATGGGCCAATAACAACATCATACTCCTGCAGTTTTCTGAAGGCATTATCCAAGTGATGTTTTTGCAAATCTGCACAGTCACTGCCAATAATTACGATACGATCTGCACCGGATTTAAAACCTTTCCGGAATGCATACTGCATGCGTTCACCAAGGTTAACACCCTGTTGTACCTTTTTCTCAAACTGTTTGGAATCCCAGCGGTCATTCTCATCAATATATTTTGAATACCAAATCTGCCGCCGGCACGGCATTTTTTCTGCCACTTCCCGAGTCATAGTCAACAACTTTTGGTAAACCTTGAGAGCCGGCCCATCGCCAATGGTACGAGCCAACCGAGTTTTTACTGTACCGGGTTCCGGGTTCTTAATAAAAATAAGAAGCAGGTCATCTTGCGTAACACTCATTAATTTTCCACTATTTTTGATTTAAAAAAGTTTTTGCAGAATACTCTTTAATAGATTTCAACTCCGATTATAGTAATATTTTAACACAAAAATTTGTTGGAACTTTTTATCCTTATACCACTTTAGATAAAGCAATGATACAGGTTTCGATTTATTACTTTTAAATCCAATAAATTACTTTCATTTATGAAAAAATTATTAACAGCTACTGTTTTAACTGTATTTCTAGCTATTTCATTTACAAGCCTATCTCATGCCCAAGATGCCGATAAAAATTTAGGCATCGGATTTATTGCCGGAGAACCTACGGGGCTTAGCTTAAAATCATGGACCGGGGGCAACAACGCTTTTGACCTAGGACTTGCCTGGTCGCTGGGGCGATATGATGCAATAAACATTCACGGCGATTACTTGTGGCACAATTACAATATTTTTAGTGACGTTAATTCAGGATCACTACCTGTATATTTTGGTATCGGAGGCCGTGTGATATTGGCCGACAATGACGCATTAATTGGTGCTCGTATTCCTGTCGGGATTAACTATTTATTCGAAGATTCGCCCATAGGCCTTTTCCTAGAAGTTGCCCCAGTCTTTAATATAGCACCCGCTACCGACTTCGATGTTGACGGTGGCATTGGGGTTCGATTTTATCTCTAAAATCATACTCTGTTTACACAGGACTTTGCAAAACGTTGTGTCATTGCGAATGGAATGGATGGGATGAGCAAAATGTGACAATCTCCACTATATCCGGATCCAGGCCCCAAAAATCGTGGGGTTTGCAATGACAATTTTAGATTGTGTGGTTTTGCAAATGGCCTTTACAATTAAAGGTGCACAAGAACCAGATTGTGCACCTTTTTATTTTATAAGAACGGAAATAAATAGAGAATCTATGATGTATTCATCGTAACATTTTCATATACAAACTAAAACCGTAGAAATGAACTTGAATATATTTACGACCGTTATATAAGAATTTTGGCCCCTTCTTTAGCCAGCTGGATAGACTCAAAATCACGACCAAATTGAGAATGCAGTTTCTTATCTAATGTTGCCAATTCATAATCTGTTGAATCAGGATCATGATGGGTGATAAAAAGATTACGAACACCAGCCTTGCGTGCAAAATCAGCAACAATTTCCCAAGCTGAATGTCCCCATCCGTGCCTGTTTTTATACATCTGGCGATTGTATTGACCATCATGAATTAACACATCCGCATCCTGGCAAAACAACTTAAATTCGTTAAAAAAAGACGTCCCTTCCTTAAGCTCATTGTCGGGGCAAAACACAATAGTACTGCCATCAACATGGATCTTATAGGCCGCTGTATCAACGGTATGTTTTGCTTTCATGAACTCAACAGTATATCCATCATACTCTTCAGGGGCTGAAAGTTGTGTAATATATTCCAAATTGGCGTCAATCATTTCGAGCGTAACTGGGAAAAAGGTTTTTGTCAGATGGCCGGACAATATTTCTTTGCAACCCATGTCGCCCTGTTTAGGCATATGAATTGTAAAGTCATTATCCGAATCATATATAGGTTTAAAGAAAGGAAACCCCTGAATATGATCCCAGTGGGGATGAGTAATAAAAATACGTCCGGAAATATTTCCCGAATGCTTAACTAACTTATTTCCCAGATTACGAATACCCGTTCCACTATCTAAAACAACAACTTCATCACTTTTTGGAATTCGAAGCTGAATACAGGTCGTATTACCCCCGTACTCCATATTCTCACTATTTGCACAAGGCGTAGAACCGCGAACCCCCCAAAATGTCAAAGCAATTCGCTCATCTCGTTCACCCATCAGAAGCTAACCATTTAAAAAATTGTGTCTCAGTTCAGACAGCAGCGCACACTCTTTAGAACACTATTGACATACATTATTTCGGTAATTTTGATATGGTATATTCATTTAAAGTATTTTGTCAGCCAACGCTTTTACTACCCTAATCCCCTGAATCCCTGCGGATGAGATCCATTTTTTTAGTAAGTTCATCCATCTTCTCTTCTTTAGTCTCAATTTTTTCTTCTGCTGATGCTATTTTTTCGTCCACCTCATCAAGCAGGCTATTACCATCGCCACTAGGAGTAAAATATGTTTTCTTCTCCTTATAGCGAATCGCTTCTTTTTCTAAACTCCGAACTTCTTTCTTTAGTTTCTTATACTTTTTGCGAAGTTTTTGTATTTCGTTCCGGTCTTCCTGATCTAAATTTGCCTTAGCTAATTCCTGGTCAAATTTATCTCCCGATTTTGCTGCACGCATGCGATCGTAAATTACATCACATGCTTCACGATATTTCTTCCACATTTCATTTTTCTTCTCGATGGGTACATATCCCACATTCTTAAACTTCTCCTGCACCTCCTTGGCAATATCAACAGCTTCAATGGGATCTTCATGCTGACCGAGCTCATGAAGTTTTTCCAGCAGTTCTTTCTTACGCTCTAAATTTTCTTTCCGTTCTTCTTCAACCTCTTTAAAGTGTTCACGGCGGCGATCATAAAACTCATCCATCGCCCCTTTAAACTTTTTCCAGATCTTGTTTGATTTTTTCCGCGGTACAGGACCTATCTTCTTCCATCGGTCCATAAAACTTTGCATTTTCGAATGCCCTTTTTCAAAGTCGTCGGTATCCTTTACCGCATTCGCTTTATCAATCAGCTCTAGCTTCTGCTGGTAATGCTCTTCTTCCTGCTCCTCAATTTTGTCTTGGTTATTCGCTTTTTTCTCGTTGAACGCATCTGTCGCAGACTTAAATCGGTTCCAAAGCTTATCCTCAAGCCGTTGTGGTAAATTACCCACTTTTTTCCATCGGTGATGAAGCTTGTTAACCTTCCGTGCAGCAGTAGCAATATCATCCATTTCTACAAGCTGCTCTGCTTCTTCACAAATTTTTTCTTTCTTATGTGAAAAACGATCTACCTTGCTTTGGTGGTCAGGATCATACTTATACTTCTGGTCGTAATAGTTATCCTGAGCTTTTTTATAACGTTCCCAAACCTCATCGGATTTCTCGCGTGGAACCTTTCCTATTTCTTTCCACTGTTTGGTGAGATCCTCAAATTTTTCAGCAATTTCTTCCCACTCAGTGGTCTCATGATTAATATTCTCAGCAACCCGTTCCATCTTTTCCAGCACCGTCAACTTACCCATCAGGTTGTCTTCCTCTTGCTGGCGCTTTTGTACCAACCGATCCACTTTGTGATCGTCAAAAGTATCGACAAGCTCTTCAAACCGTTCATCAAGGCCTTCTCCTTTATCTGATGGCAGCTGTCCGATACTATTCCACTGGCTCTTCATTTGGCTAACACGCCGTGTGGCTGTCCATGTTTCGTTGGAGACGATGCCTTCAAATTCTTTAAGTAGTTTTTTCTTCTTCTCCAGATTTTGCTGGCGCTTTTTTTCCTGCTGCTCGTAATGTTCTTCCCTGCGATCCTCAAAAGTATCAACGGCTTTATTGAATTTTTCAAACAGCTTTTTTACCTCATCAGACTCTACATCCGGCCCATCAGACCATTTTCTGCTCAGCTCATCCAGCTCCGCCGACACATAGGACCAATCCGACTGCTTTGAAAGATCCTGGGCTTTGTCAACAATTTCACGATAGTAATCAAGAGAGTCATCATCTGAAGAATCCTCTTCAGTTTCAGAAGTTGCTTCCTGATGATCTGGAGACTCACCAGACCCATCATCCTGAGGTTCTTCATCATTCTCAGTCTCTGATGACTCGGGGGGTTTAGATCCTTCATCTGTATTTTCAGCTGCTGTATCCTCCTGTTCTGCTTCTGGCTTTTCTTCAGGCTCAGCCTCTGAATTTGCTATTTCTTTCTCAGCAGCATCGGACTCATCGAGATCACTCTCATAATCTTCAATCTTATCCATAAGTTTATTAAAATTGCCAATGGCTACTGTGGTTTTAACGTCTTCTCTTAATCCTGCAATATCATCTCCAGTGAGTGATTCTTTCTCTAACGACTCATGGATACGCTGCTCCAAATCAGCAAACACATTTTTCAGTTCTGCAACTTTGTCTTCCACAGCATCGGCAGACACCTCGCAAAGCTTTTGCTCTCCTTCGAGTCCTTCTTTTAAAAATAGATTATTTTGATCTGTCAAAAATACCTGTTCATCCTCATATACGTATTCGGATGTTTGTTGACTGTCTTCCATAGTTCTATTCACAAAGACCTCTATTGTAGCACTTGGCAATTCTGGTTTAACACGAAATATTTCTTGAGTCCATTTAAGATAATATTTCTAAAGAACTTATTACAATCCATGTTAAGAAGAAAATAACAAAAAAGCCGACTTCATCAGAAGCCGGCTTTCAAAACACATCTGTATATCAATAAATGTTACTCATCATCCTGATTGTAAACGTATACATCCTGCGATGGATACGGAAAGTTTAATCCCTCTTCGTCAAATCGTTTTTTGATGCGTTCGATAAGATCATGCTTGAGTGACCAGTAGTTTTCCTTTGTTGTCCACGGACGTACATTCAGATTTACAGAGCTGCCACCTAACTCTGAAACAGCAATTTGAGGTGCGGGGTCTTCCAATATGCGATCATCTTCTGATAGTATTTGCCTAATCGTTTCTTTAGCGTGATCGATATCATCATCGTATCCAAACCCAATAACCATATCTACGCGGCGCTTATCATTGACGGACATATTTTTAATGTTATTACCCCATACATTCGAATTGGGCACGAATATAGCCACATTATCAAAAGTATTAATTTTAGTGAGCACGAGGCCAACCTCTTCGACATTCCCTGAAGTACCGCCAATATCTACCGAGTCGCCTACGGTAAAGGGACGCATCACCAAAATCATAATACCGGCTGCAAAATCTGCTAGTACTCCCTGCCAAGCCATGCCTACTGCTAATCCAAGCGCACCAAGAATAGCAACAAGACTGGCTGTTTGTACTCCAAACCTACCAAGTATGGCCATTACCACAACGGCCATAACAAGTGCCTTAGCTATTTTTGCAAACAAACGAGTAAGTGTCTCATCCAGATGGGGAGAAACATCACCCTTTTTTCTAATCTTCCTTTTTAGCCAGTTGGCAACAATCCAGCCGATAACCAGCAACACAATCGCAAAGATAACATCCATGATATACGGCCATACGACATCAAGCCACCCATTTAACTCTTCCATAATCCACCCCTTCGGTTAATCGTATTATACTCTACAAATGAAAAGTAACAGCAGTCAAGAAAACAAGTTATTCTTCCTGAAAGATAGATTGAACCTCTGTGAATCCATCTTTTAGGTCATTCCATAATACTTCAGTATCCTCCTTCAACCTATCAAAAGTATCTTCACCAGAGTCCTTAATCTTGTCGAGCTTTTTACTTAGTGCGGATTTTCGCTGTTTGAGCTCTGCCTTTTTTAGCTCAAACTTTTCCTTAAGCTCTTCGGATTCTTGTTTACTTTTCTCCTGCAGCTTGTCAATCTGTTGATTCCATTCCTTAAGCTGCGCTTCCAATTTTTCGATATATTCTTCTCGTGTAGCCATAATATTTTTTTAAGTGTTATGTATTTACTCCAGAGAACTCTGTAGCATCTATGCCATCTTACCATGAATATGCAACCACTGAGTTAATAAGTCAATTTTTGTCCCACCTTCATTATCCCAATACTAATTTCAATATTTCCCTCCTTTTTTATTCCCATAACTGACAATAATCAATCTTTTCTTACTTATTACAGTTACAGTTTAATCGACATTGGTAATTTTTGTTTCGTGATCGGAATAGCTCTTTTAAAAGCTCACAAAAAAATTCTTTTAAATCGTGTAGAAGCATAATAATCCTTCATTTATGAATGTGATATACTATTACACTCAGTACTCTAAAACCGTTCCTGTTTACTCATAGAGTCTTTTTATGGAGCAAATAGAAACTTCCTTATCAGACCATCAAAAATAGAAAAGCATTAACTTTTGATGGCTGCTTACGAACGTGATTCCTTCTTCCAACGAAACTTTTCAATAAGCCGCATCATATCAGCAGGTATCTTGGCTTCGTAGTTTACCGTGCGCCCATGGCGCGGATGCTCAAAAGAAAGGCGGTAAGCATGCAGAGCCTGTCGGTTGATCAACGGTTCTCCTTTCTCTTCGGGCGCATAGTGCTGGTCACCCACCAGTTGGTGACCAATTTCGTTAAACTGTACTCGAATTTGATTTTTGAGTCCAGTATCAAGCTGCACCTCTACAAGCGTATTTTCAAGGAACCGTTCTTTGACTTTATAGGATAACCGAGCCGGTGTAGCTCCTTCTTCGGACGGATCTACAACAATATTGCGAAAGCCCTCTTTGATGAGTTTAAGATGATGGCTTAGCGTTCCTTCATCCTGCTGCAGCAAACCACGAACTACAGCTAGGTAGGTACGATTGGGCGTATGTTCCCTAAATTTTTCATACAGATCATCATAAGCACGCTCATTTTTGGCAAATACCATCAGCCCGCTAGTATAACGGTCAATCCGATGCACACAACCTACCCGAACGCCATGCTTACCCAAGTGATCAGCTACAAGGTCGAACAAATTTTTAACATCGCTATCAGGGATGGGTACAGCAAGCAACCCGGCAGGCTTATCCACCACAAAAAGGTCCTTATCCTGATCCACGATATAGAAATCGCGCTTTTTTGCGGCCATATCTAAAAATGCATTAAAGTAGACAAGCTAAAAACTATGCTTCTACATCATGAACTTCTTTGAGAATAGCTTTCGCTTCTTTGTCTTCATCCTGCATCACTTTATGCTGCAGGTTGGTAATAATCTCTTGCTGAGCATTTTCAAATGCCTTTTTCTCAGCTTCTTCTCTAGTCCCCGTGCGAAGCAGCTCAAGAATATCGTCAGCCCGGATAATACTATACAGTTTATCATCATTAAAGGCATGTGAGCGAAGCTCCTCATATTCATCGAACAACTCAGGGAACTCATCGGTCTTTTCGGCACGATCTATAATTTCAACATCCTTTGGACCTTCGGCACTTAGCGGTATCTTACAGAGATAAAAAAACTTGTGTTTGTACTTCATATCCTAACTATAAAATCAGTGGTCGTATTTTAATTCAACTGCTTTAATGTAAGAAAAAATCTTCGCACCTTCTTAACATGCTGTACATTAATTTTTGGACACATTAAATTCTGATTCATGAATCAATCTCGACCCTCATTTGCATTATCGATTTGTTCTTTTCTTATAGCTGTTCTGTTGTGTTCGGCCTGTTCTCCCCCCTCATCACTGTCCTCCTCAAAACCATTGCCGCCACCCACATATGAGATCCGCGATACCACCCAGAAAGGCAGTATGTGGCTCTTACCCCAAGTAAACGGTACGGTACACAACCAAATGAAAAAAAACGGCCTTAACATTGATTCCCCAAGTATTTACAGTCCAGAACAACCTTCTCTTAGCCAGGCAGTTGTGCAGATTAACACCGCTCCCAACAGCAGTGCCAGCGGATCGTTTGTTTCCCCGGATGGACTCGTCCTCACCAATTATTATCCAGCCCTAGAAGCACTTTCTTCCTCTAAAGATAATGTTACCCATTATCGTTCTAACGGATTTTATGCCGGCGGCGCAGAAGATGAAATACCACTTCCAGGTATCACTTTACGCATTACGATTGAACAGCGGGATGTAACAGATCAAATTAACAAGCTACTGGCCGACTCCCTGACCTACCGCGAAGAACAGAAACAAATACAGCAAATAAAAAAGCAGCTTATTAATAAACGCAAGCAGGATAACAAGAATCTAAAAGTAGAAATCAACGATCTCTGGGCAGGCAACCAGCAATATATGTCAGTGTATAAAGTGATAAGAGATGTACGGCTTGTACAGATGCCACCAGAAGCTATTGCCCGATTCGGCGGTATAAGCTCCAACTGGAAATGGCCACAATATTCAGCCAGTTTTTCATTTTTACGAGCGTATGTAAGTCCCGAAGGGAAAAGCCAGACCTACCAGTCCTCTAACGTTCCCTTTACACCAGCTAAGCATCTAAACATAAGCAACGAAATGGTTTCGACGGATGACTTTACCTTTACACTTAGTTTTCCCGGTCAAACATTCAGAAATAAAAGTAGCTACGGTCTCAACTTTTATCAGAACATCCGCAATCCTGTACTCACTAAATTATACCACTCTATCTTAGATGCTCAACAGTTTAGTAACCAGAAACAAACCAAACCACCCTCCCTCAGCAAAATATCGGCCGCCGACAATCTAACCTACTACTATGGCATTCAGCAGGGATTTGAGCAATATCATCCCGCTGAACAAAAACGAGTGCTTGAACAACAATTTAAAAACTGGACGGAACAAGACTCTCTGCGAGAGATCAAATATCGACGGGTATTGAGTCAGCTGGAGCAGGCCTACAATATACGATCCCAAACCGGCGACATGCTGTATGCACTCGTCTACCCACTCAATAACAGTAAGCTGCTGGAGATTGCCGGGCTGTACGATTCCTACCGAGAGTATATTAGCGACTCGACCAATACCGAGCCGATACAGGCCAAAAAAGATAGTCTGCTTACTAAACAGCAACAAATCCTGCAGTCCATAAATATCGATACACAACGGCGGATGCTTGCCAACATGCTGCACGTTCTGGCTACCCTGCCCGAAGGTAAAGTAATGTTTTACCTGCTACAGCAGTTTGGGGAGGCTGACGACGACAAACTCAAAGAGGAAATCCGTCAATACCTAAAAACACAACAAGAGCAATCTATTATCTTTAACACTGATAACGCTAAAAAGTTTGTTTCGCTGCCTGCGGCTGAAGCGCGTAAGCAACCGGTTGATGCAATGGTAAAACTGTACCAAGAAATTGTTGATACCTATCGATACAGCCGGAAAAACTATATGCAACATTTTGCATACCTGCGTCCTGCTCAACGACGATACCAACAGGGCATGCTCACATTTCTTAGAGATTCTACTCTCTATCCAGATGCTAACGGCACTCTACGTTTAAGCAGCGGGACCGTACGGGGAGTGACAACAAGCAGTACCAATTACACTCCATTTTCAAACTTTCGTACATTATCCGACAGCACGCTGTCCAAACTTCCCCCCTCACTCAAAAAAGACACCAGTAAGATCCCACGGCCTAATTTTTTGACAACTAATGATATAACAGGTGGCAGCCGAGGTGCACCTATACTAAATACCGACGGACAATTAATAGGACTTGCATATGACAGAAACCTACAGGCAGCTGCGGGTGATTACTTTTATGATCCCAAATTAAATCGTACTATCAATGTAAATGTCCAATATATTCGATATTTACTGGACCAACATTTTAGCGCAGATCGTTTACTAAAAGAACTCAAAGAATAATAGTCTTCACAGAGGGATGCTGAAAACTATAAGGGTAATCTTAAATCATGATATTCATAACGACAAATAATGTCATTTGAAATTATATTTGTCTTCGGATTATTAGCAATTGCATTCATCCTGTTTGCTACTGATTACGTATCGTTTGATATAACGGCTCTTATCCTGCTGTTAAGCCTTGTTAGTAGCGGTATTTTGTCACCAAGAGAAGGACTTGCCGGTTTCAGTAATCCGGCTACTATAACCGTCGCAGCTATGTTTATCCTTAGTGAGGGATTGCGCAAGACGGGGGTATTAAATACTGTAGGTGATTATTTTACCCAAAAAATTGAACAGAATTTTGGGTTGGGCCTCTTTCAACTACTATTATTTGTCAGCGTTTCGTCGGCCTTTATTAATAATACAGCAGTGGTAGTTATCTTTATTCCGGTTATGATGGACATTGCTGCACGCATTGAAATAAGCCCCTCAAAACTGCTAATGCCCCTTTCTTTTGCAGGAATATTTGGCGGTATCTGTACATTCATCGGCACCTCTACCAACATCCTTGTAAGTTCCATTGCCGAAGACCGCGGACTTGCTCCCTTTTCGATGTTTGAATTTTCACCTATGGGTCTTATTCTGCTGGGTAGCGGTTTTCTGTTCATGTTTACGATAGGTATCCGAATGATTCCCAATCGGCGTGAAAATGAACAACTTACAACAGGCTACGAAATGCAAGAGTTCTTGACTGATATTATTATCAATCCAACCAGTAATTTATTGGATGAGTATCTAGACGAAGAAGAACTTACAAAAAAACTGGATCTTGACGTCATCCGAATTTTTAAACCAGAGAGTAACCGTTCAGCACAGCGTACCAAAACAAAAATTGAAGCAGGTGATACGCTGAGGATTCGAGGCAGTGCATCCGAAATAAATAAGCTGCTGAATCGTAATGATTTTACCCTAAAGCCAACCAAAGAATGGATGGATGTCCATTTAGAACGCGGTACCGATGCCTTGGTTGAGGCTGTTATTGCTCCTGAATCTCCCCTCCAAGGAAAAACATTGAGTGAAATCAGTTTCGCCGAACGCTATGGGGCTGTTCCTCTTGCCATACGTCACCACGGACAAATTGAACAAGAAGATCTCGATAGTTTTCGCCTATCCGGCGGAGATACCTTGCTGCTGAGTATCAGTAAGGAACGCATACAAGAAATTGACCATGCTCCATCATTTGTTGTCGCATCTGAGGCTGATGTGAGCAAGAAACGGAGGGAGAAAACACCCATTGTGCTTAGTATTATTGCAGGTGTTGTCGCTGCAGCAGCCTTCAATATCGTCCCCATTGTTGTAAGCGCCATCGCTGGTGTTATCCTGCTAATGATGACCCAATGCCTGACTACAGAAGAAGCATATAACGCGGTCAACTGGAAAGTTATCATCCTGCTTGCCGGTGTCATTCCATTAGGAACAGCTATGGATAAAACAGGAGCAGCTAATTTACTGGCAAACCAAATGATTGCCCTGCTTTCTGATTTTGGTCCGCGAGCTGTCTTGTCAGGATTTTTTCTGCTCACCACGGGCATTACTGCTGTAATGTCAAACAATGCATCAGCAGCTCTATTGGCACCAATCGCCATAGAGTCGGCCAACTCAATGGGCATTGATCCTCATCCGCTGCTATTTGCCGTCACCTTTGCAGCATCATTAAGTTTTATTACGCCCTTTGGTTACCAAACTAATACCTTGATTTACGGAGCTGGACAATATAAATTTACTGACTTCACAAAAATAGGACTGCCGTTAAATATTCTTTTTTGGATATTGGCTACCATATTTATCCCAATTTTTTGGCCCTTTTAACTTATGAAGCAATGGTTTAAAAAAACATTTACCATTACCGGCTGGCTGCCCGAATATAATAGGCAGAAATTTTTGGGGGACCTTACCGCGGGGTTAACAACGGGTATTATGTTCATTCCCCAAGGAATGGCCTATGCCGTAATTGCAGGCGTCCCACCTATTTATGGGTTATATGCGGGTGTAGTTCCCCTGCTTATTTATCCACTGCTGGGCACCTCTAAAAATTTATCCATTGGCCCCGTTGCTATTGACATGCTCATTATTGCCGCAGGTATCAGCCTGCTGGCCGAACCTAACACAGAGCAATATATCAGCCTTGCTATCTTATTAACAATGATGGCCGGGGGACTACAACTCCTGATGGGCTCCATACAGCTGGGTGCAGTACTTAATGTATTTTCTCGTCCTGTTATTGCCGGCTTTACCCTAGCCGCTCCCATTATCATAGCATTTTCACAACTCAACCATCTTCTGGGGATCTCTCTACCCAACACCCAGTATGTTATTACTATCATTGAAGAGGTAGTTACCAACTGGGATGCCATCCACTTACAAACACTACTCTGGGGCACCGCTGCCATAGCCATACTGGGGATCGGCAAATACATCGACCCAGTTGTTCCCACCTCGGTTATTATCCTCGGCGGTGGTATCTTTCTGGCATGGAGTATAGATGCACAATCGATAGGCATTGAGCTGGTAGGCTCCATCCCCGAAGGTTTACCCCCTATTAAACTACCCAGTATCAACTTTAACAATATGCGGGAGCTACTGCCCACGGCTCTTACTCTTGCATTGGTACAATTTATGAACGTAGCTTCGCTGGGCCAAACCTTTGCCAAGCGTAACGACTATATCATTGATGCAAATCATGAGCTTGTAGCTATTGGAGCCTCTAATTTTTTGGGTAGTTTCTTCCAGTCTATTCCCGTTTCGGGCAGCTTTTCACGGTCGGCGGCCTCCGAGCAAGCCAATGTTCAAACACCACTGGCCAACCTCATCACCTCTGCGGTAATTATTGGTACACTGCTGTTGTTGACGCCTATTTTCTATTATTTGCCAATGCCCATTCTTGCAGCCATTATTATCGTTTCGGCCCTGAACCTCATCGACATTTCAGAGTTTGTATTTTTGTATTCTACTAAACACAGCGAGGGGCTCATTGCTTCTTTTACCGCTATATGCACACTTCTGATCGGTATCCAAGAGGGTATTCTGCTCGGCGTAGTAGCTTCAATGCTTCACATGCTGTACAAGTACAGCCGCCCGAGTGTGGCAGAGCTGGGCATTATCCCCGATACCAGGCTATTTAAAAACCTTGACCGCAATCCCGAGGCGGAAACCATCGACAGGATACTCATTCTTCGGGTTGATGCTTCGTTCTCATTTATTAATGCCGATTTTTTCAGGGACTATATTCTGGACAAGAGCCGACGACGCAATAACTCAACACAGTATGTCTTAATTGACGGAACCGCCATTAACTCCCTTGATACTACCGCCATCGAAAAAATAAAGTCAATGATTTCCATGCTCGAAAACTGGGATATTGAGCTATATATCGCCGGCTTAAAAGGCCCTGTGCGCGATGTTGTTGACAAATCCGGACTACGGGAATTTCTGGGAGAAGATCATTTTTTCAGAGAACCGCATGAAGCCGTTAAAGCGATTTTAAAAGAAATAGGCAACGAAGCACAAATGGAAAACTATGACGATATAAGCGGTTAACTATTCAGTATCTCCGGCGTCACCATCCACTGCAGGCGCGCTGTTCCCGGCTCAACCTGATCCCAGCTTATTGCGGGATGCTCCATACACACCAACGTACCCTGGAGCATGCGAACAAGATACTGCCCTTCGCTGCTGCACAGCCCTGATACCAGCCTAGAAACCAGCGGATTATGTCCGACCAGTAATATATTATCCACCTCATCGGGTGCCTGCCGGATAGCCTGGTGATAATCTGCCGGACCGCCCGAATAAAAATTATCATTCCAATTAATATTCAGGCTCAGGCCAGCACTTTCTGCTAATAAGGTAGTAGTCTCCCGGGCACGCTTAGCCGTTGAACTCTCGATATAACCAGCTGCAATACTTTGCTGATCAAGAAACTGCCCAATTTTGGTCGCATCGCCACGCCCCTTAGCAGTTAGCTTTCGCTTCTTATCTGTAGATGCGCTGCCGCCTCGCTGAGCTTCGGCATGACGCAATATCATAATAGTTTTCATGAGAATGTGTTAAATGTAATTTGGTTATTCTGTCAGGTGAACATAAAGATTAGTATTCATTCTTTCGTAACTATCATAACCCTTCGCGGCGGATGGCCAAATTTCGACGGTAATAAGACTGTTAATCCCAAGAATTCTGCAAAAACAAGATTGTGGAAACAGTTCGGTAGATCTATATAAGTCGGTTTTCAAAGCTCTTCTATGTAAGCCACAAAAAGAGTAAAAAGCAGGAGAAATGTATATCCAATAGCGAAGGAGTAGTAACTATTGCGGTAAGAAGATTTGTGCAGAAAAAAAGTTAAAGCAAGAAGAAACAGGAATGAAAGAATAGTGATAAGGGGAAAAGACATCATGCATTAAGGGTTAGACATCTAAACGGTTTATTGGATATTTGTGCACTTAGAGTAACTAAAAATGGGGATGGGAGCAATGAGGTGTTTCCCCTGACGTAAACCAAAATCACATGCCAACAATCTACCCTTACATATAAAACCCGACAAACCAACGAAGGCCTGCCGGGTTCCAGCTACTGCTATGCTACGTATTTTAGCATCACCACCAGTTTTAATGGGTGGCCATCCTTATTTCCTTTTTAAACCTACGGGCTGGGACATGTGCCCCACTGCGGCTGAATGCTGCTATTCCCGTCAAAACCGGCATTGGTATCAAAATCAGTGGGCTCTGACGAAATGTTGGATACACACCAAGTGCTAATATCCTGGTTGAAGGATGAAGCATCATTAAACATGAAATCCATATTGGTTACTGCCGAGGTATTCCAGCTGCCAATATCTTGATTAAAAGAGTTGGCAGACCTAAACATACTATACATGTCAGTTACGGAGGATACATCCCAGTTGCTAAGATCTCCATTAAAAGCATTAGCATACTGAAACATAAAGCTCATATTCGTTACACTACTAACATTCCAGTTGCTGATATCTCCGTTGAAGACAAAAGCAAAAGCAAACATGTAACGCATATTTGTCACATTTGACACATCCCAACTGCTGATATTTCCATCAAAGGAAGAGGCATCTTTAAACATTTGACGCATATTTTCTACACTCCCCACATCCCAGCTGCCAATACCCCCGTCAAAAACATCGGCATCCTCAAACATACGGCTCATTTCTGTCACACTACTGACATCCCAGCCGCTGATATCTCCGTTGAAGGCATCTGCTCCAGCAAACATAACGCCCATATCCGTCACCGAAGATACATTCCAGTTGGTAAGATCCTGATTAAAGGCTGAAGCACCAGCAAACATTGAATTCATATCAGTTACTGCCGAAACATCCCAACTACTCAGATTTTGATTGAAGGAACTAGCACCTTGAAACATGGCACTCATATTCGTTACCCCGGACACATCCCAGCTGCTAAGGTCTCCGTTAAAAACATCCGCTATATAAAACATAGAACTCATATTTGTCACGCTGGATACATCCCAGTGGCTAATATCCCCATTAAAGGTGCTGGCCCCATCAAATAAATTGCTCATATCGGTGATACCGGAGGTACAAGTGGTGGGGGCATTGGAAGGAGTGATCTGGGACTTGCTGCGCTTGGTATAAGTTGTACCGTTGATCGTGCCGGTATCACCCACGCTAGCTGCTTCACAGATGATGGTCACTCCGTTGGATGCCAGGTAAAATGCCTCAAATACCGCCGTTACCTCTTTAGGCTCGTCAATGGTTATCTGCTGGGGATTGCCGGAGCCCGTGATCGCCCCCTGCCATTCTACAAACTTCCAGTCCGCATTGGGGTTGGCCGTCAGCTCTACCACCGTGCCGCTATCGTAATCGGTGGGTTTACTCGAGACCACCTGTTGGTCCACGTTGCCCTGTCCGGTGGTATTGATCGTAAGGGCATACTGCTTTTTCTCAAAGATCGCCGTAATATTTTTATCCGAATCCACCGTAATAGTGGTTGTGCTGCTGGTGCCGGTGTGGTCTCCTTCCCAGCCCGCGAAGATCCACTCTTGGCTGGAAGTGGCCGCAATTTCGGCCGTGCTGCCTTCTTGGTATAGCTGTTCAGTAGGCGATACACTACCCCCATTGGAGGGAGAGGCACTCAGGGTGAGCTTATATTGCGGTTTGGTATCATCGTCTTGTGGTTTGGTATTGTTGGAGTTGCAGCTGCCAAACACCAGGAGTCCGCCCAGTAGCGCAGCTAATGATAGTAGTTTATAAGACATAATGAATAAGGTTTATTATATATAATATTCTCTTTTAGATAGTTAGATAGCAATAACGGTCAGTAGATCAGCCGCCTGTTATTATATACGCAACTGAATATGGGAAGGGGTCAAATTTGTTGAAATAATTTCTTTAACACCTTCAAGGAGTGAGCAAATAACCAACTAACCGGTATTAGATCTCAAAATATGCTTGGGAGCAAAGAAAGTCAGCGTGGCTCCGCGGGCAATCATAAAAAGCGTCATTGCCAGCCACAGCGCGTGGTTCCCCAGATAAAATACCCCAATACCATACGTCGGCAAAAAGACTAGTCCCGTAGCAATAATCATCGAATTACGCATGGGTCCCGTAGCCGTAGCTCCGATAAAAATCCCGTCCCAGATATAAGAAAAACTGCTTACTGTGGGACCGGCGATGGTCCATAAAAAGTAGATCATAGCCGTATCTATCACATCCTGCTGGTTGGTAAAAATTTTCAAAATATGAACATTGAAAATAGCATATACTCCCGATGCCAGCACGCCAATCCCGATTCCCCAGATAAAGCAGTATTTAACAGCCAAGTTTATCCGTTTCTGCTGATCGGAACCTGTATATCGACCAATCAGGCTCTCGGCTGCATATGCAAACCCATCGATGCCGTAGGAAACGATCATCCAAAGCTGAAGCAAAATAGAATTGGCAGCCAGCACTACATTACCAAACTCGGCAGACTTAGCCGTAAAAAATGAGAAGGTAGTAATAAGACACAGCGTACGAATAAATATATCGCGGTTAACAGAGAAAAATTTCTTGATTGCTTTAACTTCCAGCAACAGCTTGTGCACGTAATTTTGCAGCCAATCCTTGTATTTGACTACCAGTAAGATAACGGCCAGTGAAAGACCAGCATAGCGAGCAATGAGCGTACCCCAGGCCACACCATCTACATGCATACCCAAGCTATACACAAAGAAGACATCCAGAATAATATTCAGGCTGTTTAAAAAGATCGTCACAATCATGGGATAGCGAGCATTCTGCATCCCCAAAAACCAACCATTGATGGCATATAAACAAAGCGTTGCCGGGGCGGTAAATATGCGTATATTGAAATAAATGCGTGTATAACGCTCTACTTCGGCAGAGGCTTCAACCAGCCAAAAGCTAAAGTCAGCAATCCAGATCTGCAGAACCACAATAAGTACACCAATCACCGCAGCCACTGTAAGTGCGCGTGCCAACGTCATAATACTTGCGGTTTGCTCTTCTTCCCCAAAGGCCTGTGCTGTAAGACCTGTTGTGCCCATCCGCAGGAAACCAAATCCCCAAAAGATAAAGTTGAAAATCATGCTCCCTACAGCAATGGCTCCCAGGTAATAAGCATCATCAAGGTGACCAATAAGCGCAGTATCCACTGCACCCAGCAGCGGTACCGACAGATTGCTAAGAATGTTGGGGATGGCCAGGCGAAGTATTTTTCGGTTCAACCGACTGGGATATACTTTTATTGATTGGAATTGTCATCATAAAAACGACTGCGCAGCCGTTTTACAAAGTTCTCAATATAACCTAATCCAAAAAGAATTACGATGGCAATTAGGGTAAGAATAGTAGCAAATATAAATTCTTGTAATGCAACCGTAATACCAATGGCACCAGCAAATAAAATAGAAGCGGCTGTTGTCAATCCCTCTACGGTTTCGTCCTGATTTCTAAAAATAATCGTTCCTGCTCCTAAAAAGCTAATACCGGTAATAATAGCTTCAATAATACGGATAGGATCTGACTGGATAGCCTCAACGACAGGTCCACTACTGTAGTTAGCAATCATCAGGTCCCCCAGGACAACAAGCAACGAAGAGGCACCCGCCACGAGCATGTGCGTGCGCAGACCGGCCGGCTTCTGGGCCATCTCTCGTTCTAAACCCATTAGCCCACCCAAGAACATTGCAAAAAAGACTTTAAAAATTGGTATCCAATCAATATTAAATTCCATTACGGTAACCTTATATTTCGTGCATATTCTATTTTTTACCTATCATCCACCACTATGGAAATTAGCTATTGGCAAAGCCGTTGGCAAAAGAATAATATTGGCTGGCATATGGAGGAAGTTTATCCGCTGCTGCCAAAATTGTGGTCCAAGATGTCGGCACTAGCAGGTGCAACGGTTTTGGTACCATTATGCGGGAAAACACTTGACCTGAAATGGCTGGCCAACCGCGGATACCAAGTCGTGGGCATTGATGTCTCGGCCAAGGCACTGCATGCTGTTATGGATGATGTGGACGAACCCTTCATCGAAGATTCCAGCCATGGGTTTACTATATATCGATCCGATAATATTAAACTTTGGGAGGGAGATTTTCTCAATCTGCCGGTAACGGCTGTTCCAACGCCCAATGTTATTTATGATAAAGCCTCCATTGTTGCACTGCCTCCGGATATGCGTAAAGAATACACCAATAAAATTCTTCAACTCTGCGGAAATCAAACGGAAATACTGCTTCAGACTTTTTGTTATAATCAAAATGAAATGAACGGTCCCCCCTTTTCTGTGGATAAACAGGAAATAAACCGGCATTACGGACAGCAGTTTGATATCCATTTACTCCATCAGCAATCAAAATTTGAGGAGCTCAAAAAGTTCCAGCACAGGGGATTATCTTCCTATCTTACGGAAAAAGTATTTCGACTAAAACCAAAAACATAATTCCACTTTATTGTTAGCAGTAAATATTTGATCTTAAGCAAGCTCGGCATTTTTGCAGATCCCTTGCATATCAACAAGCCGGCATGTATTTTCTAGGTCTTATTTTTCGTTAATCATCTTAATTATACCTTTTCGCAACATGGATGTACAAAAGCGTAACCGATATATAAGTTTAGGATTATTCGTTGTTATTATTGGGTTGGGATACTGGTTATATCACTCAATTGTTACCCCTTATCAAGAGGTTATTAAACGTGAACAAATGACTGAGCGTGTACGTCACCAAATGGGTAATATTCGTGATGCACTTACGCGATACGAACGAAATACCGGAGAGTTCCCTCCTACCGAGGGCGGGCTGGATACGTTAGTTAAGTATCTGAAAACAGATTCCACAATGATTATGAAGGGCGATTCACTGTTTCAGCCGCTCAAAGAAAATAAAACCTACAATCCCGATTCGTTGATCTACTCCGTTCGGCCTCCGCATAAAAAGTTTCAATATACGCTGAACGATACACTTCGACCTGAAATTTACCTGCTAGAAGATCCCGATACCGAAGATAAAATCGGGTCACTCGAAAAAACAACCTTGCTCAATGCAGGCAGTTGGGAATAATGGTGCATGGAAGACTCAAATCCTAGTTTAGGGCTTAGCTTTTTTGGGAGTCGGCTGTTTTATGCCGTCAACGATTCTGATAATCCCCGGAGAGTTAACCGAATAGGATCTTACGACTTTAATGTTGATATATCCGAAGCGCTGCTCGGTGATAACGAGCAGCAGTTTCGGGGTATCAGCAAAACTGTTGATGAACTTAAACAACAATATTCGGTTCAGCGACTGCGCATTCACTCTTTCCCCTCTCAGGAATGCTGGACTACTGTTCCCAAGATTGTTTACGACGACTCTGATGAGCGAGAGAATCATATCAATATTTTAATGAACGGTGTCGATCGTAAACACATCCATCCTACTTGGTACAACCTGAGCAATCAGGGACATAAATTTTTGCTGCTGCGCAACCGCGAGTCTACAGCTGGACTTCAACAGCTGGCTGCCAAGGCCTCAACCTCCGACATGATCAGTGATTTTGAGATTGGCATGCGGTGGATTCAACACGCCAACCCCGGCGGCTCTTTTATGACCATCTGCTGTTTTGGCAACTGCATCTCGGTCTGCTCATTTATACTCGGCAAACTACGCGGTGCTACCTACCTGCCGTTCGATGACATTGAAGATCTGCCCTACCTATGGCTGCAGCACGCACAAGAATTGCAATGGATGCAAGGACTACACGACAATATCTATCTATATGGTGCAAGGGCGTACCGGGTAATAGAAATACTGCAGCCCTTTTGGGATGAAGCCGGCACCATCATCAAAATGGATTCGCTTGATGATATGATGATTGAAGCTGAAGAAACCACCTACGGGTTTAACCTCGAGCAGGCATTCCCCGCTGTACTGCTTGCCCTCGATCTTAACTAAAAGTTCGTCATCAGTACAATACATACTTTAATAAAAGTAAGTAACTAACCCTTCCAGCATATTTTTTTTACATTAGGATAAATCTTTATCATATCAGATAGCACATTATATGCGTATCATTACCGGTTTATTGAAAGGGCGACGAATTAATATGCCCAGCACACTTAATGTTCGACCTACTGCAGCACGAACCAGAGAGGGGTTGTTCTCTATTCTGGATGCCCGAAAGTTTATCCGAAATACACGGGTACTAGATCTTTTCGCCGGCTCGGGCAGTCTTGGCATCGAAGCTATCTCACGCGGGGCCGAAAAGGTCCTTTTTGTGGACAGCGACCGCCGCAATACCCAACACATCGAAAATGTGTGCAACGAATTTAACATTGCTGACCAAATTCGCACCGCCCCGACAACCGTTCAAAAATTTCTAGACGGTATACCGCTGCCCTACGACATTGTATTTTGTGATCCTCCGTATGACTTCCCTGACATGTATGAAATGATTGCAACCATCACTACTGACGGATGGCTGGCTGAAGGCGGATGGCTAATCCTGGAACACGACAAGCGGCACAATTTTACTGATCATCCGCACTGTGCCTATTACAAAGAATACGGTCGTACGCATGTAAGCATCTTTCTTGATGAACCCGGAATCGAATTTTAATCAACTGCTTTTATGAAAACATTAGCACTTTATCCCGGTTCTTTTGATCCCGTCACCTATGGACACCTTGACATCCTTGAACGCGCCACCGAACTTTTTGACAAAGTCATTATCACCATTGCCATCAACAAACAAAAGGAAACGGTATTTACCGGAGATGAACGTGAAGCCCTTATTGCTGAATGCTTAGAAGATAAAAATTGGGCCAGCCGCGTTGAGATTCAACAGTTTACCGGCCTACTTGTTGACTTTGCCAAAGAAAAAAATGCCCAAACGCTGGTGCGCGGCGTGCGGCAGGTTTCCGATTTTGAATATGAATTCCGTATGGCCCTCACTAACCGCCGGCTGGCACCTGAAGTAGATACGGTATTTCTGATGCCCAACGAGCAGCTCACCTTCATTTCGGCCTCGCTGGTTAAAGAAATTGCCCATTGGGATGGCGACCTATCCTCTTTTGTACCTGAACACGTGAGTAATGCATTACGAGAAAAATTTGACCATACGTAAGTACCATCTCTATAGCCCGCACATCTCGCTTCGTTCTATATCCATCCCTCTCAAGAGGGATTATGTAGAATTACGGCACACTTTTTTCTATTTTCCCCACTGCTAACAACAATTCATAACAATCAACAACATGATTTCATCCCGTGCGCAATCGGTAGCTCCCTCTGCAACACTTGCCATTTCTGACAAAGCAAAAGAACTTAAGGAAGAGGGAAAATCCATCATATCACTCAGTGCCGGCGAACCCGACTTCAATACTCCCAAACACATTTGTCAGGCTGCCATTAACGCTATTAATAATGGCTTTCACGGTTACACCATGAATACCGGGACCCCCGGACTGCGAAAAAGCATCACCAACAAACTACAGCGCGACAATAATCTGAGCTACAGTCCCTCCCAAATTGTGTGTACCAACGGCGCTAAACAAGCACTCGGTTTTAGCATGCTGGCAATGATTGACGAGGGTGATGAAGTTATTATACCTGCTCCCTACTGGGTTTCCTATCCACAAATGGTAAACGTAGCCGACGGGACGCCCGTGACGGTACGCACTTCTTTTGATAATAACTACCGGATAACGGCCCAGCAGCTAAAAGACGCCATTACCGAACAGACCAAAGCCGTAATGCTCTGTTCTCCCTCCAATCCTACGGGCACTTGCTATAGCAGAGAGGAATTAAAGGCACTGGCAGACGTTTTGGATGATCATCCCCAAGTAAATATTATCTCAGACGAAATTTATGAATATATCGTTTTTGAGGATGAGCATGTCGGGATCTTGAATGTAGCTCCCCAACTTAAAGAACGCACGGTACTCATTAACGGTTTTTCCAAAGGGTTTGCTATGACGGGCTGGCGACTGGGTTACCTGGCAGCACCTCAGGATTTTACTGATGCCGTTGCCAAAATTCAAAGCCAGGAAACTTCAGCTCCTTCGGCTATTTCTCAAAAGGCCGGTGAAGCCGCCTATAGAGGATCTCTTGATGCAGTAACAAAAATGCGAGAAGCTTTTAAGAAACGTCGCGACTACATCGTTGGTGCATTATCTGAAATCGAAGGTGTCAAATGCTTTACCCCCTCAGGTGCTTTTTATGTATTCCCTGATATCAGCCATTATTTTGGACGCTCGGATGATAACGGAACCACTATTGAATCCAGCACAGAGCTGTGCATGTACCTTATTGAGCAACATGGACTTGCTGCAGTACCCGGTGATGCTTTTGGCGAACCCAATGGCATACGGCTGAGCTACGCCGCTGGCATGGACCAGCTTAAAGAAGCCATAAGCCGGCTGAAAAAAGGACTGCAAGAACTATCCTGATATGTCAATTTGCAATAATACCTGCATTTGGCATTAAATATGCTATACATTTATGCTAATACGATTTTGAATCATTCGAAAACAACCCATGCCTACATACAAATACAAACGAGAAGACGGAACCACCTTTGAAACCCGCCAAAGTATTAATGATGATGCCCTCGAAGAATGTCCCGATACGGGCCAAAAAGTTAAGCGGGTTATCAGCGGCGGAGGCGGCGTAGTCTATAAAGGCGACGGCTGGTACGTCACTGATTATAAAGACAGTGACCGTAAAGAAAAGCGGGCCGAAGCAGCCGAAAAAAAGAACGGGACCACTGATTCTGCTGACTCTAACGACAGTACTTCGAATAACAAGACCGCTACTGACAATAACACATCTGATTAAGTTGTGGATTCAAAACACTCGAAAACGCATGAAGAAGCATTAGAACAATTTGTATTGCTTTGGGGCGAAATGGCCTCCGCTTGGGGTATCAATAAAACAATGGCACAAATTCATGCCCTACTGTATGCCGAGGCTGATCCGTTGGATACTGACACAATCATGAACCACTTGGATATCAGCCGAGGGAATGCCAATATGAACCTGCGTAAACTGGTGCAGTGGCAGCTCATCCACAAGGTACATTTTAAGGGCAAACGAAAGGATTTTTTCACCGCCGAGAAAGACGTCTGGAATATTGTATCTACTATCATACGCGAGCGACAACAACGTGAGGTAGCACCCATCCGTGAAAATCTTAATGAGACCCTTGCTCTTTTTGATGAGCCGGATTCACTTTCGGGGGAAGAACAAGCATTCAAAGAACGGATAGAAAATTTCACTACCTTTCTGGAAATGTTTGAACGCTTTACCGAAGCGCTGTTGCCCTATATCAGCAAAAGTAATCTCAAGTTCTTGAAACATTTGGTGAAGCTTGCAGAAATGAAAAACAACATCACCGAACCCAACCAACCTCCTGAGGATGAGTAATAAATCCAACCGCGAAATTGGCGATGAGGGCGAAGAGCTGGCCGCCGCTTATCTGGAATCCAAAGGATACACTATCCTGGAGCGTAACTACCATTTTGAACATGCTGAGGTGGATATCGTCGCTTATGATAATGAAGCCTACATTATCTTTGTGGAGGTAAAAACCCGTTCTTCCAATCAGTTTGGTGAACCTGAAGAATATGTGGATGATGAAAAGATTGCCAATGTCTATAAGGCCGCCGAGGCCTGGCTGTATGAACGCAAAATGGACGGGGCTCCTGTTCGCTTTGATGTGATTGGTATCTTACAACAAAAGGGGCAAGCTCCAGACATTTCGCACTATGAAAATGCGTTTCGACCAGGGCGATAAGTATTTACCACATAAACATAAAGGAGAAGCCATTCCCCTCACTTTACTGCACTCAATATAGGACAACTATTCGGGAGTATAATTCCCGCTGTCTTGGGCTGTTTTTACGCATCCACGCTTGAAACAAAATGTTGATAAATGTAGAACGTTTATTAATACCTATTTACCTGGGATAACCTTTTCATTCGGTCAGGAAGGCAGAATAACCAATGCCAACAAACTAATATATAAAGGTTATCCCGATCAGTACATTGCTTATGTGTCGATCACCTCTCCAGGAAAAAGATTAAACATAAAGAAACCCGCAGCAGCTACGACGCCACTGCGGGTACAAAGTATCCTACGGGAAAATAGGTCCGTCGTTTACTCCACCGGGCTCCAATAAGGAATAAGATCACCGGCGCCGTTGGCCGTTAGGTTAGTCGGAATTCCGCTGCCGTCAGCATTAATTTTATAGATTTCCCCATTCCCATCGCGGTAAGAGGTAAAGGCCAGTTCACTGCCGTCCGGGGACCAGCTGGGGTAGGCATCTGTCGCCGGGTCGTTAGTCAATTGCTGCACGCCGGTGCCGTCGGGGTTCATCGTATAAAGCAATTGGTTCCCTGAACGGTTACTGTCAAAGACAATTGTACTGCCATCCGGCGACCACCGGGGCGTGGCATTATTATAAGAATCGCTGGTGAGCTGCTGGCGGCCGGTCCCGTCGGGATTCATGGTGTAAATCTCATAGTCCCCGTCGGTATTGCTGGCATAGACAATCTTGGAACCATCCGGGGACCAGTGGGGGAAGGCATCACGAGCGCTGTTGTTGGTCAGCCGCTGCTCCCCGCTGCCGTCGGCCCCGATCGTATAAATTTCGTTATTCCCGCTGCGACTGTCCACGAAGGCCAGTTCGCTACCGTCCGGGGACCAGCTGGCTATATCTGTCGGAACCACTTGCGCTCCCGCGGCCGTCAACTGCTGGACATTTGCCCCGTCGGCATCCATCACATACAGGTGGGTCGTAGAACCCCCGCGGTCACTCGTAAAGGCAACCTTGGTGCCGTCGGGAGAAATGGGTCCGGCAAAGTCAGCGGCGGTGTTGTCGGTTAGTTTCGTCGGGGACGAGCCGTCGGTATTCATCAGGAACACCTCCGTATCCCCGTCGCGGTTACTGCTAAAGGCAATCTTGCCATCAGCCACGGCCTGGCACTCCACGGTAAAGGATGTGGAGGTGGTATCCCCGGCCGTAATGGTCACCGTTTGGGGGTTGCTGCCGCTGACCGAGCAGTTGCCGGCGATGCCGGACAGTTCGGTATTCACGTCCCCTTCGGAGAGGCCGGCCAGGATCACGGTGCCCGACGACGATACGCTCTTGCTTGCCCCATCGGCGCTGGCGGTGTAGCCGTCGGCGTCAATGTCATCACCGGTGCTGCTGGTGGTCACTTCCACCGCCCCGGTGGTGGGCTGGTCGTCATCATTATTATTGTCATTGGTTGGGCCGTCATCGCCACAGGCAGCCACCAATAGCAAAGTCATAAATAAGGTCGATAGTTGTATTAGTCGTCTCATAATGATAGTTGATTATTGTAATGAATGTAGGATAATCACAGAACTACTTCTGTAGTATTCATTATTATATACGTGATTCTGAACAAAATGAGCTCAAATGAGTGACATATCGTAGCTATAAGCATAGGAGAATGCTCATAGCTGATAAATAAACATAAAGAAACCCGCAGCGGCTGTGATGCCACTGCGGGTAAAAGTTATTATTCGAAAAAATGGTCCGTCGTTTACTCCACCGGGCTCCAGTAGGGGTTAACGTCACTGGCGTTGTTGGCCGTCAGGTTAGTCGGAATCCCGCTACCGTCAGCATTAATTTTATACACTTCATCATTCCCAGCACGGTCAGTATAAAAGGCCAGCTCACTGCCATCCGGCGACCAGCTGGGGAACTCATCCGACCCCGGGTCGCTAGTTACCTGCTGCACGCCGGTGCCGTCAGGGTTCATGGTGTAAATTTCTAGGTTCCCTGAACGGTTGCTGGCAAAGGCTACCTTACTGCCATCGGGGGACCAACGAGCCATACCATTATTATCGCTGTCGGTGGTGAGCTGCTGGCGGCCGGTCCCGTCGGTATTCATGGTGTAAATCTCATAATCCCCGTCGGTATCGCTGGCATAGAGAATCTTGGAGCCGTCCGGTGACCAGTGGGGCCAGGTATCCGTTGCGCTGTTGTTGGTCAGCCGCTGCTCGCCGCTGCCGTCGGCCCCGATCGTATAAACTTCCCCATTCCCGCTGCGGCTGTCCACAAAAGCCAGAGTGGAACCGTCCGGCGACCAGCTAATCCCTGCTAGTAATAGATTCACACTCGCTCCCGAGGATGTCAGCTGCTGGACGTTCGACCCGTCAGCATTCATCACATACAGGTGAGTTGTAGACCCGCCGCGGTCACTGACAAAAGCAATTTTGGTGCCGGTCGGAGAAATCGGCCCGGCAAAATCAGTGTCGGAGTTGTCGGTGAGTTTCGTCGGTGAGGAGCCGTCGGTATTCATCAGGAAGACTTCCCCGTCCCCGTCCCGGTCGCTGATAAAGGCAATTTGGCCGTCGGCCACGGTCTGGCAGCTCACGGCAAAGGAGGTGGAGGTGGTATCTCCGGCCGTAATGGTCACCGTTTGGGGATTGCTGCCGTTGACCGAACAGTTGCCGGCGATCCCGGACAGCTTGGCATCCACGTCCCCTTCGGAGAGGCCGGCCAAGGTTACCCTGCCCGACGAAGGCATGCTCTTGGTGGCCCCGCCCGCACTGACGGTATAGCCGTCGGCGTCAATGTCGTCACCGGTGTTGTTGGCGGTCACTTCCAGTGCCCCGGTGGGGTCGTCATTGTTGTTGCCATTGGTCGGGCTATGGCCGTCATCGCCACAAGCCGCCACCAATAGGATGGTCAAAAATAAGGTCGCTAGTTGTATTGGTCGTCTCATAATGATAGTTGATTATATTGATTGTTGTAATGTAAAGTAATCACAGAAATATTTTTGGTATTCATTATAATATGCGTAATCCCAAACATAAAGGGGGTCAAATCAATGGATGTTGATCTAGAGTAAAAAAATAAATGTGGTGGTAGTATTTTTGCTAACCTTGCGGGACATACAAGCCTCCTCTCTCTACAGATATTATTATAGCACGTACAGGAAAAAGATGGAGAAATGAGATTCAAATATCAAATCTTGTCGAAATTCGGGATCCTGACAGCGTTGCAAAATAGAGGATTTTTAATATGGATCAAGCCTTCTGAAATACCCGCTGCAGGGCTGACTTGCCAATTGACCAGTACCAGCCTATGACCAGACCGGTAATAATATGCCAGATGCCCCACCAAGCGGCGACCAAAGCCATGCCTCCAAGGCCGTTAAAAAAGGTAAAGATAAGCAACAGCCCCAATCCTGAATTTTGAATACCGGTTTCTATGGCAATGGATTTACGGTCTTTGCGGTCAAGATTAAAGAGCCAGGCCAATCCATATCCGCTGCTTAGTGCAAAGGCATTGTGAAAAAACACCAAGCCGACCACCAAATGCACGTAATTCAAAAAGTTGTTAATATTCATACTAAAGGCTACCAATACAAAACCGGCAAAAAACAATATCCCAAATCCTTTAATCCAGGATGATATTTGATCAGCCAGTGGCTCTTTCCAAGACCGTACGAGCATACCCACAACAAGAGGCACTCCCAGGATGAGCCCCACAATCTTAAAAACCTCCCACAAATTTAGATGAATATCTTTTAAAATAAGATTTGTTGGCTCATAAAAACTGGCCCACAGGGTAAAGTTAAAGGGGGTCATTACAATGGCAAAAAGAGTAGCAATAGCCGTCATGCTTACCGAAAGAGCTGCATTACCTTCAGCTAAAAGAGAAAAAAAGTTTGAAATATTTCCACCGGGACAAGCCGCAACCATGAACATACCCAGCGCCAGGCTCGGCTTTGGTTCAAATCCTAATATCAATAAAAAAGTAAGTGCAGGCAGCAACACAAACTGTGAAAAAACGCCCACTAAGGTAGGCTTGGGATCATTCAGCAGCCGCTTAAAATCATTGACAGAAAGTTCCAGTGCCACTCCAAACATGATAATTGCCAGCGAAATATTCATTGCCAGCAAACCACTGTCATCTAGATTTATGCGGATCGCGTCTAAGGATTCAGCCATTAATCAATAATTATTTTTCGGTTTCCAGGGAAGTTAAATAAGCTAAGAATAAAGAGTTCAAGGCGGTAAATGTATACCCCCAACAATTACTCTATCACCACATTGGGGCGCAGCTTTTCCATTGTTTTCGGACCAATGCCGTTCACTTTCCTGAGCTGCTCCACATCCGTAAAGTCTCCGTTTTCTTTTCGATAATCAATAATGCGCTGGGCATAAGCCGGACCAATGCCGGGTAAGTGATCAAGCTGTGATTTGTCAGCCGTATTGATATTAATAGGGAAGGCCTCGGCGGGATCCGGATCCTTATCTTCAATCATGGTCCGGGGCATCTTTTGAGCAATCTTCTCGGGATGTTCCCAGATCCCTTTATTCTGTTGCTGAGCTTTTTCTGTATATCTTTTAAAGGCTTCTACAGAATCGGGGTGCTGAGCATAATACGGTTCCGGCTGTCCCAGTCCCTGTTGCAGCAAATACTTGTTTACTACAATTTCCTGTCCATCTTTTTTAAGTGTCACATAGGCTTGAAACGCTCCGTACCCTGCTTGTGGCGTTCCACCCGAGGGGCCCTGCAGCTTGACTTGTGATTCTGATATGAGGTTACGCACACGTTTTGCAGCTTCGCTACTATAATATTCCGAAGAGTCGTTACCGGCATACATACGAGGCACTTTAACACCCAAAAACTCTACCTCGTATTCAAAGCTAGGGGCTATCTCAATGCTAAATTCACTGCCATCCTGCACTTCCTGAACTGCATACCACTGATCAGCATTAAGCGGCGGTGCCGGTGGTTGCTCTTCGCCTTTTGCTCGGCGCAGTACTCCTCGAAAATCCTGATAATACTGATTGGTAATTTCATCAGAATAAATGATCAATAAATTTTCATCGTTATTGACTTCCGCATTTTTTGAAAAGTTATATGAACCGGTTAACGTCACTCCCTTGTCGGTAGAATCCGGATGGGCGGCATCCAACAACATCACCTTATGATGCAACTTACGCATTTCGTTGGCCGGTAGAATCTCACGGTTCGTTACGTTTGCTTCGGGTGATGCCCAGATATCACCATTACTTTTGTAGCGACCATAAAACAGCGGATCAATAATACCGCTAAGTGCAATATTCCCGGTGGCTGACATCTTCCAAATTGTGCGGCTAAGCGGTATGCTGGGAGTAATGGCAAAAGCCTGGAAAGCAACATCATGTTGGACTTCGGCCTGAACAACCTCTACCAGTCTGTTCATTACACTGGGCTTGGTATCATTACGATTGATAGGCGCAAAATACAGCTCCACTTTGGTATCATCTACATAGTAAATGTGATCGCTGACTCCCTTTTTATCCTTATGATATTTTGCCCGGCCTGCATTGGGAGTGTCTGTTTCACTTCCCCACATTTGTTCAAATTCCCGTGTATAGGCTTTGGCTATTCCATCATCCTTAATAACAATAATATTATTAGTGTTATAGGCACCGGTATAGGTAAGGTTGGTCGATCCGGTCCATACTAAATCATCATTGGGAGAATCATTGCGTCCATCGATGACGGCAAATTTGTGGTGCATATCTGCCCCAGAATTTGTCAGCGAGTGATCCGAGATACCGCCGTTGGGCTGATAGATATCGCCGTCATCATCAATAGATGTAATACCGGCCTGGCGCAACGTAGCCCACATTACAGAATCAATGTGTGCAGCATCGGATCGATTATAGTTATCAGTAACAATACGAACATCTATCCCTCTTTGATGTGCTGCAGCCAACGCTTGCCCTATGCGCTGGTGTTCAAGATCATAAATAGCCAAATCAACGCTGTATCGGGCGTCCCGAATGAGCGATTCCAATATTCCGATCAAATCTTCACGGCTATTACTCATATTGCCGGGTAGTGCTACTGAATAATCAGCCGGCATATTGAAATATACCTTGATCCACTCGGTGGTACTACTGTCTGCTGTTGTTTGACTTTTACTTTGCAGAGGTAACAACGCTGCCGCAATAATCAAAAATCCAACGACCCGACGTTGTAGTATCATTCCTGTTGTTTTTCATCCGTTTTTTATCGTATTTTCGAGTTGTAATGTACAGTTTTAATGGGCCATAAAGCAATTTGAGTGATGAATTTACAGCTTTTAAATCCCTTACGATGGCGGAAATCGTTCCTTCTCTTCATCCTGGGAGGCTTCGTGGTTGTTTGGTTCAGCTTTATAGATACCTACAGTATCTGGAAACGTATTGAACTTAATCAGCGTAAAGCTGAGTTAAAGAAAAAGAAAACGCAATTAAAAAAGGAAACAGCTGTACTCAAAAGAAATATCTCGAATCTCGAATCTGATCCCTTTTTACTGGAGCGTATTGCCCGCGAAGAGTATGGTATGAAAAAAGAGGGAGAACTTATTTATAAGGTGAAGGTTTCAGATTAGGCTGCTCACTTATCTTGAACCATCGACTGTCGCTTGTCTTTCTTATACTATAAACCAAAATAAAGAGTTATTATAACCCTCAATATTACATAAAATCCTGTGTCAGCAACAGCTTCTGCATGAAACGAATGTTTACATACAAGGCTTGGTCTCTGGGGCTGTTGCTGGTATTTTTGTTGGCTGTTATTCAGCCACTTTCAGCCCAAGATAGCACGGGAGTAGATAATCTCCTTAATCGCTCTTCGCAACTGGATACTACGAAAACCAACGATCAGCGTCAGAACACCCCAAATAAGCAATCAAACAATCAATCCGGGCGTGGTAACGCAGGCGCGCCTGAGCAAGAGGGACAAGTGAACTTTCAGGCAAGCGACTCGCTGATCTTTGAGTTTAAAGAAGATCGCATTGCTACCCTTTATGGTTCTTCATCAGTAGTACATACATCCGGTGAACTACAGTCCGGCAAAATATCCATGAACCTTGACCAAAATCTGGTAAGTGCCAAAACCCAAACTCCGCAGGATACGCTTTCCCAACCGGTACTAATTAGAGATGACCGACGTATTCGAAGCAATAAAATCGACTTTAATTATGAAAGTGAAAGCGGACGTTTCGAGGTAGCTCGGGTAAATGTTCAAGATGGTAACCTTATCGGCAATAAGGTTAAAAATACCGGCCCCAATGTTGTTTTCCTGGAAAATGCTAAGTACTCAACCTGTCAGCTCGACCACCCACATTATTATATTAAGGCAGATAGAATGAAGGTTGTTGACCAAGAAAAAATATTTTTCCAAAATGCGCGACTATTTATTCTGGATATTCCTTATCCGCTAATTTTTCCTTTCGGTTATCTTCCGGGCAAATTTGATAAGAAACAATCAGGCCTCCTACAGCCAACCTATGTATTTCAAGACCAACAACGACGGGGAATTGGACTGAAAGATTTTGGCTGGTTTCAGTACTTCAACGATTACCTGACGGCCCGCGCCTCTATCGATATTTTTACTTCGGGTACCTATTTTATAGATACACAGACTAATTACCGAATTCGCAATAAGCTAAACGGAAATGTACAAGTAGGATACTCTAAGAGAAATAGCGGGTTGGAACCGACGGATCCCGATTATACATCGAGGGTAGAAAAGGAACTACGAATTTCACACCAGCAACAGTTTTCACCTTACGCCAACTTTAATACCAATATAAACCTACGTACTGAAGATTTTAATCAACAAAACTCTTTTAATCCCACTGAACGCGCTGAGACCAGCACGAGCTCCAGTATTAATTATCGATATCGACATCCCAATAACACCTACAATTTTGATGCATCTATCCAGCAAAACCAAAATTTTCTGACTAATGTAACCCGTGTTCAAGGACCCGACTTGAACTTCAGTGTAAAACAATTTTCACCTTTTGAAAACGAGCAAACCTCTGGCAACGAATCAAAGTGGTACGAAAAAATATCTTTACGGTATCAAAATAGTTTTAACTCCGATTACGAGTTTGATCCTGTTCGCAAGGACTCTGCCCGTATTAATTGGTTTGAGGCCCTGCGAGATCCCACTAAATATCGCCAATCTACAGATGATACCGATCACTATAAATTCGGATTCCGACAACGAGCAAATCTAAGTGTAAATCAAATTTTACCCAGCCAATTTTTAAACGTTAGCCTTAACGGGCAATATAATGAATACTGGTTTCCCACCACCATACGTAAATCTTTTAATGCCGATTCCAATCAGGTAGTAGATCAGCAAGTTCGCGGTTTTACCTCGGCCCGGGATTTTAGTGCCGGACTTAGTTTTACCACAACCGTTTATGGTATTATGAATGCAAACATCGGAAATATCACAAGCTTTCGTCATACTCTGCGCCCACAATTTTCACTTAATTACCGCCCAGATTTTAGCAGCGATTACTGGGGATACTATCGCACAGTACAAACCGACACTACTCGGAAACCCGATGGAACACTACCCAGCCGAGAATATTCAATTTTTGAAAATGAAGTCTTTAGCGGTCCCCAAGCCGGTGAACAACGATCAGTCGGGTTTGGAATCGGCAATGTCTTTGAAATGAAAAAAGTAAGCCGCGATTCTACCGGTGAAAAGAAAGAAGAAGTTGTACGGCTTATTGACCAGTTTAATATAAATTCCAGCTACAATTTTGCGGCCGACAGTCTTAAACTTGCCAACCTGCAAACAAACTTAACGGCCAGCATCTTACCGGGGCTGGATATCAGGGCTGATGCCAATTTTAACTTTTACCAACGAAATGCCCAGGGACAAAAAATTGATCATTTCCGAATTTCTAACTCCCGGCAGCTTGCAGAATTAACCAGCTTTTCTACGGGAACCAGTTATTCGGTGAAATTGGGCGAACAGGGATTGCAAGCAGATGATCGACCTAATTATCCGAAGAATTATAACCCTCTTAACCAACGTATTTTTCATCCCGTAGATCAATATTTTAACCAACAGCCCGTACAGGATTTTAAAACACCATTTTCATTTTCGATAAACCTTAGCTATCGCTGGTCACTGAACCCCAATCCCAATCAGTCCAACAACAAGTCAGCAACCATTAATGCCAATAACATCAGCCTGAAACTTACACCAAAGTGGAATTTCAAAACCCAGATTGGTTATGATTTTATTCGGAAAAAATTAACCCCTTCACAATTTAATCTTACCCGCAAACTCCACTGCTGGGATTTTTCATTCACCATGAATCCTTTTGGAGATAAAAAATATTATTTCTTTTCACTGCGGATTAATGCAGGTCGGCTGCAAAGCATTATTCAAAAATTACCGGGACTTAATAATCTAGAACGAGGTTCTGATCAAGCCGGACGAACACCTCGCGGCTTTTAGTCTTCTCTACTCTGCAAATGTTTTTGCACATATTTTCCCAAGATGTCGAACTCTAGGTTTACCGCATCACCGACTGATTTGGAGTATAAATTCGTATGCTCATAGGTATAGGGAATAATAGCCACCGTAAACCTATTCCCGGTTTCTTCAGCTACTGTTAAGCTTATTCCATCAATAGCAATACTCCCGCGTCCAACAATAAGACTGCTATGTTCTCTCGGATATTCAACTGTAAATAACCAGTCACTGCCTTCCTGTTCAATATTTTTAATAATCCCCGTGACATCTACATGCCCTTGTACAATATGTCCGTCCAGCAGCTGGTCAGGACTCATAGACCGCTCTAAATTGACCGGTGATTCTACTCCAAGATTACCAATAGTTGTTTTGCGGAGTGTCTCTTCCACGCTCTGAACGGTAAAAGTTTGCTTATCACAAGCCGTTACGGTATGGCATACGCCGTTAATGCTGATACTTTCATCCACCGACAACTTTCCGGCGAAATCGGCTGCAATGGCTATTTCTTTACCACCGTCAAGTGAGATAATATTCTGTACTGTACCGACTGATTTTATAATTCCTGTAAACAACGCAGATAAGTTAAGTTCTGATTACATACACATAAACCTAAGACTATCCGTGGAAACATGCTATAGCGGAACCCCAGATATTAAGGTACCGGCAGAGGTATTAGCAGGTATATTATTTCCTAAAGATACCCACGGAATAGCAAATCATTACCCACCTGCTTCCATTCCAGATCATGAAACTCCATAATTTCAGACATGCGATTGATATCCAGATTGATAATTGATTTTGTGCCCCCTCCCAGCATTTTAGGGGCAATAAAACACTCTACCTTATCCACCAACTGCTCATGCAACAGTGCCGATGACAACTGTTGTCCGGCCTCAACTAATACTGAGGTAAGCGGCAGTTGTCCTAATTGGCGAAATGCCTGGCGTAAATCAGTATGTCCATCTTTCTCATCCACTAATAACGTCTCCCCATGAAAATAGTCTGACTGCAGCATATCAAGCATCGGATCAGCTTCATTCTCATACTTTTGCCTGTTATGGGTCAGCACAATGGTCTTTTCTTCATATTGATCAGAAAATAAATTCAAATCTTCGGAAAGTTCCAGCGGACCATCAATCACAATACGACGCGGCTGCCGCCCTTCAACATGGCGTACCGTCAGTCGGGGATTGTCGAGACGTGCTGTATTTCGTCCGACCATTACGGCATCATACTGGCTGCGCCAGCGGTGGACCAGCGCACGAGACTGGGGACCGCTAATCCACTCTGAACTGCCATCAGGTGCTGCCGTATAGCCATCCAGCGTCTGTGCAATTTTGAGTGTTATAAAAGGTCGGTTTAACGACTGGTGATACAAGAAAAACTCATTAAGATCTTCGGCCTCTTCCTGCATCAGTCCTACATCAACGGTAATGTCATGGTCGCGAAGGTGCGTAATACCTTTGCCAGCTACCTTAGGGGTGGGATCTTCCATTGCCACTACTACCCTATCAATAGGTTGTTCGGCAAGCAATTCGCAACAGGGTGGCGTATTGCCGTGATGAGCACAGGGTTCCAGCGTAACATAAACGGTAGCTCCCTCAAGCGAACTTTTATCAGCAATATCATCCAGCGCTTTTTTTTCGGCATGAGCTTCGCCGTGGCGTTCGTGAAAGCCCTGCCCAATCTTTTGACCTTCGGTAGATATAATAACACAACCCACCATGGGATTGGGTGACACATAACCAGCCCCCTGCTCGGCAAGATCCAGCGCGTGGCTCATCCATTTTCTATCTATATCGGTCGTTGTGTCAGCCATCTTTCACTACTTTTAAAAATCAATAAGAAGTTATCAACAATTAAAAAAGGGCAAGAATTTCTCCTTGCCCTTTTGCAATCAATATCTCTTTGTGTAATTATCCGCTGAGCAACCGGTCTCGGTTATCTTCAATGTCAGCTTCTTCTTTAAGCTGTTCAATCCAGGTATTCATAAATACCTGATTTTTGCTTTGCTCCAATTCACGTCGAATTTGTTCCCGAACCTGGGGCGTCAGATTCTGTACATCAGCTTTACGAAGTTCGTTTACCTTCACAATAAAAGCGGCATTCGTGCCTTCAATAGCAGCGGAGTAGGCTCCTTTTTTCAGACCAAAAATAGCACCTACAACCTTCGGTTCCCGGCCGGCCCCCTCGATGGTAGCATCATTCATTGACAATGAAGAAACGGTCATAACCTCATTACCGGACTTTTCTGCAATCGTCTCCAAGTTATCATATTGTTCGGCCAGTGTATTAGCTTGTTTTACCGCATGTTGCTTAAGCTTATTGTTTTTAACAACCGTGCGAATTTGCTTTTTTACTTCCTCGAACGGTTGTGTGCCAGCCGGGGTAACTTCGGTAACATGCAACACTACAAACAGGTTGGGAAGTTCTATAGTCTTCGAAATAGCTCCGGGCTCTGAGGACTCTAAAAAGTTGAGAATCTGCCGGCTTTGTCCAATACCTGAAACAAAGTTATTCCCCTTGGTTGCAAACCCTTCTTGCACCGATAACGAACGTCTTTCAGCTTCACCGGTAAAGGTTTCCTGCTCAGCAAAGTAACTGAAATCATCAGCCTTTTTAGCTCGCTTATCAAGCGTAGCAACAGGATCTGCTTTTACATCCAAACTAAAAACGACAAACCTGACTTTACTTGCTGTCTCCTCTTTCTTTTTTAGCAAATACATTCGTCCCTGGTCCCTTATAACCTCTGTTACCTCGCCTTCGGCTACATCAAGTACCGAACGGTAGAGCTCCCGTATATCGCTTTTGGGAACCAGTTCTGCAGTATAATCGGTGCTTGACTGATATCGATTTAAAAACAAGGAATCATTTTCAGCACTGGCAAAATCAGAGCGAAGCTCTTTAATATCATTGAGCGTACGCATGGTATCTTGCTTTGTAGGGGTCTTGTCAAAACTTACATACTCAAATCGGTACGACTCTTTGCGCTTATACTTGTCGGAATGATTTTCATAATACGTCCGAAGATCTTCTTCGCTAACAGAAATCTCACTTTTATCAACATCGCCATAAGAAAATCGAACAAATGAAACATCAGCCGTAGTATTTCGGCGAATATATTCTTGCTCCACCTCATAATCACTAACTCTCATAGACGACTGCAAGTAATTGCTCATTTTTTGCTGACGGCGCTGCTGGCGCAGTTGCTGTTCTACCCGAATCCACATCTGTGTATTTTCAGGAGCATCAATAGCAGCTTGTAAAGCAGCGCGATCTATGGTCCCATCCTCACGCTGAAACTGTTGTCTGATAAACTGTACCGGATTTTCACCGCTAATCATATCCACTACTTCCTGATCAGTTACAGTAATACCCAGATCATCCATTTTTTGCTGTATCAGCTTGCTGTTTACAAGAGCCTCCCAAGCACGCTGCTGATATTGAGCCCGCAACTCTGGATTCATAGAATTGCCGGTTTGGCGTGTATGTTGCTGCGTAAAATACTGCATGCGGCTGTTGTATTCGTCCAACGAAATTTTTTCTCCATTAACCGCTCCCAAAGATCGGGGACCCTTTTGTAACACACTAAAAAGGTCGGTGTCTTGAAGCATCCACAATATTCCGAATGAGAAAATAAGCACCCACAAAATAACGCCGGTCCCTTTTCTCATTTTTTCCATTACACCCATATTCGTAAACCTCGTAACTACATCTTAATTAATAAAAAAATTTGTTAGACAAACATATTCTGCCTGTCCATAAGCTTCTAAATATACAATACACCTGTGCTAACAGCAATATTGCGAAATCGAAAATAGTTGCCTTCTTCAATCAGTTGTACAACAGGTTGTGCACACAAAACAACGTCTAAAATACCTCAATCAGCTTCATTCCCTTAAGGTATTTCTGGGGATTATTGTTGATATTGTTGATTAGCGTATCCATTTCGCCAGTGAGACTTTCCAGATTATTATATAATCCGGGATCATTGACCAGTTTACCCAGACTGCCCTCCCCGTCGTTAATTTTTGTCAAAATCTGATCGAGTTTACTGTTCGTGCTCTTTAAATTTTGTGCGAGAGTTTCCAGCTGGGTTAGTGACCGATCCAGCCCCGTCATCACAGAATCTATGCGCGACTTATTGCGCATGCTAACTGTATCCACATTCGCCAAAAACCGTTCGGCATGGTTAATGCTGTTTTCAAGATTTCTTCGTTTGTTCTTGAATAAGGTTGACACCTCCTTTGATGTGGTCTCTAAATCTCGCAATATGCCCTTCACATTTTTCTTAGACTCCTCATCCATCATACTGTTTAGGCGGGCAAGCAGTTTGTTCAACTTTCCAAATGAGTCGGATACATCTTTACTCAACTCATCCCCTTTCTTTCCAAATGTCTCCATAACCCCGGCCCGGTATTCACCTTCAATGGTATCACCATAATGTAGATTTTCTTTGGCATCGCCTCGCTCTACGACAATAGCCTTACCATCCAGCAGACCCGTCGATTCAAGATATGCCACTGAATTTTTGGGAATATCCACATCCAAATCAAAGCTCATGGTAACGCCTACACTATCGTTGGATAGCAGCTTAATCTTTTTCACCGAGCCTACCTTTACACCATTAACATACACATAATTTCCTGCTGATAGACCGTCAGCTCGGCTGAAATATGTTTGTACCGTATTTGACTGGCGAAATAATGGCAGATCACTCATCAACCGGTATCCGACAAAGCCAATAAAAATGGCTATTAATATTGTTATTGCTACTTTTAATTCATTGCTGACTTTCAAAATAACTCCTCGTTAGTTTCTTATTTGATACTCACTAGCTGTTATAAAATTCATTAGATCTTCGTTATCACTTTCGCGCATTTCATCAACAGTGCCATGCCAACTTAGGTTTTCATTTTCTAAAAAGACTACACGCTCGGCAATCTCAAGCACACTGTGGATGTCATGCGTCACCACAATAGAAGTAATATTCAAATTTTGGGCCATCGAGATGATTAACTCGTTTATTTCTTCTGATGTTTTGGGATCTAAACCCGACGTAGGTTCATCATAAATTAAAAAATCGGGCTCTAGGATGGTAGCACGTGCAAGTGCCACCCGGCGCTGCATACCGCCGGAAAGCTCCGCCGGCGATTGGTCACCCGTACCGGCCAAATTCACCAAGTCCAGACTCTCCTCAACCTTGTCGGCAATCTCATCTTCAGTAAGATCAGTAAAATACTCCAGCGGAAAAGCAATATTTTCGAAAGTATTGAGCGAATCGAAGAGTGCCGATCCCTGAAAAAGTACTCCAAAACGCTGACGCATTTTCCGAAGGGCTACGTATTCCAAATCAAACACATTTCGCCCGTCAATAATTACTTCTCCCGAATCGGGATACATAAGGGCATTCAAATGCTTTACCAGCACCGACTTACCACAACCCGACCGGCCAATTATGGCTACCGTTTCCCCTTCTTCTATATTAAAAGAAACGTCTTCCCACACCAGGTTCGACCCAAAACTTTTGGTAAGATTGCGTATCTCTATCATTTGTTTATCATTGTTTACAAAAATACCGAAGCCAATACAAAATCAGCTAATAATACATAAATGCAGCTCAAAACCGTAGCCTGCGTCGTGCTGTTACCTACTCCTTCGGCACCGCCGGTAGCATAATATCCTTTAAAACAAGAGATCGAAGTAATTACATATCCAAACACAAAGGCTTTGAGCATACCAAAGGTCACATCCCAGGGAAAGAAAAACTCCCGGGCACCCTGCATAAATTCAGCCGGCGGCAATGCTCCTGAAAAATATGCGGCTGCTAATCCACCTAAAATACCCGACACGCTGGCAAAAATATACAGCAAGGGGAACATAATAAGTCCCGACAGTACGCGTGGAAGTACCAGGAAAGAAACCGAGTTAAAGCCCATCGATTCCAACGCATCAATTTGTTCACTCACTCGCATGGTGCCCAACTCAGTGGCAATGCGGGCTCCTACCTTACCGGCTAACACCAAGCTTGTGATTACCGCCGACAGTTCAATAAGCAGCGACTCTGATGTAATAGATCCAATCACTGAAATAGGCACAAAGGCAATATTCAGCTGGTATGCCGTTTGGATAGTCATTACTGCACCGGTAAATACGCCCGTGAGCAATACGATAGGTACTGACTCATAGCCAATTTTCAACAGCTCGTTAACAAGGTTTTTCTTATACGTATTAAACTCATATAACGATCGTAACGACCGATACAAGAGTAAACTGTATTTTCCTAACTTTTCGAGTGCCTTCATAAATGGGATTAATCTAAAATAAGGCTGGAAAGTATTAAATTTAAGCGTGGTTGTCATTTCGTGCGCTTTAATTTTTCAACTATATTATAGATGTCTTTGTAAAGTTCAAGCTCTAATCCTTAATACAGCTAAAGAAGGTCACTTTAAAACCAAAATTGTTGGTAATTTTTTTCGATAAATTCAAAATAATCTAACTTTTAGTTTTGCAAAGACGTCATATAAAAAATTATTCTCGCGATAATTGAGGGCATGAATACATTTTATAATAACGTTATTGACAACATTATAGCCACCAGGATTGCTATTGCCCTAAGTATCCTGGTTGTTGTATTTGTTGTAGGCTCGTTTGGCTACAATATTATTGAAGGTATGAGTTCTTTCGATGGATTCTATATGACCTTCATTACTATCACCACCATTGGCTTTTCGGAGCTAACTAACCTATCTCCAGCCGGACGCATCCTTACTATGGTGATTTTTGTGATGGGTATTGGTGTCATTTCGTATATTGCTTCGCAGACTACCCAGCTGATATTTGAAAGCGAAATTTTCAAAAAACGTGCTATGAAAAAACAACGCGAAAAAATGGAACAACATTACATTATAGCGGGATATGGACGGATCGGACACCGCATTGCAGAAGTCTTACGGGAAGCTAACATCCCCATAGTTGTCATTGAAAACAGAGAAAGCAGTATTGAACGCATTAAGGACGATAAACTGCTATATGTAAAGGGAAATGCACAAAACGAGAGTGTGCTCCGAGAAGCCGGCATCGACCGTGCAAAGGGTCTAATCTGTGCCCTTTCCCGTGATGAAGACAACGTTTTTGTTACTCTGGTTGGCCGCGATATGAATCCTGATATTTTTATTCTCGTGCGTACTAACGAGCACGAAAATACAAAGAAAATTTTACGTGCTGGAGCTAACAAGGTGATCTCTCCCTACGAAATTGGGGCCGACCGCATGGCAAACGTTATACTTCGGCCTCATGTTGATCAGTTTATGGACCGTATCAGAACCGATGAAGACCAAGATCACATTTTTGACGAGGTTAAGATTTTTGAAGGATCGGTATTAGCCGGTAAAACACTGGCTGAAGCACAAATTCGACAGAAATTTTTTGTAGTAATTATTGCCATTATTCCTCAGGACAAAGAGAATATCCAATTTAACCCCGGCAGTGAAGATAAAATTTCGATCGGCGACTCGCTGATTGTGCTCGGCGATGTGGATCGCATTGAAAAGCTGCGCGAAGAGGGATGCAAAGATTTTCGAACACTAGAAGAACGTGTATCTAAGCACGACTTTATGAAACACATCAATCCTCACCAACGTAATACCCAATCGGCATGATACGATACTTAACCGCCGGCGAATCGCACGGCCCTAAACTTACCGGCATCATCGAAGGCGTGCCCGCCGGCCTGCCCATAACTGAAGATGAAATTGCTCTACACCTAGCACGCCGTCAAAAAGGTTACGGCCGCGGTGGACGTATGGCCTTTGAAAAAGATAAGGCTACCATCTCGTCCGGCGTACGATTCGGTAAAACAACCGGTGCCCCCATTGCTATGCAGATGCCCAACCGCGCGCATGAAAAAGACGATTCTAACTGGCCCAAAGTGCTAGCCAAGGAGGGCAACGGTGACGATGTAGATCCCATTACCGTCCCGCGACCCGGCCATGCCGATCTGACGGGTGTACAAAAATACCGGTACGATGATATTCGACCCGCTATCGAACGTTCTAGCGCCCGTGAAACAGCCATGCGCGTAGCCTGCAGCTCTATCGCTCGCAAGTTTTTAAAACATTTTGGTATTGAAATTGGCGGTCATGTAACCCGCATTGGCAAGGTAGGATATGAACAGCCGTGGGAGGATGTGCGCGACCGCGTGGATCCCATGCTCGAAGATGGCGCAGAAACCATATTCAAAACCGCCGATGAATCACCGGTGCGCTGCCTCGACGAAGATCTGACCCAACAGATGCGTGATCTAATTATCAAACGACGCAAAGAAGGAAGCTCACTAGGCGGACACTGGGAGGTTGTGGTAACCGGCCTGCCTGCAGGACTCGGCAGCTTTGTCCACTGGGACCGCAAACTCGGCGGCCAGCTGGCACAAGCCATCATCGGCACCCAAGCCATGAAGGGCGTGCAAATCGGGCAGGGTTTTGAGTCTGGCCGACGCCATGGACAAGTAGTGCACGATGAGATTATCCATGAGGATGGTACATTTAAGCGCCGAACTAATCGCATGGGTGGACTGGAAGGCGGTGTAACTACTGGCATGCCGCTAATCATCCGCGGCGTAATGAAGCCTATCCCCACTATGCTTACACCGATTGATACAGTTGATATCCACAGCAAAGAAAAAACCGACACACGTTATGAACGGTCAGATGTCTGTGCGCTCCCGCGGGCCATTGTGGTAGCAGAAAGTGTAATTGCCCCCGTGCTGGCCAATGCCTTTTTGGAAAAATTCGGTGGTGACTCTATTGAAGAAATTGAAGAACGGCTTGATCAGTAAATGGAAGTCATACTTTTCTTTATCAGCTTTTGATAAGCAACTGATATACATCTAATATTAGATCCCTCATTGTCCTCAACTGAGATCAGGTTGAGGGCAATATCGCATCTGCGGGACGAAGTTCACATACAACCAGCAGCCCTCATCACAAGTTACAAAGTGCGGCCAAATAAACGAGCGTAGGTTCCAGAAGAACCCTTTTTCCCTTCCGCAATTTCCGTATCTTATCAATGGAACATAAAATAGTCTGGTCTGATATACGTTATTACTAACGGTTATGAGCGAAGAAGATAAACCAAAAATAAAGCAACTTGCCCGGCAGATTAAACAAAATCCCGGGGACTCATTTTCAAAGTTTGCCTTAGCGCTGGAGTTTCGCAAAGAGGCCGAATTTAAAAAGGCGCGTATCCTCTTTGAGGATATTCTCTCCACTGATCCCGATTATGTGGGCGTCTATTACCATCTTGGCAAACTATATGAAGCAATAGGTCGACTGGCAGATGCCCGTGAGTTGTACCAGCAGGGAATTCCCAAAGCTGAAGAACAGGACGAGAACCGGACAAAGACGGAGCTGCAGGAAGCACTACAGCTGGTTGAAACCGAAATTGAAGACCACTAAGAAAGAATAATGAGTTATCAAAAAATATTGATTACAATATTCTGCATTGGCTTTCTAACGGTAGGAGCTTCTTCTTGTGTTTTAGCTCAAGGAACTTCACATACCGTTCAGGAAGGCGAAACGCTCTTTAGTATTGCCCAGCAGTATGATGTAACAGTCCAGCAGGTAAAGGGTTGGAACAGCCTGACCAACAACAATCTTTCGGTGGGACAAGAACTGATCATCCGGGACAACACACCCACTGATAAAAACCAGCTTACCCACACTGTTAAAGCAAATGAAACTCTTTTTTCGATCTCTAAATCTTACAATGTAAGTATCGCGGAAATCAAATCGTGGAATAATCTATCATCAAATCAGTTAGCTGTTGGACAAAAGCTGACGATTTATCCGGCAGAGAAAAAATCTTCTAATGAGTCATCAATTGTTGTAGATGAACCATCGGATCAAAATACTTATTACACCGTTAAAAACGGGGATACGTTATATCGCATTGCACAACAACACCGCATGACGGTTGAGGAGCTAAAAAAACTGAATAATTTGGCTTCGAACACTATCAGAGTAGGGCAAGAACTTACGGTTCGCGATACTGGTACAGACGTCCCGCCATCTGTAGCCGAAGCTGTGGGATCGGCACCGCAGGGTAAATTCATTTCCTATGAAATAAGCAACAGTTCCGAGGGCCTTCAGGATATCCTTGATAAGTTTAATATGGATAAACAAGAGTTTAAGGCGTTGAACACCGGAACAAATATTAATTCGCTGCGGAGTGGACAGACGGTTACGGTATTAGCACCGCCTACCAAAGTACACAAAAATCCCTTTCTGGATCGGCTGAGCCTTCAAAACCTGGGATCTGCTTCGGTTACAAAATATGATACCACTGCCAAAGCTCATCCTACCACAAATGGCGAACTTTACAATCCAGATGCGCTGACGGCAGCACATTCAAACATGGCTTTGGGATCAGTGGTCTTTATTAGAAACCCGGCAAATGGGATAGGTATTTTTGTCCGTATTAACGACCGTACTTCGGGAAATGCCCTAAAACTTTCGGATGCTGCCTGGGAGTCTCTTGATTTAAGCAGCTCGTCACCACAAATCACAATCTATCAGCAATGATAAAACAGCTGCGCAATAACGCCCGACAGTATTTTTCTTCTACGCATTCTTTGCTATACAGCTACCTAATCAGCCTGCCGCTGTTGTTGCTTTACGAAATGCTCATCTTTATCAGTCAGCCGGATGCTGAGCAGGTGGTACGTATTTCAGTTGATGTGTGGATCAAGACATTGCTTTCATTTATGGGGCAGCACGTACTTTCTATTACGCTCATTTTTGTAGCTCTATTGGGTATTATCATTTTATATCGCGAACGCGATAAGCTATCTACGCTCTCTATGCGCTATTTTGGATACATGATTATTGAATCAATGGTGTATGCTGTGGTACTTGCTCTACTCATTGGAGCGGCGATTAGTAATCTCCTGCAATTGTTACCTTCTGCCCCTATAGAGAGTATCCCGCTGCTACAACAGTTTGCACTGTCACTGGGAGCAGGCTTATATGAAGAACTTTTTTTTCGTGTAATTTTGGTATCCGCTCTTTTATATGTGCTTCAAAAATTCATCTCGAAAAAATATATAGCTTACGGTTGTGCGATAGTTCTGGCAGCATTGTTATTCAGTGCCGTCCATTTTGTAGGTGATATGGGATATCCTTTTAGCTGGGCCGGACTTCTGTTTCGTTTTTTATTTGGATTGGCGCTGAACGCTATCTACTTGTGGCGTGGCTTTGGAACGGCGGCTTGGACACATGCCCTCTATGACCTACTGGTTATTATTCTTTGGTAATTTGGTAAGATCATACTGATTTATATCGTCTGTATAAATCCAGAAAGAGAAACTTATCGTATTAAACATTGCCTATAAGGTTCATTAGTGAAAACGATTAACGTTTTGGAAACAGATTTGATATAATATCTAAACACGAGTTGGACACTGTGTAACAAAGTATTGAGCAACTGAGCCATATTATTGCTTCGGCAACAAATTAAAAAACAGTGGGATGGCACAACTAACAAAAGAGGAAATACAGAAGCAGGAAGATTTTGAGGATGAAATTATTCCACACTTGGATGCAATGTATAATTTTGCACTACGCCTGACCTCCGATCCCAGCGACGCCGAGGATCTGGTTCAGGATACCATTGTAAAAGCATTTCGGTTTTTTAGCAGCTACGAAAAGGGAACTAACGCCAAGGCATGGCTCTTCCGGATCCTCAAAAATTCGTATATCAATAACTATCGCAAGCAGTCTAAGCAGCCTAACCAAGTTGACTATGATGAGGTTGCAACTTTCTACGAAACTATTCGAGCCGAACGCACGGATACCTCGGACCTGGAAGATAAGATGTTCCGCGATCTTATCGACGATGACATCTCTAACGCCCTTGATGAACTGCCTGAAGATTTCCGCACGGTAGTACTACTTTGTGATATTGAGGATTTTACCTACGAAGAGATAGCTAATATGCTGGATGTGCCCATCGGCACAATACGGTCGCGTCTGCACCGTGGACGTAACCTGCTGAAGTCTCAGCTTATGGAATATGCCAAAGAGCGCGGCTACCAACCTGATTAACAAAGAAAGGATTTGGCAAAGAGGCCGCCTCTAATTTCCTTTGGGCGCCTCTAAAATAATACGCATGGTTGTGCCACGCCCCACCTCTGATTCATGTATAAACAAAGTTCCGCTGTGATATTCCTCAATAATTCGTTTTGTAAGACTTAGTCCCAGCCCCCAGCCCCTTTTTTTAGTACTGTAACCGGGCTTAAATATTTCACCGTGAAATTTCTTGTCGATGCCCGATCCTGTATCCTTAACATCAATATACACTTCATTTTCTACGCGGTATAACTTAACGGACACATAAGGACTGCTGGCACTAGCCTTAATAGCATCCATTGCATTTTTGATGATATTTTCGACCGCCCATTGGAACAAATCAGAATTTACCTTTGCCTGTACTCCTTCATCCAACTGCTGCAACACTTCTACATTTTTGCCGAGTTGTGGCAGCCGACGCTTCATATATTCAAGTACATTTTCTAAAATGGGGGCCAGCTTTTGCCGGTTCAGTTCCGGCTCGGAACCAATCTTGTTAAATCGCTCTGCCACCCCGCGAAGACGAGACACATCATTTTCGAGCTCATTACAAATCCGCTGGGTAAAATCATCATCTTTTTCCTCGCGGAGCAGCTCAACCCATCCATACAAACTGGAAAGTGGCGTACCTAGCTGATGGGCGGCCTCTTTGGTCATACCTACCCATAGGTTTGACTGTTCAGATTTTGTGATCGTACGGTAGCTTACAAACGCTATTCCCAACACTAATGCCAACAGGCTCAGTTGGATATACGGGAAATACCGCAAATAGCGCACTGTGGGACTCTCACCATAATATACATACTGAGTTAGTGAATACTGTTCGTTGCCGAGATTTATTTCAATAGGATCATGCATTTGGGCAAAACGATCAATCAACTCTTGCTCTTTCTCACCTTCAACATGGTGTTTAAACACAATTTGACCACTCCCATCTACTATAATCCGAGGAACCTGAAAGCGTTCTTCACTCAACAAAATTTCCTGTGTTACAAAAGTCTGGGAGGTGCGATCCGCTTCTGCCTGATCAATAAGGGCTATAATACTATCCGGTGCCGAAGTATGTTGTTGCAAGTAATTTGATGCCTTCAGCAGGTTTTGGCTGATTTCTTCCTGGATGGGATTACTAGTGTATTCAATGGCTTTAGCCCATAACTCAACGTTCGAACGTTCCTGGACCAGGATACGATTAATCAAATAGTGGTTATAAGCAAAGGATCCTATCCCTAGCAGAACCAAAAGCCCTACCAGAACAATATTTATTCTATTTGAAGTAAGATGGATTTTCATACCCAAATATTAGCTATACTGATAAACCGTAACTACCCGATATGTTACAAAATAAAAAAGGCATCACCGAATCGGTGATGCCTGTAAAATCGATTACCACTTTATTTATGCAGATGCCTTCCGCTTTTCATAAACCGGCGGCGCATCTTCTTTTATTGTCTCTCGGGTAATAACACACTTTTCTATATTATCCATCGAAGGCAGCCTAAACATAATATCCAGCATAGCTTTTTCCATAATGGACCGAAGTCCACGTGCACCGGTTTGTCTTTTTAATGCCTTCTCTACAATAACTTCCAAAGCTTCTTCTTCAAAAATAAGCTCCACCCCTTCCATCTTGAACAGCTTCTTATACTGTTTAACCAGCGCATTTTTGGGTTTTTTCAGGATTTCAATCATTGCATCCTTCGAAAGCTGATGCAATCCTGAAATAACCGGCAAGCGACCAATGAGTTCCGGAATCAACCCGTATTTCTGCAGATCTTGCGCTTCTACATGCGTAAAGATATCGGGATCATCTTTATCGAACGTTACCTGCTCCTCTGTGTGGAAACCGAGGGAACTTACCGACAGACGCTTAGAAATAATTTTCTCCAGCCCATTAAATGCACCTCCACAAATAAATAAAATATTGGAGGTATCCACCTGTATAAAACTCTGTTCGGGATGTTTCCGCCCCCCTTTGGGTGGAATGTTAGCCGTAGTACCTTCTAATATTTTGAGCAACGCCTGCTGTACGCCTTCACCGGAAACATCGCGCGTTATGGATGGGTTATCACTTTTACGGGCCACCTTATCAACTTCATCAATATATACAATGCCACGGGTAGCCTGCTCTACATCATGGTCGGCCGACTGTAGCAAGCTCGACAAAATGCTTTCCACATCTTCACCCACATAACCGGCTTCGGTAAGTACTGTAGCATCAGCAATGGTAAAAGGCACATCAATAATATTAGCCATTGTTTTGGCCAATAGTGTCTTTCCGCACCCTGTAGGACCCAGCAACATAATGTTGCTCTTTTCTACTTCGGTATCTCCAAACTCTTCTTCCAGCTCTGAGCTAAGTCGCTTATAGTGATTGTACACAGCCACAGAAAGAGTCTTCTTGGCTTCTTCCTGGCCAATAACGTACTCATCAAGGCGTGCTTTAATTTCGGCGGGCTTGAGAGTTGGCTTATAATTTTTTTCACGCTTCTTTGCCATCGAGTCTAAATCGCTCTTTACAATACCCGATGCATCGGCCACACAGCGGTCACAGATATACACATCATCCGGACCAGCTACCATACTGTTCACCTCATGACTCGATCGCCCACAAAATGAACAATATATTGTTTTTTCGTTATTATTCTCCTGATCGCTCATAATTGTACGTCAGTATAATGCTAATTGCTATTCATTTGCGTTTTCCATGATGGTATCAACCAAACCGTAATCTTGTGCTTCTTCAGCTCCCATCCACTTATTACGGTCAAAGTCTTCCATAACCTGATCCTTGTCTTGATTGCAGTGATCCGCAATAATCTGACAAAGCAGATTTTTGATGCGTAAAATTTCCTGTGCCTCAATTTCAATGTCACTGGCCTGTCCCTGTACGCCACCTAATGGCTGATGAATCATGACCCGGGAATGCGGCAATAAGTTACGCTTACCGTCTGTTCCACCCGTCAGCAGTACAGCACCCATCGATGCCGCCATACCTACACAGGTTGTTACTACATCACAACTAACATACTGCATGGTATCGTAAATTGCTAATCCGGCTGATACAACACCACCCGGGCTGTTAATATACAGATTAATGTCTTTTTCGGGATCTTCGGCCTGTAGGTACAGAATCTGTGCTACTACAGAGCTTGCCACCACATCATTAATAGGCGTTCCCAAAAACACAATCCGGTCTTTAAGCAGGCGGGAATAAATATCAAATGCCCGCTCTCCCCGTTCGGTCTTTTCAACAACCATGGGAACCAAGCTGTTATTCTGGATTCTTGAAAAATCTCCATCTTCCATATTCGGCATTTCGTATATTGGTTGCTCAGGCATATGCGACTAAATAATTTGATTAATTGTTGTCAACAGTTAATAACGTATTATGCTTCCGCTTGTTCTTCCATTTTTTCCTGATAAGTCTCTTTGTCAATTTCGTTAATCTCAACAACATCTTTGAGCTTATCAAACACTTTTTCTTCACGGATACTCTTTCGCAGATTCTCAAGCTGTTGCGGATTCTGGGCAAACATATTGCGCATCTGATCAACACTCATACCGTATTGTGCGGCCTGACCTTCCAGATGCTGATCAATATCTTCAGGCTCAATTTCAATGTCGTCAAATTTTTCTTGGAGCTTCTCATTCAAAAAGAACCACATACCATCTCGCTCAGCGCGTTCTCGCATGTTTTCTTTATACTCTTCTTCATCAAAGTCAGGGGGCAATTCTCCCTGCGACTGTTGCTTAACCCGCTCAACATATTGGTTCAGAATCTGATTCATAAAGACATCAGGGATCTCAAAGTCATGTTTTTCAACAAGTGCATCAATAATTTCGTTCTTGAAAATATCACCTGCTGAATCATCATATTGATCCTGGATCTGACTTTTAACCAGACTACGATATTCCTCCGTATTTTTTGCTTCTTCATTGCTCTGCTGCTTGGCAAATTCATCGGTAAAGTCTGCCTTATGTGGTTTTTCCACCTTCTTGATATTCAGGTGGAAGCTATGGGTATGATCATCATGACCAATTTCAACCGCTACGCTATCGCCGGTCTGTTGGCCAATAAGATCATCGCGAAACTGTTCTGATTCTTCTTTACTAAGATCAATTACCTCTTCATTGGTATTTTCTTCATCCGGTTCTCCGTCATCATCCAGCGGAACAGCATCAACGGTTACCCGAAAGTCATCTTCAATTTCATCGTCAACCACTTCCCAATTACCGGCTTGATGCAACTGACGGTCAATTTCTTCTTGTACTTCTTCGTCAGTGACATCGTGGACCAACTGGTCAACCGTAATTTCACTGAGTTCGGTCAGCTCAAAATCGGGACGTGCACCAATCTTGAATTTTGCTTCCAGCTCATCATCTTCCCAGCTGAGTTCCAGCATTTTACTTTCGCCTACAGGGTCATGCTCGGGCACAACTTCTTGTTCAAAAACTTCCTGAACATAGTTGTTGATTTCTTCACTCTCAATTTCGTCGCCAAAACGCTTTTTGATAATCTTAATCGGCACTTTGCCGGGACGAAAACCAGGCATGTTTATCTGTCCGCGGTATTTTTTGTAAGCCTCTTTAAACTTAGGCTCTAAATCTTCGCGCACAGCTGAAATTATAACTTCTTTATCAACCGAGGTAATATCATTAATTGTTATTTCCACAGAGTTACTCCAAACTGGTGTTTAATTAAAGCGGTAAGAATGTAAATTATTCACAATAAATATGTATATGTACGAGAGGGGGGACTCGAACCCCCACGTCTTTAAAGACACTAGATCCTAAATCTAGCGCGTCTACCAATTCCGCCACTCTCGCAGGTGTATCATTCAGCTTTATGATGCTACTCCTGAATTTTAGAGTCTCGAAAAATACGGGTTTTTTATTCTGTTATCAACACAAATAAATATCTCATTTCTCAAAAAAGACTTATGAACCATTTACGTAATTTTGTAGTTTTTGATTCTAACAAAATTCGCAAAAAAAGTGGTATTCATGTTTTATAACCTTCGCTTGGTTTACATCACCACAAGCAACAAAGAAGAAGCCAAAAGTATTGGCAGAACGTTGGTTGAAGAAAATCTTGCAGCATGTGTAAATATCATTGGCGGAATGGAAGCAATCTACCAATGGGAGGGAGAAATCGTTGAAGATGAAGAGACTATCCTTATTGCCAAAACCCCATACCATAATGTGAAGGAGTTAACCAGCCGTGTAAAAAAGCTGCACAGCTATGATTGTCCTTGCGTTATTTCACTACAACTCTCAGAACAAGAGGGCAATGAAGAATATCAGCACTGGCTGCTCGAAGAATCTCAAAAACAAACCATTGATTACGAGATCGAAGATGCATAGGCAGAACTCAAGGCACAAGATGTAAGGCTGTAATTAGCTATGTAGCCCGCATTCAGTCTTGGCCGATTCCTGCCAGCGTCCTTCGCGCCCCATGCCCGCTACCGTGCAGTGCGTGCATCCTACCGAATAATACCCCTGTTCTTTGAGTGGGTGTTGCGGTAAACTGTGGGACTCAATGTACTCAGCAACCAATCCGCTGTTCCATTCGATAAGCGGATAAAACTTTATCATTTCATCCTGTTCGTCAATAATTTCCAGGGTACTGCGATGCTGGTTTTGAAAACCGATTAATCCCGACATCCACACATTATACTGCTCCTTTACCGACTCCAACGGTTTTACTTTGTTGACCTCACAACAGTGGTCGGGATCTTTATCCCACAACCGGTTTGTTTTTGTCATTTCGTGTTCGGCTTTATTGGGATGTACGTCAATCACATTTAAATCAAGCAGCCAGGTTAAACGTTCTTTATAAGCTTTGGTCTCTTCAAAATGGTATCCCGTATCAATAAAATAAATGGGACAATCCGGTTGTATGCGGCTGATAATATGCAATAACACGACTGATGTTGTACCAAATGAAGAAGTAACCAGCACATCATCAAAAGAATTAAAAATCTGCGCCACCCGCGCATCAACAATTTTTGCCGAAAGCGACTTGTTGATCTTTTCTTTATTGACGAGATTCATATAGATTCAAGCCTGTGATTAATTGGCATTATTCTAATAGCGAAAATAAACCTAACAGTGTCTGTACTAAAAGTCGAACATAAAAATCATATCTGCCGCGCTACTATTAACCGCCCTCAATCACGCAATGCCATCAACTTTGAAGTGATGGATGCCCTGGAACATTTGTTGATTGATCTGGAAACAGATTCCGACGTTCGGTGTTTTGTGCTTACGGGAGCCGGTGAAAACTCATTTATATCCGGCGGGGATCTTCAAGAGTTTCATACTATAAAAACAGCTGAAGAAGCCAAGCCGATGGCCCAGCGCATGCTTTCCATTCTGAAACGTATCGAGAAACTGCCCTGCTGGACCATCGCTTCCATTAACGCTCCAGCCTATGGTGGAGGATGTGAAATGATGTTGGCCTTCGATTTCCGCATTGCCTCGGAGCAAGCTACCTTCGGTTTTACCCAGAGTAAGTTTTATCTTCCACCGGGCTGGGGCGGGCTCACCAGGCTGGTAGAATGCGTGGGACGTTCAACAGCACTGCAGTGGCTGGCCGAAGCGCGTATTGTAGATGCAGAAAAAGCACTCCAACACGGACTTATTAATCGCACGGCTCCGGCCGAACAACTGAAGAAAGAGACCACGGCCTGGGCACAGCAGCTTACCAAGAATGACCGCGCATTCATCAAAAATTTAAAACAGGGCGCTATGCGCATCACCGAAGCACGCTGGCAGGCTATTGAAGCCGAGCTTGACACCTTTGCACAGTTCTGGGAAAGTAACTTACATGAGAAAAGAGTAGAGAAATTTCTGAACCGAAACGAGTAATAAATCGCTTATCCCCTGACAAATAATTAGCTACGGATGGCACAAAGGTATGTGCAGAATAAATTAGAAGTGAAAGCCCCGGAAAGCGATACTCCAGCTTTGTAACTATTACTCTTTTATTTTTCGGCGCAGCATCATTTTGGTCTCATAGCGTTTGCTGTTGCGTACAAGCTCAACACGCATGGAATCCCCCTCGCTATATTCTCTGAGCAAGGCTTGGGCATGCATTTTACTTTGTATGCGCTCGTTACCAATTCGTAAGATAATATCTCCTGGTACAATACCAGCTTCAAAGGCCGGGCCGTCGCGGTTTACACTTTCTACCAGCAGCCCCATTACAGCTGGCAAATCATACCGTGCAGCTATGTTATAAGTCATCTGTTTTGTTTCAAATCCGGCATCGTAACCAAGCTGCACTTCTCCGGTGGACGAAAGTTGCTTAATAATTTTTTGCACGCGGTTGCTGGGTATAGCAAAACCCAACCCTACATTACCACCACTAGTTCCGCCAGTAAAAATAAAAGTGTTGACCCCAATAACTTTACCCTGACTATTTACCAGCGGTCCACCCGAATTGCCGCGATTAATGGCTGCATCGGTTTGAATCATATTTAAATAAACGCGCGGCTCTTTGGGATCAGGCCTAAAATCACGGTTGCGAGCACTCACCACCCCTACTGTTACAGAAGGCTGCGATGCTTTAAACAGTCCAAAAGGATTGCCTACCGCCAACGACCATTCCCCCACAACCACGCTGTCTGAATTACCAAACTCGGCGGCGGTAAAGGTAGTATCAGCCTGTATCTTAAGCAGCGACAAGTCGGCCAGCTCATCCGACCCCAGTACTTTAGCCTTATATTGCGATCCATTCGTCAATGATACCACTACCTTCTTTGCATTTTGGTTAGCTACATGCTGGTTGGTTACCACCAATCCATCTTTACTAATAATAAAACCGGATCCCATGCTACTGACTTCCCGCTCTACCGGTACGGAAAAGAAACGATTGTAATAATTATTAAATTTTAGACGGCGTCCACCTTCTACCACCTCTGTCACCGTAATACTCACTACAGCGGGACTCACTTCTTGCACAGCCTTTGTGATAGCATTATGCCTGCTGTTGGAAATTGAATTTGTTCGCGCCGAAACCTGCTGCGGCCTGCGGCTTCTTTGTGATAGGGTAGTATCTGACTTTCGGACTTCTTCTTGTCCCCCCATTTGCGAAATATTAGCGGATCGGGACTGGGTGGGCTGGGTAGTATCCGTTAACTCTTTCTTGTGATTGGCCTCTTCACAGCTGAATAGCATCACGGACAGAGAAACAATAACTATGGCCATTAATCGGTCAATCATAGCAAGAAAAACAACTTTTGGTTACGACTTGTCTACACTAACAAGCTGTTCGGCACCAATTTCAACCACTTCTTTGATGGTTTCTTCAAGGGGGCCGGGGTGCCAAGCACCGGATGCTTTTTTGTGTCCACCGCCGCCAATTTTACGTGCCCATTTATTGACGTTAACATCATTACTTTTGGAGCGCAGACTCATCTTGACACCGTCGCCCAGAGCTTTAAACAAAATAGCGGCTTTGATACCCGTTACACTCAGCGGATATCCCACAAAACCCTCACAATCATCATTGGTTGTATTGGTTTCTTCCAGCATTTCTTTGGTAACGTACATCACCGCAATTTGATTGTCCTCATAAAGCTCGATCGTGCCCATCGCTTTGCTAAGCAAATGCAGTTGATTCAGACTCTTGTTTGAGAATACGCGTTCGGCTACTTCATTAGGACGAAACCCGCCAATCCGGAGCAACTCGGAGGCAATGCTCATCGTTTCCGGTGTTACACTATCATATTGCAACGAACCCGTATCGGTAAGAATACCAGTATATAATGCCTTTGCGGCATCCTCATTAAGCTGAGAAATATCATTCTGTAAAAACAAATGAAAGATAAGCTCACAGGTTGAAGACGCTTCTTCCACCGAAATGCTAAAGTCAAATCCGTCGTACGGGTCGGGATGATGATCCACCATGTAGGTAGGCTTAGGATCATCCTGAATATAATCGGAATAACTGCCAAATCGCTTAGGCGAATTACCATCAAGCAGGACAAATGCATCACATTTTTGGAGTGATTTTTCATCCGGCTGCCGGATCGGATAATAATCGGCCAACCACTTAAGGTTCAATGGAACATCATCATCATTAAAAGCAAAAGCGCGAATATCATTTTCTTGGAGCCACAAACAAGTTGCTACCTGTGCGCCAATACAATCCCCATCGGGACGGATATGCGAAAACACTCCTACCGTGTCGTATTGTTTTAATTTTTGGATGAGTTCATTAAACATATAGGCGTATTGAAATGCCAAAAAATAAGCTTATTAAGATGGGGTATAGCATAGAGGAAAGCAATAATTTTTTCGGTATAAATTCTCACTCCTTATTATGTTATCATATGTTCCCGAACAACCTTAAAATCGATTAAACATACTTTTTTGATGAAACGAGCACTCATTCTTTGCAATGGACGCCCACCCAACAGGTCGCTGTTTCGTGAATATCGCGCAAAAGCAGACCTGTTTATTGCGGCCGACGGGGGTGGTAATATTGCCCGTGATTTTGATGCGCACCCTGATCTTATTATCGGTGATTTAGATAGTTTCATTCCCTATGAAGATGAATCTTTTGAAACACTCAAAAAATCTGATCAAGAATCCAATGACCTTGAAAAAGCTCTTTCATATCTGCGTAACCGCAAAACAACACATGTAGATATCCTGGCCGCCACGGGACAGCGCATAGATCAAACACTTAAGAATATTTCGGTACTCAAACAGTTTAATCCGCAATTCGAACAGTTATTTATGATTGATGATTACGGAGTCTTACAACTCATACCAAAGTCATTTAGTACCGATCTGCCCAAAGGTACTACGGTTTCTCTTTTCCCACTGTCAGGCAAAGCAGATGGTATTATCACTGAGGGGCTAAAATATCCGCTTGAAGATGAAATAATGGAAAATGGCGTGCGTGACGGCTCATCAAACAAAGTAGTCGAAAATCCCATAAAGATATCTTATAAAAATGGGGATCTTCTTATGTTTATATCCCATAAAAAATTCGAAGATTCTCTTTGATCCCTTCCGCTATTAAAATATTTTCCATCTTTTTAATTCAACGGTATTCCATTGGCTGAACTGGAATTTACCCTGCTTGACTGGGGACTCATACTTTCATACTTCGGATTCCTCATCTATTTGACTTGGCAGAATAATTGGCAGGATGAAGATGAAGAATCATTCTTACTGTCGGGGCGCAAGATGAGCCTACCGGCCTTTGTGGCAACGCTTGTCTCTACCTGGTACGGGGGCATTCTGGGCGTAGGTGAATACAGCTACCAGTTTGGCATTTCGCAGTGGCTGTTGTTTGGTTGCCCGTTTTATATTTTTTCGGCTATTTTTGCTTGGTTGCTAGCCGGCAAAATAAGAATGAATAAAGCCCTGTCGTTGCCCGAAGCTATCGGTAATTTTTATGGTGATACAGCCGGCCGATTTTCTGCCATCCCGATCTTCATACTCGTAAGTCCGGCTCCATATATTTTAATGCTGGGGCTCATTTTCCAATATCTGACGGGTGGCAATGGTGGTTTCCTCTGGTATGCCAGTGCCGTAGCACTTTTTTCGGTGGCCTATGTCATTTTCGGCGGATTCAATGCCGTAATACGTACCGACGCACTGCAGATCACACTGATGTTTGTCGGTTTTACTGCTCTCATTATTTTTGCCGGGATGGAGTTTGGCGGCCTTGGTCAGCTTTGGAATATTATGCCGGCCGACTACCGCGACATTACCGGCGGGCATAACCTGCAGTATATTCTTGTGTGGTTCTTTATTGCGCTGTGGACCTTTGTCGATCCCAGCTTTCACCAGCGGGCCGCCGCTGCTGAGTCTCCCAAGACAGCTAAAAGAGGGATATTCATTTCTATTGTGTTGTGGTCGCTATTTGACTTTCTGACGATGTTTAGCGGTATCTACGGCTGGGCTATTTTAGGTGGCGACCTTGCGGAACCTATCATGGTATATCCCTATCTGGCCAATGAAATACTGCCGATTGGCTTTAAGGGACTATTCTTTGTCGCTCTTTTAGCTACCATCATGTCCACCTTGGATAGTTATCTTTTCTTATCGGGACAAACACTGGGCCGCGACTTGCTGGTTAAAATATTTCCCAACACTAAGAATAATACACTAACCCGAATTAGCACGCTTGCAGCTGCACTTATCGGCATCTTGCTCATTATTATTTATCCCAGCGTTATCGACCTGTGGTATGTCATTGGCTCGGTGATGATTCCCGGCCTACTTATACCTGTATTGGGAGTATATTTAAAGCTATTTTCGCTGCGAAAAAAATGGGTCTTACCCACCATGGTTGCCAGCATTGGCGTATCACTGTTATGGCTTATCCTCGGTACTATCACCAGCGATGCAGCCTATGAATATACCTATCTTGGCATAGAACCGTTCTACCCGGGATTAGCTATAAGCATAATCTTTTGGCTAATCGGACGGGTACGTAATGGAGAACTTTTGGAAGAGACATCCTTTTTGAAGGACTCAGATTTTGAGTAATGGTATCCGTAATACCGATCGGGCGGACCCCACATGAAACTTCCTAATCTCTTCGGGCTAATCCTTCAACTTCACTCCTCCTTTGGCTCAGAATAACATCACTCCAAAATACATCCTTATGTACTTTTAAGAATGTGACCAAGATTAAGCTTATGGATAGGAATTAAATATTTTACAGCCATGGCGTCTTTCTCAATGTTGAGCATGCCCGTGCGCCGAAAGTCAACAATGCAGTATCCCTCAAAAGAACGAACCACTTCTCCGATGCCGTAAAATTCGGGGGAGGGTCCATAATAAACCAAGTCTCCCACTTGTATATTATTATCTGCTCTTCGGTTATAGGGATAAATAACCGGCAGCCGATCCAGTCGATATGAAAGTCGTTTTTTTGTGGGCATAGAAAACTAATATAACAGATTACGACCCCTTTTGCGCAATGACAAATTTTCGGGTCTTCCTGTCAATTTCTTCAATAGTAACCCACGTGGCCTCGGCAGGAATAAGTGAAGCAATACGTTCCGGCCATTCAATCACACAAATACCTGATCCATAAAAATATTCTTCAGCCCCGATTTCGAGCGCTTCACGGGGCGAATCCATGCGATAACAATCAAAATGATACAACGGCAACTTGCCCTCATGCTCATGGATCAGTGTGTAGGTAGGCGACTGTACTTCTTCGGGACTTATACCTAAACCATCGGCTAAACCTTTGACAAAATGAGTTTTGCCGGCCCCTAAAGGTCCTTTCAGACAAATAATATCACCCGCTTCGAAGTTAGCCGCAAGCGTTGTCCCCAACTCAACCGTCTGTTCTGGGCTGTTCGTTATTTCTACCTGCTCCTCCATCACAACATTGACTTGGGTCGAAGAGTAGCAATGGGCAAAATCATCTCTTCCATACTTGCTCCGCCGTGTAAAAAGCTATCACGATACCGATTCTGGTACTCATGGTAATTGGTGGGATATACAAAATAATAATCCTCTTTAGCAATAATATAATTGTTCGAATATCCCGGGGTCGGCAGTTTGTATTCTTCAGGGTTTTCAATAACTATACTACTGTTATCTTCCACCGTTAGGTTGCGGCCGTATTTATAGCGCAGGCTAGTTGATGTGTTTCGATCGCCCTTTACTTCTGTATCGTGCAATGCCCGCACCGCACCGTGATCCGTGGTTACTACAACAACCACTTCTTCTTCAGCTAGCATCTGAAAAATTTCATACAGCGTTGAGTGTTGGAACCATGTTTTCGTCAAGGACCGGAAAGCCGGCACATCCGGGGCAATCTCCTTGAGAACATCTGAATCGGAGCGAGAGTGCACTAGCGTATCCACAAAATTATATACAAATGTACTTAACGGTTCTTGAATGTAATTGTGGATATCTTGAGCAACGGCCCGCCCCTGTTCGGTATTTAATACCTTCTCATATTTTATTTTCTGATCTATCCCCTTGCGGTCGAGTTGAGCCCGCATCAACTCTTTTTCATACTGGTTCAGTGACCGCTCATCCTCTCCTTGGTCCCACAAATCAGGATAGATATTTTCAATCTCAAGCGGATATAATCCCGAAAAAATAGCATTGCGCGAATAGGGTGTAGCGGTCGGCAAAATAGAGTAATAAAAGTCCGTATCGATGCTGTAACTGTCACTCAGTAGGTTTTCAAACATCATCCACTGATCATAACGCATGCAGTCAATAATGAAGAAGAGCGTGGTTTGTCCATTTTTTACATGCGGCAATACATACTCATCTACCAAATCAACCGACAGCGGGGGGCGATCTGGTGTTTCTTTTTCCAGCCAAGGCTGGTATTGCTTGGTAATAAATTCGCCAAACATTTTGTTAGCTTCCCGGTACTGGTCCCCCAATACCTGACGAAGTGATTCTTCCCCCGACTCTAAATCAACATCCCAGCGCGTAAGCTGTTTATAAATAGTAATCCATTCGTTCCAACTCAGGTTGTCATGAATGCGGTCAGATATTTTATTGAACTCACGCAGATACGATTGGGCAAACTGTTCATTGCGGATACGCTGCTGCTCCAACAGTCGCTTGATCGTCAATACAATTTGGTTTGGGTTGACCGGCTTAATCAAATAGTCAGAAATCTTACCCCCAATGGCCTCCTCCATAATCGATTCTTCCTCACTTTTGGTAATCATCACCACTGGCAACGAAGGCTCTAACGTCTTAATGCGATTGAGCACTGCCAGACCATCCATGCCGGGCATCTGCTCATCCAAAAAAACAATATCGAACGACTCCTCTTTGATAAGCGTGATAGCATCTTCGCCGTTAGTTACCGGAGACACCTCAAAATCTTTATTCTCCAAAAAGATAATGTGTGCTTCCAGCTGATCGATTTCATCATCAGCCCACAAAATGCGTGTTTTCATAGAAGGATCCGCCTTAATTAGTTTGGATCCTAAAGTTTGACAAATGGTTTCAAATTATCCAGCCGCTTTTGGGCAATACCTTTAATTTTTTTGAGCTCGTTTTTAGTCTTAAATTTCCCGTTTTCCTTGCGGTAAACTATGATACGCCTTGCATAAGCAGGTCCGATACCGGGCAGCGACTCCAACGCCTGCTGGTTGGCTGTATTAATATTAATCTTTTCTTGAGCAGACTGCGTCTCGTTTGGCTCTTCATTAGGGGCATCCGCAGTGTCTGCGGGAGTGGTATCACTTTGAAGGCTAACCAGTTGTTTTTCGGAAGGATGGTACCGCTGCATAAGTTGCTGTTCTTTCTTCTTGAGCATAGCTGTCCTTTCTTTAAACTGCTGCTCAAGTTCATGGTACTGTTCATCCTCGAACGGTACCGAAGGCGTAAGTCCAACATTGACACTTGCTAATATAACAAAGAGTATCACCAGCGAAGTTACTGTTTTACGTTCGCCGGGAGTAATTTTTAGCTTCTCTAACCAGAAAAATATTCGTCTCTTCATAATTGGTCACCTCTGAGGATGTTTTGTCTGCCTGTAACAGTAGGACCCATGTAACCGGCAATCCTTACAAAAGTTTTTCGTTGAAGACTCAACGTAACCCCAATCTCGATAGATAGGCCATGGAGTTTATCTCTCTCAATAGGAGATATATTATTACTTGTATGGATCTTGTAAACCCTAACAAAACTGCTTCTCTACATCGAGATAGGTCTAAGCACTATCGCAAATTTCCAATTAGCATCTCACGTGAACATTGCTAATCACCAGATTCTCATTACGAATGAAATCAATCTTGTTTGCGATACAAAATAATTCGATGTTTGACTGCTGATATGGAAACCGTAAAAATATACCATTACCAAAGTTTATCTGTCTCCTATACCCGCACGGGGATGGAAAACGACAAGCCCCTGCTTATTCTTCACGGGTGGGGCAGCAACAAACAAGTAATGGCACCACTGGCCAAACAATTGTCTGATATTCGCGATTGTTACATACCCGATCTGCCCGGCTTCGGTAATTCATCGGTCCCCAATGATCCCTGGAACGTGGATGACTATGCGGATATGGTTGAACAATTTATCCAAGACCAAGAATTTGAAACCGTTGACTTGCTGGTCCACTCTTTTGGCGGACGTATTGCGCTGAAGCTCTGTGCCCGAGCAGATTGTCAAGATCATATTGACAAAGTACTCATTACCGGCGGTGCGGGCATGAAACCCAAACGGAGTTTGGGTTTTTATCTTAAAAAGTACACTGCTAAAACATTAAAGGCCCCGTTCTACCTATTACCTAAATCTTGGCGCAGCAATGCATTAGAATGGCTTCGGGAAACGGCCCTCTGGAAGGCACTGGGCTCCAGCGACTACAGCAAACTCAGCGGGGTGATGCGCGAAACCTTTGTACAAACGGTTACCGAATATCTTGAACCGACCCTTCCAAACATTCCTCATGAGGTGCTATTACTATGGGGACGTGATGACAATGCGGCTCCGCTTTACCAGGCCGAACGTATGGAGCAGGGAATCGAAAATGCTGCACTCGTAGTCATCGATCATGCCGGACATTATGCGTTCCTGGATCGACCATCACATTTTACCTCTATTGCCAAAGCGTTTTTTAAGTAACAGAGAAATAGATCTCTCTGCCTTTAAAAGACAGGATGCAGCCACCTCACACAACAAATCATAGCATCGATAGAAGAGAACAGTTGGATGCCCTATTTCCAGCCAATGCCAAATAATTAATCTATCACTCAACGAAATAGTTTATCAAAAAATTACTCCTATTCCCCCTCGTCATCAAAAAACTTATTATATATGAAAAGCCCTAATGCAAAAATTCCAAAAATAATACTTGTCTCAATAAATTTATCGAGGAATTTGTCTCTGGTAAAATAGTAATAGATGATATAGGTAATATATAGACATAAAATAATAATTAAATTTTTCATCCAACTATCTTACTAATTTTATCTCAAGAAGGCTATTTAATACCAAATCAAATATTACTGAAAACAAAAATGACTTCACCTAACACTTAACCATCCTCACTGAATAAATACACTGATTAAATTTCTTGGCTAACTGTTCTTACTAGCCTAGTATTTTCTTTGTACCAATAGTTAGTTGCAAAAGGAGCTATTCTATTAGGTGTTATAGATCAGAAGCACAAATCCCTTAAGCTAAAAAGCTTTTTAAGTCATGGACAGATGAAAGAACCGTAACATCTTGAATTATTATAATAAGGATCTTACCTACGGTTGGGATAAACAAAAATATATTACCCACTGCTCTCCATTTCTCGCTCCTTAAAGTCCTCATCAAAATAGTTGTACCATTTTCGGAAAGGACGGAACGCATTTTCCGGATCAAACGGTCGCTTATATTCACTCTGCCGACACTCCTCGCTGCAGCAGCCCTCCATCTTTTTTGCTCCTTCTTCGGAACAGACAAAAAGCTTATTGCACTGCATATTCGCACAGTTGATATAGGTATCTGCCGGTTTGCCGGTAATCTCACACTTTGCTATGGGCTCCATATCATCTTCATTTACGGGCACTACCAGGCGATCATCGAACACAAAGCATTTGCCCTTATAGTGTTCACCCCCCTCTTCATTGGAATACCTTAAAATACCACCATGCAACTGGTTTACATCGTGCCATCCCTTTTCCTTCATGAGTACCGAAAACTTCTCACATCGGATACCACCGGTACAATACATCAATACCTTTTTATCTTTACCTACCTCTTCTTCAAATTCTTCAAGCCACTCAGGAAATTCGTAAAAATTTTCAACTTGGGGTGTCACTGCTCCTTCGAAGTGACCAATCTCAGATTCATAATCGTTGCGCACATCTATCATCACATAATCTTCGTCAGATTCTATAACTTGCTTCCACTCCTCGGGCTCCAAGTATTCGCCGCCGTCTTCCGGATCAACATCCTCTTTATGGATAGCTACAAGCTCATCGCGCGTCTTGCATTTCAGTTTGGCAAACGGAATGTAATCACTGGTATCCGTTTTAAAATCAATACCGTCAAATCCGGAGATGCTCGTTAGCTGGTCTTTATATTCGGCCACCTGCTCGGGCGTGCCGCCCAGCGTACCGTTTATACCGGTATCACTTATATAAATGCGTCCCTTTATGCCCAGCTCCTCACAAAACTGTTTATGTTCAGCACAAAATGTTTCGGGATCGTCAATCTCATTAAATTTGTAATACAGTATTACTTCGTACATGGTCTATTTCCTTTTTTAACTACTACTAGAGCACAGCGATTAATAGTTTCTTTGTGCACTTCGTGCCTTAGTGATTCATGATTTGCAGATCCCAAAAATAAGGGTAATTTTGCAAGAAATGAATTTTTCTGCTTTCTAATATAGTTGTAGATGATCTTTAAGCGGCTACCAATTTTAATTTTTCTGCTCTGCCTTTTCTTCTATCAAGCCGGCTATTCGCAACAGGGTGAATCTGTACATAATCACAATGCCTACCATACTATTGACCAAGCCTACAAAGCAGGCAAACTAACCCTCGACCAAAAGGTACTATACAAGTTTTACCTCAGTAAAAACAGCTCTAAGCTGCCTGATCAATACCGCCTCCCAGCACAAAGCGCCATTAAGTGCGGTACCCCAGCTTATATGGATTTCGAACGCAACCGTTCGCAACTATCTGCAGCCACTATTAATAAAATCAAATCGATGACGGCCGCGCCCACTGCTCAGGCCTCCCAAACCTACTCCTCACCCTCCGGTAATTTTGAAATTCATTACCAAACTTCTGGATCTTCTGCCGTACCAAACGAAGATACAAACACCAACGGCATTCCTGATTATGTGGAAAAAGTGGCAACAGCAGCAGACTCATCATATAGCCACGAAGTGCAAACCCTGGGCTATTCGGATCCCATTTCTCCTAGTACATCATATGAAATCCAAATACAAAATGTTGCACCTACCTTTGGATTAACCAGCCCAAACACCACTAATCCTAATAGGTCATACTATTGTACAAATAGTATATCTACTTGCATATTTATCGAAAATGATTTTGCCGAGGGATTTCCGCCCAACGATCATCCCGATGGCAATCAAACAGGGGCGATCAATGTTACGATGGCTCATGAATTTAAGCATGCTATCCAGTATGAAGCCAACAGCTGGTCTGGAGAAACGGGAGCTTGGCTGGAGATGGATGCCACACTTATGGAAGAGGTAGTCTATGATAACGTAAATGATTATTACAATTACCTTGATTCCGATCAGTCTATACTCAGCGATCCTACGCAAAGTTTCTATCCCGGTTCTTACGAACATGTCAGCTGGGCACTTTTTTTTGAAGAAAAATTCGGTTCCCAGTTCTGGGTAAATGTTTGGCAAATTATCTCAAACAGTCCCAACATTACCATGGTTAAGGCCGTCACTCAACAGTTGGGCGGGCAACAGGCATACATGCAAAATTATGTAGAGTCCCAGATGTGGCATTACGCCTCGGGCAATGCCAACAGTCCGGCTTCTTTTGGGTTTGAAGAGCGCACCGATTACCCTTCACCTAACATTACCTCAACCTTCTTTGGGGATGACAGTCTTGCCAATCCAGATACGCTACAACTAATGTCAGCCGGCTATCATACCGTTCAGGCTGCTCCGTTTTCGGGATCAGTTGCCATCAATTCGGAAATAGATTTTGTTAATAAAATTATGATTGGCGTGCTGGGCTACTTTAAAAACGGGACGACTGAGTTTAAAACTTTTTCATCACATAACAGCATCAGCGATCAGTTTATAACCGGGTGGAAGTGGGATAAGCTAAACAAGATTGGTATTGTGGCTGCAAATGGTAAAGAAAGCCCTCCAAATCCTGTTTATACGCTCAAAGTTCGTTCTGTACAACCAACTGAAAACAAACTGGAGCAAAATTTTCCGAATCCATTTAGCAATCAGACAACTATTCGATATAGCCTTACCCAACAGCGGGAGGTAACACTGGAGATATTTGATGTACTGGGCCGAAAGATTTCTACTATTGTCGATAGGCCTCAAAAGGCGGGTATCTACACCTATCCGGTTACCGCAGAAGGAATGGCTTCAGGCGTTTATTTCTATCGGCTTACTTTAGACGGTAACGCCGAAACCCAGAAGATGACGCTGATTAAGTAAATTAATTCTGGCAGTTTTGCCAACAAAAAATGAACTAATAAAAAAATACGCAATACGAAGCATGACCTCCGTATTGCGTACTACGTATTACTAGTAGTCAAATAAACTACACATCAAGTTCTTTCGCCGGCAAAATTTTACCACTCACTTCACCAAACCCAATTGTGTAGCCATCGGTTTCGGCATAGCCGGTCATCGTTACTTCGTCGCCGTCTTCAAGGAAGGTTCGCTCATCACCGTTGGGAAATTCAATAGGATCGGTACCTTTCCAGCTCAGCTCTAGCATACTTCCGTACGATGATTTTTCCGGTCCACTGATAGTGCCCGAAGCATACAAATCACCGGGACGGATATTACAGCCTGTAATAGTCTGATGCGCCAGCTGCTGAGCTACATTCCAGTAGAGATTCTTCGCATTGGATGCACAAATTTTGTGCGCCTCGTCCATATCCTTGCCCTGCAAAAACACATCAAGATTAATATCAAACGTCCAGTTTTCATCAGTATCCAGATAAGGAAGTGGTTCAGGATCCTGCTCAGGTCCGGAAATACGGAACGGCTCGAGCGCATCCAGCGTAACAATCCACGGGGAAACAGTCGTTGCCCAGTTTTTCGCCAGGAACGGGCCCAAAGGCTGGTACTCCCACTTCTGGATGTCGCGGGCACTCCAGTCATTGACGAGTGTGAGCCCAAAGATGTGCTCGTCAGCTTCGTCAATAGGAATTGGCGATCCCACATCATTACCGGGACCTGTCAGAAAACCCATTTCCAGCTCAAAATCACAAAGTTTACATGCACTAAAAATAGGGGTATCATCGCTATCCGGCGGCAGGATTTGTCCCTGTGGACGATGTAGATCAGTCCCGCTGATAACCACCGAACTGGCCCGGCCGTGATAACCGACAGGCAGATGTTTCCAGTTAGGTTTGAGGGCATTTTCGGGGTCCCGAAACATACTCCCCACATTAGTAGCATGCTGCTCAGAAGAGTAAAAGTCAGTGTAATCACCAATATCTACCGGCAGCTGCATTTCTACCTCGTCCATGGGGATAAGCACTTTACTGCGCAGCGAATCATCATCCCGCAGCGTTGCTTCATCAGCACTTAACAACCGGCTGATCGTTTGGCGTGCCTCCGTCCATGCATCACGACCCAGACCCATAAATTTATTAAGCGTTTGTTCTTGGAATACTTCTGCGCCCTCCAGGTGTGGGCCGTCAAAATGGCCGGCGGCTTCCAGTGCTGCCAAATTCACAACATAATCGCCAATGGCGGAGCATAAAAAAGAATCTCCATCACCGGGATTGGCTAAGCCGTAAGGCAAATTTTGAATAGGAAAGTGCGATTGTGAATCTACATCTACAAATGATTCTAAAGTAGGATCGTTAGTTGAATTCATCGTTGGAATTTTGGGTTATAAATTATGAATCTCTTAATCTTAAGATCAATCATCGAGTATTAACATAGCATATTCTTAACTCATCAATCCTAAATTTTGAAGATCTTCGCGGGGTTCGTCAAAGCTACAGCTGCCATATGAAATAAGCGCCACTTCTCGTAGCTCGTTAATATCATCAGTAGAAATATGCAGATCATTCCATTCGAAGCCATCATCCGTAAATATAAATTGCTCTGGATCTTCTTCTGATATAATTTCGCTCAGCTCACTTGCAGACAAATCATGGGCATAACCCAGCATAGCTCCCCCGAACACATTTAAAAATCCGTGCATCTTTGTTTGTACCGAATCTGCATAATGGCGCACCGGGTGATGCAGGCCGGCAGTCGCTTTCAACGCTACGTTGTTTTTGCGCGCCTCAGTTAATGCAAAGGAAACCTGCTGTACGGAAGGAAACATATCCGCTTCTATCCCTCCACAACGCAATTTATAGCCAATAGAATCCACATGGTCAGTATCTATGGATTCATTACTGCTCTGCATAGTGTCCAGTAACAGGCTGATATCTTTTTTCCAGTTTTTCTCAAAATACCCTTCGAAAAAAAGACGATTAGGCGTGAGTGATGACTTGCTTAATTCTTGTACTGCAAGCGTATAAGCATCCGCAAACAAATCGGCATCATTTGCAAATACTACTTCCCGTGGCAACTTAATTTCCAGCATATCGGTACGTACGCTGCTGCCATGAGTATCGTGGAATTGATTAACTGCAGCAGTTATTTGCTGCAAATGATCTTCAAATTCACTCATCGTTTCTGTACCCTTTCCAAGCACCGAAAAAGAATACGGATTGTCAGCCTTTTTAAATAATGTATCTCCGTAGGGCGCTAACTGATCAAGATCCAGGGCAGGAATGATAAATCTCGACAACATCCAGCGATCTTCGCAGCTGCGATATTTACTGTAATTTTTTATGGCCGGATCGAGCGAAAGATCAGAAGGAGGGAATAATCCTGCATAGTCGATAATCTCCTTCATGAATGCCTTTAAGCTTGCTTCCATTTCTTCAAAGTTAAATTTAATTCAAAAATAAATTAACATGTTATTCTGAATTAGGTTCAGAATCTACATAAGTTTCTTCTTCCGGTAAAACAAGGTCCTGAAACAAATTCAAGTGACATACTAATATTTGTAAAGACGTTGAACTCGAAGCCATTAAGTTCATCCATTTGATAAAGAAAAGCAATCAATGCAGGGTCACCAAATCTAGAATAATAGCATCAGCTATTTTTATGCCTTTACCAGTCAGTTTAATCCTATCATCTACCTTTAGCTTCTCCTCTTGTTGTCGATTGGTTAAATACTGTTGCTGACGATCTGTTAAGGTATAATCATATTTTTGTTCTAACTCTTCAAAGCCAACGCCCAACCGAGTTCTAAGGCCCATCATTAGACGCTCTTCAGCCAGTTGTTCCAGGGAAAGCTGCTCCTTATCTTTGCTATCTTCATTGCGTAGATAGCTGCGAAGATCAGTTTCATTTTCCCATCGATAGGCTTTTTCATCCCACCAAAATGAATGTGCCCCAGGCCCCAATCCCAAATAGTTTTCGTGCTCCCAGTAACTACTGTTATGATCAGCTTCACAACCGGCACGGCTATAATTACTTACTTCATACCGTTCTATTCCCTGTTCAGAAAGCCGCTCATTAACAATTTCAAAATGGGCAGCCACTTTATCATCCTCGGGAGGTGCGATGCGTCCCAGCTCTACCTGCTTACCCAGTCGTGTATTGGGTTCAATCGTCAGGGAATAGGCCGAAATATGCGGCGGATTAAACGGAAGCAGCTTATCCAGATCGGCTTCGAGCTGCTCATTTGACTGGTTGGGATTACCGTAAATAAGGTCTACCGTGTACGATTCGAAACGGGACTTACTTAACAGCTCCAGGCAATGAAGGGCCTCTTCACTGGAATGTGCCCGGTGCATAAATTCCAACAGCTCGGGATCAAAACTCTGTACACCCATACTAGCCCGGTTCACCCCCAGGCTTCTCAAATCAGCCAAAAAAGGTTCCGTAACATCATCGGGATTCATCTCAAAAGTTATCTCCCGACTGTCAACCTCAAAGGTCTGTTCAAGCGCTTCTAAAATTTTTTCTACCTGCCGGGGCTCGAGCAACGAAGGAGTGCCCCCACCGAAATAAATCGTCTTTACCGTCTCTTCTGAATATCGAGTATCAGCATAATCCTGAATCTCCTTTAGTAGTTGCTGTACAAAATGCTCCCGCTCGGATGTTCGCGTCACGAAGTAAAAGTCACAGTACGAGCATGCTTGCTTACAAAACGGAATATGGAGATAGATTCCAGACAAGCTGTTTTTCGAATTGAGGATTAAGAATTACGAATTTGACAATTACCAACTTTGGTTATAGAAGGCTTTGCAGAACCTAGCTTGTCATCCTGAATTTAGTTCAGGATCTCGGTTTAAACGCCAACCACTGCATGTGAGATTCTGAAACAAGTTCAGAATGACAAGATGGAGATAGTTTTTTGTAAAAGCCCTCTTTAATAAAGGAGTTTCTATTCTCTAACTTAAGTTCAGTATCTACTTCCGATCATCTTCATAAAAAGGATTCTCCTCGTAGGTATCTTTTTTCATATAAGTGCGGGCATATTTTACATAGTTATCCGCATGCTCTTTAATAGAGGCAATCTCCTCTTCGGTAAGTTTACGTGTCTTTTCTACCGGACTGCCCATATACATATATCCCGATTCCAATCGCTTGCCGGGTGGCACCAAGCTTCCTGCCGCTACAATAACATCCGATTCAACCACTACTTCATCCAAAATAGTAGCATGGATACCAATAAGCGCTCGATCATGAATAGTACAACCGTGAATCATCGCATTATGACCAATGGTAACCTCATCGCCAATCTTTGTTGGCCCGGTTTCATTCATTACATGGATACAACTGTTATCCTGCACATTTGTTCGATCTCCTACTTCAATCCAGTTAACATCGCCGCGAATAGTAACGTTAAACCAGGCGCTGCTCTCCTCCCCAAAAGTGACATCACCAATTACATCTGCACTGGGTGCTACAAAAGACGACTCAGGAAACTGGGGCTTTTTATTTAGAAACTCGTAAACCATAGACACCTCTTTTTTACTCAAATATTTTCATGTCAAAGATAGGTAAAAGGCGTGCCCCTTGCTATTGAAAAGACTCTACTAACTCAGCTGCTGCTTGTTCTGGATTTTCTGCCCGGCATATCGCCGAGCTCACTGCAATTATATCTGCACCTGCATCAATCACCTGCGGAGCATTTTTCAACGTTATTCCTCCTATAGCTACCAGGGGAACCTCGACCTCTTGGCGCACCCTCCTTAAGGTATCCAATCCCCGCGGGGCATACTGCTTCTCTTTTGTGGAGCTCTCAAAAATGTGTCCCAATGCCACATAATCTGCACCTGCCCTTTCAACTTGCCGGGCCTCTTCCAAACTTGCCGAAGTTCCGCCTACTATAACTTCCTCTCCCAAAAACTGTTTAACTTCTGAAATAGGAAGGTCATCCTGCCCCAGGTGTACCCCATCCGCGCCGCCTACCTTTGCAAGGTCGGGCCGATCATTTACGACCAACAGCTGCGACCCTTTGCTTTTGAGATTCATAATCTCTCGAATCTCTGCCAGCACTTTTCGGTCTGACCGTCTCTTATCCCGATACTGAACCATCTGTATTCCGGCCCGATAAGCAGCATCTGCCAACTCAACGTGGGAATAGCGATCTTGCCCTTCCACATCTGTTATTAAGTATATTCCTTGCAACATCTTCTTTCTCATTTCTGGTACCTAGTGTAGTTATTGGTTAATTGGTAAAGTGGTTATTTTGTTGTCCCCGGTATGTAGTCAGGTAAATGAGCGTTTGCCATATTCGGAGTTCTGGGCTGGGTGGGTGACCTTAGTATTTTAGTGATTAAGTGTTAAGTGACCACAGGGCACCAAAGCTACAAAGTAAAACCGCTGACGGTGGACGGATGACCGCTAGCGGGCTATGGACAACCAACGCCCCCAACCTCCAGCTTCCAATGAACAAATAACTGATAACCAATAACAAAATCGTTGACGCAGATAGATACATTCACTGGGATAATGACTTTACTTTCTTACTGGTAATACCACTAGTACAATTCAAAATTCAATTCAGAGCTGCCCGAGATGCTCTTTAAAACTATTCACTTGTTGAACCACATTATCCGCTTTCATTACTGCTGAAATTCCTGCTACCCCGAAAGCACCGGCCTGCAAACAGGGGTCAACTTTTTCAGGAGTTATCCCTCCCACAGCAAAAACCGGAACTGAGAACTGTTCAGCAACTTCCTTCAACTTATTAATTCCTTGCGGATCACCATATTTTGCCTTTGATGCCGTGTAGTACACCGGCCCAAAAAGCAAAAAGTCTGCTCCTTCTTTCTCTGCACGCTTAGCCGCCTTCTTCGAATGTACACTCATCCCTACCGTAAGTTTCGGCCAACTGCTTTTTATAGCCATGGGAGGAATCCCATTCTCAGGACAGTGTACACCATCAGCGTCCAGCAACTGTGCTATATCTGCGCGACGATTAACAAACAACCTGGTGTTGTATTCATTGGTAATACTTCTCATCTTCTTGCCTAAAGCAACAAGCGATTTATCAGTCATATCCTTTTCTCGCAACTGAACAGCCCGCACTCCGGCTTTACAAGCACGTTCCACCGTTTCCAAGAGCGATCGTTTGTCAGGAGCTTTGCGATTCGTAATCAAATAATAACGAAAATTGATACTACTGTTCTTCACGATCCACCTCAATTAGCCCTTCTTCCGGGCTCGAAGCTTTGGCATACAACCTCTTAGGCATACGTCCCGACTCCAACGCCAGACGCCCGGCCTCTATACTTTTCTTCATCGCTTCAGCCATCTTTACCGGATGCTTCGCCTGAGAAATTGCGGAGTTCATCAAAACCGCATCCATTCCCAGCTCCATAGCAATTGCCGCATCCGAAGCCGTTCCTACTCCTGCATCCACAATAACCGGCACGTCCACCAAGTCTTTTATGATGCGCAGGTTATAAGGATTTCGGATCCCCATCCCCGAACCAATAGGTGCACCCAAGGGCATCACGGCGGCACACCCCATATCTGCTAATTTACGGCAGGTAATAGGATCATCGTTGGCGTAAGGCAGGACTACGAAATCCTCAAGAATGAGCTTTTCGGCAGCTTTTAAAAGCTCCGGCACATCGGGGAACAGGGTTTCGTCATCCCCAATAACTTCCAGCTTCACCCAGTTGGTTCCCAGGGCTTCGCGTCCAAGTTTGGCCGTGGTAATAGCTTCTTCGGCGGTATAACATCCAGCCGTGTTGGGCAGCAAAAAGTAGCCGTCATCCTGGAGATACTTAAGAACATTTTCGCCCTCATCCGTATTTAGATTGGCACGGCGTAGAGCCACAGTCACCATTTCGGTACCGCTGGCCCGCAAAGCCTCGCGCATCGTTTCCGGATCGGGAAATCGACCACTGCCTACAATTAATCGAGAATCAAATTCTCGGTCAGCAATTTGTAATGAACTCATAAAAATCTGCTCCTTTTATATTTATCCGCCTTGGGTAGCCCGGATTATTTCAACCTTATCGCCGTCGTTTAGCTGGCAGTCCTGCCATTGCTCTCGTGCAATGACCGTGCTGTTTACAGCAACGGCAACCCCTTTTTCGCTATGTTCAATATCAAAAGACTGAAGTAATTTTTGTAATGTCTCTGCTTCCGTCTTTTCCTGTTCTCCATTTACTGTTAATTCCATCACTATATCTTCACTAATTTGCATTAAATCGTTGTGGACGGAAAGGAGCAAGCCAATCCGATACTTCTTCATCTAATATTTCATTAACCAAGGCATAAACGGTTAGCGGCATTAACATAATTCCATGGCGGTAGTGTCCCGTTGCATAATATAATCCCGATATATCACTTTCTCCTATTATAGGTCGGTGATCTTTGCCGGCGGGTCGCAGACCTGCAACCGTTTCTACCAATGGCAGCTCATAAATAGCCGGAACCATTTCCCAACCATGTTCCAGCAATTCTTTCTGCGCGCCGGCAGTGGGCCGTTTATCAAACCCTTTCTCTTCGGCTGTTGCCCCAAGACGAATAGTACCATCTTCTTTAGGTACCAGGTACATCCGTGGGGAGCGAATAATTCCTTTGAGCGGGCAATCATCCGTTTGTTCAAGCGTTAAAATTTGTCCTTTTTCGGGCCTTATGGGAGGTAACTGCTGACCAGGTATGCCAGCTAGTTGTTGTGACCAACAACCTGCCGCAACAACAACCTGATCAACAGCGTGTTCCTCCTCTTCCGCAATAACGTTCATCGCGGTCTCTCTTTTAATTTCAACTTCCTCAACTTTTGTATGCTCTCTGACAGTACCGCCCAGCTTTTCAAAAGCGTTTTCCATCGCCTTTAACAACTTTCTGTTATCAATCTGGGCATCATCAGGCAGCCACAGTCCCGACACCACATTGGGTGACAACAGCGGCTCGCGCTCCCGGGCTTCTGTGCCGGTAAAGAGTTCTACATCCAGTTCTAACTCTTTTCTAAATTCGTACAAACGTTTTAGCTTCTCTGTATCATCGCGATCGATACCGGTCATGAGGGTACCGCAGGTATCGAGAACGGGCACATTATCTGTATCCTCAGAAAGCTCATCCAACAAACGGGGATACATGTTCAAGCTCTGCTCACCAAAGCGCATAAGCTTGATCTCTTCAAACCCCGCCTCGGCATAGGGTGCTAACATACCACCTGCCACCCAGCTGGCCTCTTTTCCTATTTTGCCTTTTTCAAAAATTGTAACATTTGCACCGCGACGTACCAGCTGCCAGCCGATACCCAGACCGATAATACCGCCACCAATAATTGCTATATGTTCTGTCTTATTACTCATAATTACTTTTATTAGCTGTTAAAACGCACATCTGTTATTTCAAATAACGGCCATTGTACGCCTACGGTCCATGCCCCCACGAAAATACCAACCCAACAAATGACCATGAGTCCATCTGCGGACGAAAAACCGGGTTGATAGTAATATGTTCGTTGTACACTGCTATTAAAACGACGTGCTTCCATAGCAACAGCAATACGCTGTGCTCTTCTTATACTCTGGGCCAACAGAGGAATAGCATATCGCCGTATTTTCTGCCACCACCCATTCAATCCTCTGTTTGACGTAACACCTCTCACCTTATACGCTTTTTGTAATGTCTTAAACTCTTCAAAAATAAGAGGGAGCAAACGCAATGATGCCATAAAACCATACGCATAACGCGGAGGCAGCCTCAATTGCTGCATCATTGAATAGAACAGTAATACCGGTCGGGTGGTAAGGGCAAAAAGCAGTCCAATTAATCCGAAGCTGAGGGCACGAAGTCCAATATGAACCCCTCTATAAAAGCTTTCCCGGCTTACCACCGCCGGCCCCCATTGCCACCATACCGTATCTCCCTTTCCGAAAAGAATCATCGAAGCTCCTGTTGAAAGAAAAACAAACAGAAAAGGTAACGTAAACAGTAGCACCCTGCTTTGGGGCTGTCCCGATCCCAACAGTAGCATTCCGACCAATCCTGCTACCAGTGGTATCATAACATTAATATTATGAATAAAGAGTACTGCAAAAATACCCCCCATCATAAGCACCAGTTTTAGTGATGGATTAATACGAGAAATCCACGACGAATATTCTTCTTTATACAACATGGCTCGTCCCCTCTTTTACTTGAAAACGGTCTCCCATGTGATCAGCCTGTAGCTTACCACCTTCAACCTCCCAAACACGTGTGGCGTATCGTCGTACAATTTGCGGGTCATGCGTAACCATTAACAGGGATGTACCCTGGGCCCGATACCTCTCCAGTTCCTCAAGAATGGCAAAGGTATTGCCCGCATCCTGCCCAAATGTAGGCTCATCCAACAACAACAATTTGCGATCTGCAACCAGTGCGGATGCTACACTAAGACGACGTTGTTGGCCGGTAGATAACCGATAGGGATTTTCATCAGCTAATTCTTTTAAGCCAAACCGTTTTAAAACCTGTTCTACTTTACTGTCTATTTGTTGATCTGGCAGCTGCTCTTTCTGTAACGTAAAAGCCACCTCTTCATAAACACTTTGAGCAACAAACTGAAGCTCCGGATTCTGAAAAATAAAACCAATCTCAGATGCCACTTCTGCGGTATCACTAATCAGTTGCCCCTGCAGGCTTACTGCTCCTTCTGTGGTAATTAGTTTCATTAGTGCCATCAACAGCGAGCTCTTGCCCGCACCGTTGGGACCGGTAATAGTAATCCATTCTCCCTCCTGGACCTTAACCTCAGGCATGGTAATGCAAGCCTTCTCATCATAAAACCCTTTAAGATGTTCAATACCGAGCAATGGAGGTTCAGACTTATCTAAAAAATTGGTATTGGGCTCTACACCTATTTCACATTCCTGATCGTGAACATTCCAGCTTTCTGAATGCCAGATACCGTACCTATCTAGTAAGGAGCGATGATTCTGTTGTACCTCCTCCGGAGAACCATCAACTACCAATCTCCCTTCTTGATTCAGTACCAATACCCGATCTACAAATTCGACAATCTCTTCAATTTTGTGTTCGACTATCAACAATGTCTTATCACGACCCAATGTACGTACATGCTGCCAAATTTCCGAGGTTCCTTCAGGATCCAGCAAGGCGGTAGGCTCATCCAACACTAGCGTATCCGGCTTTAGAGCCAGTGCCGAAGCCAATGCCAGTCGCTGTTTCTGTCCCTGTGATAATGATGAAATAGGCTGGTGCGCATCTGTAAACCCCAAGCCAACCTGCTGTAGATAGTACTCGATATCACTCGACATATCAGCGCGTGGCACGCCCATATTCTCCAACACAAAAGCGATCTCCTCATCCACATACGGCATACAAAACTGCGAATCGGGATCTTGAAAAACATAGCCCCACGACTCCAGGGTTTTTCGCTCTTCCCATTCAATAGGTTCTTCAATAGCTTCGGGAATAAGCCCTGTTATCACCTTCAATAAAGTAGACTTCCCCGAACCTGAGGGTCCCAGCAACAGCACTTTTTGTCCCTTAAGAATATTTAGTGACAAGCCATCAAACAGCAACGTATTTCTGCTCGAAAACCGAAACCTCAGATCCTTTATTCGCGCCGCTAAATATTCCGTATCGCTATGTGATGCAGGTGCTTTCATATACTAATTGGAGTCTACCGTTGCAGTGCCCACCGGACGAACCAGATCAGCTACACCAGCATCTTCCAGAGCCGAAACCAACCAGTGGCCCATCCAGCCGGCAATAATGACGGCACCCGATAACCGAAACAGAATCAACAGGGAGAGATTCCACAAGGCAAGGTCACCGATATAACCCTGCAGTGAATCCAACAAGAGAGACCCAACTGTTGCTGCCGCCGCCGCTGCCACAGCTACACTAACAGAATACTTCCGATAGCCTACCGCAGCAAACACGAGCTCTGCGGCCAGTCCCTGGGCCACTCCTGACAGCAAGACGGCCAAGCCCCACTCGGATCCCATAAAAAATTCGCCCGAAGCTGCTGCAATCTCTGCCAATAGTCCCACGCCGGGTTTTCTAATAAGCAGGAAAGCCACCGTTGCTGCAATAAACCACATCCCATAGATCAATTGCTCAAGATGCATACCGAGCGGCTTTATGGCGTAGTATAAAGGTCCCCACAACTTATAGATCACCCCAAAAACAAGGGCTACAACTGTGGTAACTAAGATGTCTGAAAGTTTAAGTTGATATCGATTCTTCATCGTTTTATGCACCTATGCCGGCACGGCACTTTTCGGTTCGTGGGGCCACTGCTCCATCTCATAAGCACTGTCCCAAAATTTCCACTCCATCTGCGAAGAACGCACAAAAGCATGCAGCATCTGCTGGCGACGATGTTTGGGCTCTTCTTCCGCAACGCGGTTTGTTATTGTGATAGCCTTTTCAACGCCCTCATTAAACTCTTCTCCCGCATAGGTATCAATCCAATCCTGATAGGGATTATCGGGAGCGGCATTTTCATAAATATGGAGCCCTACCTCACGATATATCCAAAAACAGGGGAGGAGTGCTGCAATAGCAACGGCATTATCTTTCATCGTTGCAGTAGCAAGCAAAAAGTTAGTATAAGCAAAACAAGATGGGGACTTTTGTAGTGGGTTACCGGCATCTAGCCTCTCATAAAACTCGCCGTGCAGTTCCCGCTCCACATCAATAGCATTAGTAGCAAATTCAAGAAACTGTCGAGCCTGCTCATTACTGTCGGATCGAATACCAGCCATCGAAAGTGCCCGAGAATAATCAGAAAGATATAAGGTGTCCTGTTTCAGATAAAAGGTGAAGACCTCTTCCGGCAAAGTGCCATCAGTAAGCTCTTTAATAAAAGGGAGTTTTAAAATACGATCGTAAATAGATTCAATTTCTTGCCAAAGTTCATCAGTAAATTTCATTCCTTTTCAATTCTTTTAGGTTAAAATATTAAATCCAAAATTGGTGAAAATGATGTAACGGTCCACTGCCCCCGCCCATATTATATTGACTACCTGCCGAAATAGCCTGTGTGATATATAGTTTTGCCTGTTCAACTGCTTTAGGCATGGGGTATCCTTTTGCCAAGTAAGCGGCAATAGCGGAAGAGAGGGTACAACCTGTACCGTGGGTATTATTCGTTTCTATACGTTTTGCATTAAATTGATGTAGCTCCGGATCTTTTGATGCGATTGATAAATAATCGATGCTTTCATCCTCCTCAAAATGTCCGCCTTTCAGTAACACTCCGCCAGTGCCAGTTTCCAAGAGGTTCTGGGCGGCTTGCTTCATCGACTCATCGCCGTTTATATCACGCCCCAGTAATCGTTTTGCCTCCGGAATATTTGGCGTAATAAGATCAACAAGAGGAAATAATTCTTCTCTTATCACTTCGATAGCCTCATCCTGTATAAGCTGAGCACCACTTTGAGCAACCATGACCGGATCTAATACAATATTCTTCAGATCATGTTTTTTAATGCGATCCGCGACCACCTCCATAAGAGGCCCGGTAAACAACATTCCTATCTTTACGGCATCGACCTCAAAATCCTCTATCACCACATCGATTTGATCTTTTAAAAACTGTGGCGGCACTTCATGAATAGCCCGTACTTCTTGTGTATTCTGGGCCGTAAGAGCAGCAAACGCTGACATACCGTAACATCCCAAAGCCGAAATAGTCTTTAGATCTGCTTGTACACCGGCCCCACCCCCACTATCAGAAGTGGCAATAGTCAATACACTATCATACGATCGTTTCGAATTGTTTTGCATAAAACTAAGATTCCTTAAAGTGTTTGAACTCCTGTTCTTTGACTTCTACCGGCGATCCATCTCGAAGTATTTCAACTTCAGAATCACCTTTGCTGACACTTCCTATCTGATGTAGAATAGTGCTAAATTTCTGTTTGTATCGCTTTTGCAAATCCTTAACAGCATCTTCGGCTACTGCCAAGAGGAGCCTATAATCTTCTCCTCCTGCCACGGCAAACTCCTGTGCCTGTTTATTGATACCATTTTTTTCATAAAAAGACTTGAAAGCCTGCGACAACGGCAGCTGTTCTAATTCGATATTAAGACGACACTGGCTTTGTTGGGCTATGTGGTGAGCATCTCTCAACAACCCATCGGAGACATCGATCATGGCATGTACCGCTTTTTCTTGACTCAGCCACTGCCCTTTTTCCACTTCCGGCTTTGGCTGTTGGTGACTCTCTAATAACTGCTGGCGCTCTGATTTCGTTAGATGAGCATATTGATCGGGATTTGATAGTATTTTAAGGCCGGCTGCGGAATCTCCCAATGTTCCGGTTACACATAAGACATCACCGACTTTTGCTTCGCTTCGCAATTTTACCTGTCGGGGTTTCCCAACACCCGTAATCGTAATATTGACAATAATATCATTCTGTGACCGAGTAGTATCGCCCCCCAATAGTAAGATATTATGCTTTTTGGCAAGAGCGAGTAATCCATCTCGAAACTGCCTAAGCCAACTTACAGATAGCTCTTTGGGCAGAGCCAGCGATAAGTAAAAGCCATTGGGACGGCCGCCCATTGCTGCAATATCAGAGAGGTTTACGGCCAGTGCTTTATGTCCCAGAAAATGGGCCGAAATATCTTGGCGCCTAAAATGGACATGCTCTACAATAAGATCCGTACTTAGAAACTGCTTAAGTCCGCTGGGTCCTTCTGTTACGGAGCTATCGTCCCCTATACCAATGCCATCTGCAGAGGATAGAGAATCAGCAAAGAGAGCAATAATCTGCTCTTCTGATAAGTCACTTATATTTGGGGAATTCAGCGAATCAGCCATATAAAATATTATGCTGCTCGCCGCCAGAAGGGCAGGAAAAATCAGTACCAATGATTTGTCGTTTCCCTCCGCTGGTGCTAACCAGATCAGGTTACCAGGATTTCATCTCAGCCGCATTCCTGCAGCACTCCTAACGACAAGCAATACGTAATTTCTACGTAAAAGGGAAGCTAGCCTTTTATCCCATGCAATGCAAGCTGGGAACCATAGGATAAAAGTTTTTATAAAACTAGAATATCAGTTTTCCTTCTTTCCAAGATACTTTTCAACTACTTTTTCAAATTCCTCATAATTCTGGGGAAGCTGGGTCAACTTTTCGCCCTCAATAAAAAAGGTAGGCGTAGAATTTACGCCCATATTCATCCCTTCTTGCTTTTGATTCATTACAATACGCTGCGTCTCAGCATCATTAAGATCACTTTTAAACTGCTCCATATCTAAGTTTAGCTTTTTGGCATACCGCTTAAAAGTGGGAATAGGATTTACAGATTCCGACCATCGTTTTTGATTCTTATACAGCATATTATGCATTTCCAAAAACTTGCCTTGGTTCTTCGCCGCTTGTGCTGCCCGTGCCGCCAAAGCCGCAAACTGATGGCTGTTTAACGGATAAAAACGCAGCTTCAGATTAATCTGGTCACCGTATTTATCCTTCAGTTTTTTTACAATCGGATTATAGTATGCACATGCCGGACATTGATAATCACTGTACTCAGTAATTGTTATTGTTGGCTTTTTAGTTTCAGTGTCCTGGGCATCAGCTTCGGACATACCAACGCTTAGTGACAAGATTGCAATGAGAGCTGCTGTTTTGATAAGTAACTTCATAAGGTTCTGCTGTTAATGAAAATTATTCGCTAATTATAACGATGGATTAGACCAAAAGATTCTATATTTATTGGGACGATGCATCTTCAATCATATTTAAACGCGCTTGTTTAAACTCATCACCTTTTTGCCAACGCTGCATGTCTTCGGCATTAATGATGCGGTATCCGACATCAAAAAACAAGCGTACATCCTGCACCATGCCGGCCAGATCCCAATACTTGTTAATTTCGTCATTGACCGTATGATAGTTTGCATTTTGCAGACTGTCCACAGTCTCTGCATAGCCTTCCGGCTTGTCGATAAAATTCGTACCTGAATTAGGAAATATAGCAGGAATCCCTTTCTTGGCCAGCGGAAAATGATCCGAACGATAAAAGTATCCGCGGTCGGGATGCGGATCCGGTTTAACCGTACGACCCTGCTTTTCGGCCAGCTTTTGGATCTGGTCACTTACCGTATTTCGTCCATATCCCACCAATACCAAGTCCTTGGTTTTACCATAGACATTCATACCGTCCAGGTTAATATTTGCCGTTACTTTTCCGGGATGAACTGTGGGATTTGAGGCCCAGTATTTAGAACCCACCAATCCTACTTCCTCTGCTCCCACGAATAAAAATAATACGCTTCGCTTAAGCTGTGGCTGCAACTTTTTGTAAGCACGGGCCATGTTAAGGACAGCGCTTACTCCCGCTGCATTATCCAAAGCCCCATTATTAACAGAGTCTCCTTCAACAGCTTTTGTAATACCCAGATGATCGTGATGGGCGGTAAATACCAAATACTCATCTTTAAGACGATCACTCGTTCCCTCCACAACACCCAACACGTTTTGAGCATCTTGGTTTCGGTAGCTGGCTTCAAGATCTAAGTTCAGTCGCAATCCCTCGAGCGGTACCGGCTCAAACGATCGGCTTTCAGCTGCAGCCAACTGTTCCTGCAGGTTGAGACCCGCACTTTCAAATAACGCTCTGCTGGACTCTTTGGTAAGCCATCCATTTACTTTTGTAGGTGATTGTTCCATTGAGTCATTTCCGCGCAAATAAAATCGCTCACGGCTCCAGCTGTTGGCCACCACATTCCAGCCATATCCCGCCGACGGAGTAGTATGAATAATAAGTACACCTGCAGCACCCATTTCGCGCGCTTTCTCGTACTTATAGTCATACCGACCGTAATACAACCTTGTCTTTCCTTCAAAAAGATCAGCCTTCTTACTGGGATCATTATTTTTTACGACCAGAACCTTTCCTTTCACATCGGCTTCTTTAAAGTCATCCCAGTTTTCTTCGGGCGCCTGAATACCGTATCCCACATAAACTAATTCTGCCTGATCAATGGATACATTCTCGGCCAGATTACTGGGCCAAGCCATAAAATCAGAGTAATATTCAAAACTGCGTACCGTACGGCCATTCTTTGTAATTTGAATAATAGCATCCTCGGCTGTCTTTTGACCAACCAGCGGCACATCCTGTACGTATCCACTATCCGACGCCCCACCCTTTATATCATGTTCTTTCAGCTTACTAACTAAATAGTTAACTGTCTTTTCTGCACCCTCAGTTCCTGTAGCACGCCCTTTAAAGCTATCTGAAGACAGTTTCTCAATGGGCTCTATCAGCTTTTCTTCTGTGATTGATTTTGCGGCCTGATCTATCGGTGACTTTATACAGCCCGCCAGTGAAATACAAACAACAACTAAAAATATCAGCCTTTTCATAATCAGTATTATTTCATTTAAATCATATATTCATAAAATATGACAACCCGTCTCACATATTCTAAACAGCACTAAAAGTAACATAAATTTTATTTATTGCTAAGTTCTCCGCCATCTTTTTTGTCCATAAAATGTGATTGTCCATAGTAGCCCAACAGTAAAAAGACAGCACCAAAACCAATAAAAAGAAAGATGCGCCATATAGCCTGCAGCTGTGACAAATCAACAATAAACAGCTTGGCAACAACTAATAATATGGTGGCCATCCCTGTCAGACGCATCAGTCGTCCGAACTGTATAAACCCTAATATTAATAAGATGGTGGCATAGGCTCCCCACGCTACGGTGATCCATGGCTGGCCGTTTTCTATCAGTGAAAGCTGCTGGTACATCCAAATCAAAAATACCAGGTGGCTAACTATACGATACCCTTTCTTCAGCTTTGTTTGTGACAACCAGCGCGGTATTACCAGTGCACCCACCGCAATGACACCAAGCTGCGTGAAGGGACGAACATTCCAAAGAAGTGGATCAGTACCTGGCCGATAAGCAAATGCCTCGACAACCCATAAAACAACTATACCAAATAGTATATGGCCGGCAATATTGAGTTTCCCATCTCCTGTTTGGTGGGCGATATAACGCAGGCATACGGCCTCAACAGTAAGCGTTACAAAAAGAATGCTTTGCTCCAGCAGAAGCATAAACCCAATAGTGAGCATACCCAGTCCCAACAGCATGTGCGTTGATGCAAGCCCGGTACATTGGTTATTCGTAAGCGGACGATAAAGCAATGCTGCCAGAGCTGATAATCCCATTGCAACATAGCCTGCATGGACCATCGATAACTCCCAAATACCTATTGTCACAGCAAGCATCAGCAATGGAGCAAAAACAACCATGAATTGAACGCTTGGGTTCGGACGAATTTTCTTTTGGCTACGTTTTTGCTCTTTTCCCGGATCGCCCCAACCTTTGCTATCAGATACCCAAAATACATTACGAAATACCGGCAACAGCCATGATCCCAGCAGCCAAACCACGGCTCCGGCCTGCAACATCCAGGACTCAAGTGAAGTATCCGCGGTGGCAATTCCCACCACTATTACCGCTGCACTGCCCAGTGAATACGTCCAAAGTAGCGACTTCCATCCCTTTTGCATATAGATTACGATAACCCCCGCCAGTACCAGCATAGTATAAATCATCAGCAGCACTACACTTCCACCCCCGGTATGCAGCATAAATGGCGTACCAAAAGCACCCAGCGTTCCCACCACCGAAAGTACCGCTTCATCCTGTTGCAGCGACAGCGATAACGCCAGCAGTGTAACTATGATCATAAACGACCAAACAACAGTACTCGGTAGAAATGAATACAGCTGAAATGTTGCAAAACCGGTAATATAGAAGGCCGCAATTCCACCACCCATCAATATTTGTTTAAGTGGACTTTGATCTGTATTCATCTGCAGTCCACCAAAGAAAAGTGTCACCCCAATGCCCAGGCCAATGGCACTTCGGATTGGAGGAATCAGCCATCCCTGATCAACGGAGTATTTAAACAGAAAAGCCACCCCAATCAGTAGTAATGTAATACCAATGCGGTTCAACCACTGTTCATTAAGCTCAAAACCTTTTGATTCCTCCGTCACATCGTCATCAGGGGGCGCTGCTTCCTCCTGTCGGAGAGCAGGAGTAGAAATATTCGACTCATCTTTTTTGGAGGGTACTCCCTTTTCCTCCTCCAAAGCCTTTACCCTTTTTTCTAGCTCATCAATGCGCGACGATAAATTATTTTCTTTTTGATCACCCACCACTCAATATATTTTGTTCAACTACTAATAAAATTATTTGACATGCTGAAAGAGATGCTACCTCAAGATCAGCACAAGGACTTAGAATAACATCATGTCTTAACTTTATAATAAACCACTTTTCTAGAATACTGATATACAAAATTTTCTGCTTCTTCTCTATTGATCACAGTATATTATTACTATACTCTGTGTTCTAAGACAAGATATTTCTATGAGTACAATTGCAAACAGCCATATCCTTATAACCGGCGGCGCAAGCGGCATTGGACTAAAGATGGGGAAAAATGCCCTTGAACGAGGAGCCTCAAAACTGGTTATCTGGGATATAAATACCGAAAAGCTGGAAGAATGCAACAAACAACTTGCCAATTTTCGGGATCGAATCCACACCTATAAAGTGGATGTATCAGATCCTGAACAAATCTACCAGTCGGCGAAAAAACTGCAAGCAGAAATTAATCATCTTGATATTCTTATTAACAATGCCGGTGTTGTTGTGGGCCAACCATTTCAGAAACAGAATATGGCAAACATCAACAAAACTATTGCCGTCAATTTGTTGGGCGTTATGCACACCACCCGCGCTTTTTTGCCCCAGATGATCGAACGTTCTACAGGGCATATCGTCAATATAGCTTCTGCTGTGGCCCACATGGGCAATCCCAATATGTCAGTTTATGCAGGCAGCAAATGGGGCGTTAGGGGATGGTCAGAATCGCTGCGTATTGAGTTAAACAACCAAAATGTCACCGTAACATCTGTAGAACCGGGTTATATTGATACCGGGATGTTTAAAGGAGTAACACCACCGCTGCTCACCCCCCTTTTGGATCCCGAAAATTTAAGCCGACGCATCCTTCGGGCCGTTGAGAAAAATAAAATGCATCTCCGCACGCCATTCATGGTAAAAATACTCCCGTTTTTAAAAGGCATACTGCCCACAAAAGTTTTTGATTTTGTAGCTGGCAAGCTCTTTAAAGCCTATCACTCTATGGATACGTTCACGGGTCGAAACTCAGACTAATAGTATGGAAGAAATCGTCAACATACAGCAGCAGTTTTTCAAACAAGGGCATACTCGTGATGTGGATTTCCGCAAAGAACAGCTGCGCAAAATTAAAAAGCTGCTCAACACTTATGAAGACGATATTTTTGACGCCCTCTTCGCAGATCTGAAAAAGCCGGTCTTCGAAACCTATGAGACCGAGCTGCTTATCCTAAAACATGAAATTGACCACCTGCTATCGAACCTGTCGTCTTGGGCCAGCCCTACCAAAGTAAGCGGCGAATTTTTTAACTTTCCTTCCCAAAATTATATTCATCCCCAGCCATATGGTGTGTCGCTGGTGATCGGTGCCTGGAACTATCCGCTACAACTCAGTCTCAATCCCGCTTTGTCCTCAATCGCAGCCGGCAATACCACCATCATTAAACCATCGGAGCACGCCTCACATACCTCTCGGCTGGTGACCAATATGATCAATGAAAATTTTGAAGCCGGATTTTTGCATGCCATTGAGGGTGACGCGGAGGTCACACAATCTCTGCTGGATCAGCCACTTGACTATATTTTCTTTACCGGCAGCACTACCGTAGGCAAAAAAATCATGCATGCTGCCGCCAAGCAGCTCACTCCACTAACTCTCGAGCTGGGTGGTAAATCGCCCGCCATCGTAGACCAGTCGGCTGATATTGCCACTGCAGCCAAACGCATTTGCTGGGGTAAGTTTATTAATGCGGGACAAACCTGCGTCAGTCCCGATTATGTATATGTTCACAAGAGCCTGAAAAAAACTTTTTTGCAACATCTTAAGGAGTATGTAACAGAATTTTACGGGGACGATCCCAGCCAAAGTCCCGACTACGCACGCATCATCAATCGTAACCATTTTAGTCGGATTACCGGTCTTCTGGAAGATCAGTCCGAAGTAATCGGGGGACAATATAATGAGGAGGATCTTTATATTGAACCCACTATTTTGCCGCGCGCCGACTGGAACCATTCAGTAATGCAAGAAGAAATTTTTGGTCCTCTGCTCCCAGTACTTCCATTTGCCGATCTCGATGACGTAATCACTACTATCAATTCCCATTCCCGTCCGCTGGCCCTTTACCTGTTCAGTACGGATAGCGACAATCAAGAAAAAATAATTAATGAAATTCCATTCGGCGGCGGATGCATCAATGACACGGTTGCACACCTGGCAAACCTTAATTTACCTTTCGGTGGGATCGGTAACAGCGGTTTTGGTCAATATCATGGGAAGAGTGGTTTTGATGAGTTTTCGCATCAGAAAAGCATCATGAAAAAATCCGGCTGGCCCCAAATACCACTGCGCTATCCGCCTTATGAGGGGAATTTGAAATGGCTCAAAAAATTTACTGACTTATTATGACTGATTCTTTTAAAGCCTTTGTCGTCGATGAAGATTCAGAAGGAACCATCTCACAATCCGTGCGCGACTGGCCTATCGACAAACTTCCCGACCACGAAGTACTGGTACGGGTCCATTACTCATCCTTAAATTATAAAGATGCCCTTTCGGCCACAGGTAACAAGGGCGTTACCAAAACGTATCCCCATGTGCCCGGCATCGATGCGGCGGGGATTATTGAAAGTCCCGGTGATTCTACCTTTGATGAGGGGGATAAGGTACTGGTAACCGGCTACGACCTCGGTCAAAATACATTCGGCGGTTTTGGTCAATATATCCGCGTGCCGGCAAACTGGATTGTCCCCTTGCCTGATAATTTAAGCCTTCGGGATAGCATGATCATAGGCACAGCCGGATTTACCGCCTCCATCGGCGTTCACCATCTGCGTCATAACAACATTACCCCTGATGACGGATCCATTCTCGTAACCGGCGGCACCGGCGGGGTAGGTACTATGGCGGTATCTATTCTTTCTGCGCTGGATTACAAAGTAACAGCCGCTACCGGCAAATTGGATCAGTCTTCTTTTCTCAAAAACCTGGGAGCGGCATCAGTCATTCATCGGGATGAAGTGCAAGATGAATCTTCAAAGCCACTACTCTCTAGCCGATGGGCCGGCGTTATTGATACCGTCGGCGGGATTATGCTCGATACTGCTCTGCGCCAAACACAACACAATGGGACAGTAGCCTGCTGCGGAAATGTGCTGGGGCACGAGCTGCATACCAACGTGTACCCGTTTATTTTACGGGGCATAAATCTAGCTGGAATGGACAGCGGCAATTGCCTGATGGAACTTCGAAAAAAGCTGTGGAATAAGCTTGCTTCCTCATGGAAACCCCAAAATCTGGAATCGCTGAGCCACGAGTGCTCGCTGGAATCAATACAAGAAGAGATTACAAAAATTCTGGAAGGCCAACAGGTCGGCCGAGTTCTCGTTAAGCTACCGGATTAAGTTGTAGAGTTAGCCGGGCGATTTTCTCCTGACTCTGATCCTTCGGACGGCTTACCCAAAACTTTCTCAAGCGGTATTTTAACATCAGCACTAGTAACCGGCTTGGTAAGAAATTCTACAAAACCAGTCTTTTTAGCACGCTCAAAGTTATACCGGTCGGAACTTCCGGAAAGATAAATGACGGATGCGTCAGAAAAGGTGCGAATCTCCTCCATGGCCTCAATACCGTCCATCCCCTCTTCAAGCGTAATGTCCATAATGATAACGTCAGGCTCTAACTCAGAGGTTTTCTCTATGGCCTGCGGACCGTTTTCAGCTTTACCAACCACCTCAAAGCCAATCCTTTTGACCATACGCTCCTCTACCATTGCAAGCAAGAGGTCATCTTCTACGATTAATACCTTACCGTCAGCCATTTTGCTGTAATTTGCACCAAGTGGAATTAATCCAACTTGTAGTTTAATCTATTTGTAAAAAATAATTAAAATGTTTTAACATCCAAGTATATTTTTGCCCTTCAGGGATTTTTAACAATACGCAAATAGAGAATCCCCGTTGCAGTGTTAACCTAACACAAATGGTGTCGTTTTTTCGAACCGAAGTGAACAATCAGGTGTTAATACATTTTTTAAAATCAATCAGCGACTCATAACTATTTAGCTCATTAGTAATAGTACCGTTTCACATTCCGTAGTGATATCCAAAGACAATCTTAAACACGCTACCCCTCCCTAATACTGCATTGTTTTGATTCTCTCAAAATCTACTACTTAATGCAACTTCAGTTGAGCCTGCAATGTGATGGTTCTGTAGCAATACTTTGATAGCCGAGGAACCATTGAAGAAGGTGGTATGTTATTTGGTTCGATGATCAAAAGAAAACCTAACTCCATGGATGCAGTGGCGCATATTCAGTTAAAACAGTTGACCAAAATTTATCAGGAAGGAGAAAAAAGCCGCTCCGTGTTGGATGAGCTCAACCTTTCCGTTCAAGAGGGAGAAATGCTTGTGCTATTGGGCAGATCTGGGTCTGGCAAAAGTACTATGCTGAATTTGGTGAGTGGAGTTGACAAACCAGATTCTGGTGAGGTGCGCATCGGTGGGACTGACTTAACAACCCTGAATGAAAAAAACCGAACCCTTTTCCGACGTAACAATATTGGCTTCGTTTACCAATCGTTTAATCTTATCTCCACACTTACCGCGCACGAAAACGTACTGTTACCACTCAAGTTAAAGGGTATCAAGGATAGCCAGACCCTTGATAACGCTCAACAGTTTCTGGATGAAGTAGGGTTGGGGGATAGAGGAGATAGTTATCCTGATCGCCTTTCAGGAGGTGAACAGCAACGAGTAGCTATTGCCCGGGCTCTGGCAAATGAGCCAATGCTTATTCTGGCTGACGAACCAACCGGCAATCTGGATTATAAAACTGGGAGGGATATACTGAGCGTCCTGAATGATCTGGTTCGCAAGAATGGCAGAACAATGATTATTGCTACTCACGATCATGACATATGCAACATTGCGGATCGTGTTCTTGAATTAAAAGGCGGCAAACTGCATGAAGTCGATAACGTTGCTGAAGTGACAGGAAGATGAGTAAACACAAAAAGAATTTGCTGTGGCTTTCTAGCCTGCGCTTTTTATGGAAACATCCCTGGCACTTTGCACTTTCCATTTTGGGAGTAGCCCTGGGGGTATCTGTTGTTGTTTCTATCGACCTTTCCAACAGCTCAGCTAAAAAAGCGTTTTCACTATCTACCCAAGCCGTCACCGGCAAAGCGACCCACCAAATAACGGGAGCCGGCGAAAATATAGATGAAGAGGTATATCGAACAGTTCGGATAGATGGCATGGTTAAAAAGTCGGCACCCGTAGCCGAAGGATATGGACAGATTGAAGGCATAAATCGAACCTTTCAGATTATGGGTATAGATCCCATTGCGGAAGCACCCTTCCGCGATTTTGCCAGCCAAAAAGGTGGAATCGAATTACCAAAATTTATAACTGGAAAGAATACAGGCATAATTGCCAAACCGGTAGCCCGGCAGATTGGAGCATCAGTGGGAGATACGTTGTCAGTTTCAGTGGGTGGGCGCACTTACAGCGTACAGTTAGCAGGACTTATCAACGCTGGTAACGATCGCAGTCAACGCGCACTGCAAAATCTACTGGTCGTAGATGTAAGTACAGCCCAACAATTATTTAACATGCAGGGACAGCTATCCCGCATAGACCTGATTATACCTCAAGAGGATGAAAAAAAGATCATCCCCAAAATACAATCCCTATTGCCCAGTGGGTCCACCATTAGTCGTTCCGATTCAAGGTCAGAAACAGTAGCACAAATGACCCGCGCTTTTGAATTAAACTTGGAAGCGCTAAGCATGCTTGCACTGCTTGTAGGGATGTTTTTAATCTATAATACCATGACGTTTTCAGTTGTACAACGGCGTCAACTTATTGGTCGACTGCGTGCTTTAGGCGTCACAAAAAAAGAGATACTCACCATTATTCTTAAAGAAGCCGCACTAATTGGAATAATAGGTACCATCGTCGGCATTATCTCTGGTCTCTTTTTAGCAAAAGTGCTGCTCAAGCTAGTCACCCAATCCATAAACGATCTCTATTTTGTACTCTCAGTCCAAGAGCTCGCCATCGGATTTTATCCGCTGGCAAAAGCAGCCGTACTGGGATTGGGAGCCACGCTGCTTGCTTCATACTGGCCTGCCCGCGAAGCTTCGCAGGCAAAGGTATCTACCGTATTGAAGCGCTCATCCAGTGAATCAAAAATAAAAGGAAAATTAGGGATTCTTGCCGCATCGGGCCTCGGTGCCATTCTGTTGGGAGCGGCCATTTTACTTATTCCAAATGGCGGTATAGCAGCCGGCTATTCTTCTCTGCTATTTATGATCGTGGGATTTTCATTGGTCATCCCGTTAATAATTGTAGCAATCGCTCAGATTTTTCGTCCACTGTTGGGTAAACTCAATGGCTTGATTGGCACAATGTCGGTCCGGGGAATAGTTACGGAACTAAGCAGAACATCGGTTGCTATAGCTGCACTCGTAGTAGCTGTATCCGCAACTGTAGGCGTGGGAGTAATGGTTGACAGTTTTCGCACAACCGTAGTTTCATGGCTTGAAGCTCAACTCCAGGCTGATGTATATATTCAGCCGCCTAGTGCAGTATCCCGCAAAACAGACACAGAACTTGAACCAAGACTCGTAGATCTACTTAAAGAAACCGAAGGTGTTTCCCGCTCACACACCGTTCGCAGTGTGGATGCACAAACCAACAACGGAACCGATAATCTGATAGCAATAAATCAGGGACCCAGTGCGCAAAAAACCTATCAGCTTAAGAAAAAGAAAGCCGGCTTTTGGCAACGCTACACAAGCGAAAATATCGTTATGGTTTCAGAAGCGTATGCATATCGCAATAATGTAGCATTGGGCGACTCCATTTTTATTGAAACCGATCGGGGACGCACCGGATTTCAAATACAAGCCATAAATTTTGATTACGCATCGGATATGGGCGCCATCACCATTAACCGACGTATATATGACCAATATTTTAACGACAAGGCAATCTCCGGGCTCGCTCTCTATGCTGCAAACGGCATCGAGGTAGACCAGCTCGTAGAACGACTCAGAAAGAGAGCGGAGGGGCAACAAGAGGTCTTTATCCGATCGAACCGCGGACTTCGGGAAGCCTCCATCGCAATTTTTGATCGTACTTTTACCGTGACCATTGTTCTGCGAATGCTTGCCATGCTGGTCGCATTCATCGGTATTTTAAGCGCACTGATGGCCCTTCAGCTGGAACGCTCCCAAGAGCATGCCGTGATGAGAGCTAACGGAATGACCCCCTCCCAACTATGGAACTACGTGACTACCCAAACTGGAGTGATGGGGTTAATGGCTGGGATCTTATCGTTGCCTCTGGGTATTCTTATGGCCTACATTTTAGTCTTTGTTATCAATTTGAGATCATTTGGCTGGAGCCTTCAGTTTGTGCTTTCTCCGTGGCTGCTTGCACAGGCGGTAGGGCTGGCCTTTGTCGCTGCTTTACTAGCCGGTATCTACCCGTCTATAAAAATGGCCCGGGCCAATCCTGCAGATGCCTTGCGTAATGAATAAATAAAAGACAATGAAAACTTCTTTTTGGTATATCCTGGCTGTTCCATTGACCATTGGATTAGCAGTGGGATTATGGTACATCGTTGAAGATAAGGAAGAGATTCGCGCCTCTGTGTCTGTTGCAGAGGCCATGAACAGCGGCGGTATGGAAGGATATAAACGAGTGACCGGGCCTCGAGAATTTATCTTTCCCGATGACCATGGCGCACATCCGGGATATAAAACCGAATGGTGGTACTATACTGGAAATGTATTTACAGAAAGCGGACGCCAATTCGGGTATCAGTTTACCATTTTCAGAAATCAGTTAACTCCGCCAACAGATGTCGCCAACCGTTCAAAAGCACCATCAAACTGGAATACCAACCAGCTCTATTTGGGTCATCTTGCCATCTCAGATGTCGAAAATGAAGACCATATTTTCGAGGAACGTTACAGCCGTGGAGCGGTAGGGCTGGCCGGCGCCGAAGCCGATCCCTATCGTATTTGGATTGAGAACTGGGAGATTAAACGAATGGACTCAACAAATAGCGGAGACCAAAATTTCGCGGTTCACATCAAGGCCAAAATGCAAAGCGGTGCCGCCATTGATCTCAATATAACTCCCGCAAAACCACTGGTTCTGCAAGGGGATAAGGGATACGACCGAAAAGGAACCGACGCAGGGAACGCCTCTTATTATTTTTCTTTTACACGCATGAAAACAGAAGGGATGATCACCAAGAATGAGAAACAGTTCCGTGTCTCCGGTACCAGCTGGATGGACCATGAGTGGAGTACCTCAGCTCTGGGGAATAGACAAGAAGGATGGGACTGGTTTTCAATTCAGCTTTCCAACGGCTACGATCTCATGTACTATCAGCTGCGTAACAAAGACGGTTCCATCAGCAAATTTACGACCGGTTCACTAATTGGTCCGGATGGTCAAAAAACGACAATTGGACCCGATGATGTCAATATTGAAGTACTGGATAAATGGAAAAGCCCACATAGCAAATCGGTATATCCCGCAAAATGGACCATGAACATTCCAAAAGCCAATTTGTTTTTGGATCTACAAACATCATTTCCAGACCAGGTTATGGACGTCTCTGTACGATACTACGAAGGCACAATATCTATTTCGGGAACCATGAATGAAAAAGATATTGGGGGGACCGGGTTCATTGAGATGACCGGATATGAAGAAAAGTAAAGAAGGTACGCTCTCGCTTAACCAAGTTACTCTTTTTCTTCTCTGCTCTTTTCATTTTCTACCCTCACGTAGTCCAGTTTATCCAGCAGCGATGTGCTGTGGTAACCATCCAGACCACTAACTGCTACAGTACCCGCTTTTTCAATATCCAGAAACCCGTCGGTATCTATAAATGATCTGTTGAGCCACACTTCCTGTATTGACCCAACGAGCAGCATGGTCTGGTTTGCTTCTATCATATGCTTCTCAATCGGCTTAAGTCCGATATTTATGCGTGATTCGTTGACGTATGGTGCCGTACATTTTTTTGAATACCATGGGGTTAAATCAGATACATCGAACTCTGAGATTTCTTTGTGATATTTACCGGATGTCTGATGAGCCTGCTCATATATATCCTCATTAATATGATTTACGGTGTACCATCCTTCTGATTTAATGTTGTTCCACGTATGGCGCGGAACGGTATTCGGTCGTAAAATACACCCGAGCAGTGGCGGGTCTGAACCCAGGTGGATAAACGAACTAAAGACGGCCAGATTTTCGCCGTCCTCTTTACTACCTGTACCAATAAGATTGGCACTTTTAAATCCTGACAAGCCATTAATGAGTTTAAGACGGTGCACCCTATCCATATCATCAATATCAGCGCGGCTGATACATACAGAATGTTCCATAATATTGTTGTTGAGCAGTTTCAAGTGATGTATTTAAACGCTCAGCTTTTTAATAACGTTCTGAATGCGCACCATATAATTCGTTAAAAAATGTCATCTCCAACAACATACAATAGCTATTGGATTCCGAAATAAGCCGAATCATTGAAATGGCCTGGGAAGATCCGCCCTTTGGCGCCATAGAATATCTGTTTGGACTCAGTGAGGATGATAACATTGCAAGCAACACCTCATCTTCTACGATTAATACTTTACCATCAGCCATTTTTTTGTGATTTGCACCAAATAGCACCCACACTGCGAATATTTTTGTCCTAAAAGCAGGTCGCAGAATAGTTTAGAAAGAATTAAAATCTTGCTGGGATTCTACCTGATAATCACTTTGTAAAATCCACGGCTGGTAATCTTCTTGCTCGGCCCGTTTCAATACGCTTTCGTGGACTACGGGAATATCCGAACGTTTTTCCGGCCAGCTCCGGACTTCTTTACGATAAATTTTCTTCCACCATTCGCCACGGGAATCATGCATTACTCCTGCGGGATCAGGATTGAGCCTGATCCTGTTTTTGTCATAAATCCGAAGCCCATGATCAATAGCTTTTCGACACATCCAGATTAACGACAAGTCTGAAAGCCCATGCTCCCTGTATCCACCACCTACATCCGTATGCATGCCGGGAAACCACACTTGTTCGAGGGACTGATCCTCATTGACTTCCGATTTCCAAAGCACGGGATGAAAGGTCTTTCGTTTGTCATCAATAGCTAAAGCATGAACGGCATTTTCAACGCTTTTACTAAGTTGAAAATCATGAAAACGATGTTTAAGGCAGGGAATTATATTTAAAATGGTACTTATCCATTTTACAGGAAATCCTAATGCATCCACAGTGTCAAAACATCCCAAAAATTTTATTTTGGTCCACATCGTATGATGCCTCCCGATAAAATTCTTAGCCTTTTTCTCCAGCTCGTCATCATCTCGAGTACGATAAATATCGTAAGCATCGCTGATTAGGTCGGGACGGGATTGGGGCAAAATTCCAAAGTGATGAATAAAGGCAGAGAGGCTTCGAACGGTAGCAGCACCACGGCTAAATCCAATCAGATAAATTTGGTCACCTGACTCGAAATGTTCAAACAAAAACTCGTAACAGTCTTTGATATTCTTGGAAATACCCAACCCTGTTGCCTGCTTAATCAGCTCAAATCCATTGGTCCCCAAGCCCGGATCGTAATAGACAATCTGTTTCTTCGTCCGATCCTCAATGATGTTGAATATTTTATAGACGTTCGAATTGTATCCCTCTCCTCCCTCTTGTCCCGTGCCGTCGGCAAGTATGACGATATTTTTCGACATAACCCTGTACTATTCAGAATATTTATATCAGGATAAGCAATGCCGGAGCAGTTTGCAATCAGTTTTCCCTGTCCTACATTATATGAAGTGCTGTATCTAAGTATTTTCCATTGGACAGACGAAAAAATACCGGGCTACCCGGATCGGAAGATTACCCCCCAGTTTCCGTCCTTTTTCCATGCTTTGCCAATATAAGTTCCATATACGGTCACTTCCTCCCATTCATCCGGGGTAATATCAATAGGCTCGTAGGAGGAATTTTCGGGCTGTAACGTAATGCCGTCGGACCGTTTGTTAATCGTTTTCAAGGTGGTCTCCCCGCGATATCGAATTGCTCCAATTTCCCCGTCTTTTGGCTCACGAGGGTCAATAATAATATAATCACCGTCGCGGATATCGGCATCAATCATACTGTCTCCGTCAACGATAAGAGCAAAGTAGTGATCCGACTTTTCAGGATGTATTTCGACGGGCAAATGGCCAAGATTTTCACTTATCGCCTGATGCATCGCTCCGGCGGCAATACGTCCTTTGATCGGAACCCCGGGATAAAAATCCGATAACTGATTCCGCTTGCTGTGATGGATTTCGTAGTGTCCTTGCCCCATTTTGGACAAGTAATTTTTCTTGGTTAGCCCCTGCAGGTGCTGGTAGATACTATTTGTGGAGCTATATCCAAATTCATTCTGCATGTCATCGTAGGTTGGGAACTGGCTGTAGTCCTCATAAAACTGGAGGATAAATTCCCAAAGCTGTCGCTGTTTGTCGGTAAGTGACTTCATAAGAGTTTATTATAATACATTTCATATGAAAAAACACATGAAAATATATGAAATAATTTTATCGTAAAGCAACAGCAGAAATAAGGGCGCCCAAAACCTCCAAAATAAAAAAGCCCTGCAACTCAAAAGAGTTACAGGGCTTTTGCGTGGGACCGGGCGGAATCGAACCGCCGACACCGCGATTTTCAGTCGCGTGCTCTACCGGCTGAGCTACAGTCCCAGTGCAATACTAGAGCAATAAGAGTTGCCAAATATAAAACGTTTTCATCTTTATCGAAAGAGATAATTCTGTGTTTTTACGGTTCGCGAATTTGTACATCTCGGAGGCGAATTTGCAGTGAGCGGCGGCCATTCCAGTGATTTTCTTCCAGCGAATAAGCAATATCGATCTTCTCGTCGCCGCTGTTGCGAACAACCGGCAGATATTCGTGCATATTAAATCCAATAACATCAAAAGTGCCAGCTCCTTCCTGGGATACTTTCATTTTCAGATGTCCCTTTCCCACAACGGTGGGAACACCCACCACTTCTACATCGCGGCTGGCAAAAACGGGCCGCAGGTTCGAAGGACCAAAAGGCTCAAACTGGCTGAGCAGCTTCCAAAATCCCTTGTTCACATCAGCCAGCTCCAGGTCGCCTTCGATACGCAGGTCCGGCACAAAATCATCCTTGGTAAGTCGGTTGGCAGCAATATCATCCATCTGCCGGCGAAAGGAGTCGAGGTTTTCTTTCTTGATCGTCAATCCCGCTGCATGCTCGTGCCCGCCGAACTGTTCTAGTAAGTCAGCGCATTCTTTGAACGCTTCGTAAATATTAAATCCTTCTATACTGCGCGCCGATCCTTTAATTTTGCCGTCCACCGTACTCAGCATCACCACCGGACGGCTGTAGCTATCAACGAGCCGAGAAGCAACAATGCCAATAACACCGAGATGCCAATCGGGTTGGTGCAATACCAGCGACGAAGCATCATCCATATCATATTCTTCATCAATAATGGCCTGAGCCTCTTCCAGGGTCTCACTGTCTTTGTCGCGACGGGCCACATTAATACTTTCGAGCTCATGGGCCCTGGAGGTAGCCTCCGAATCAGTCTCTGAAATTAGCAACCGCACGGCTTTGGAGGCATCTCCCATACGTCCGGCGGCGTTAATACGGGGACCAATGGAAAACACAATATTTGAGGTGTCAAGGGTACCCGGCGTCATATTAATAACATCAAGCAGTGCCTGCACACCAACGCGAGGCTGTTCATTAATCTGCCTGAGTCCCTCTGACATTAAAATCCGGTTTTCGTCGTGGATGGGCACAATATCAGAGGCAATAGAAATGGCAACCAAATCCAGCAGTTCAAAGCCCATGCTTTCGCTGAGGCCCAGCTTATCGATAGTGGCTTGCACTAACTTAAACGCAACGCCGGCGCCGGAAAGTCCTTCGAAGGGATAATTGCAATCTTCCCGCTTCGGATCCAAAACAGCTACGGCATCGGGGATTTCATCGGCCACATTGTGATGATCACAAATTATCACATCTATGCCGTGCTCTTTTGCTCGCTCTGTTTCTTCCACGGCAGTAATTCCACAATCAACCGAAACAATGAGATCAACATTCGTATCGATGGCGTGCTGTATTCCTTCCTCGTTAATACCGTATCCTTCTTTAAAACGATGAGGAATATAGAAATCCACATCAACGCCAAATCGGCTCAGAAAAATATATAAAATAGATGTAGATGTAGTACCGTCCACATCGTAATCGCCATACACCAATATGCGTTGGCCCTCACGAATGGCCTCGGCCAGGCGCTTGGCTCCCTCGTCCATATCTTTCATCAGAAAGGGATCATGGATACCGCTTAAGTCAGGACGGAAAAAATCTTTAGCTTTGTCATAGGAATCTATGCCGCGCAGAACAAGTAGCTTCGCGATCTGTTGAGATACACCCAGCTCTTCCTGCAATGTTGATACGGTCTCCTCCTGTTCGGGCTCTGTATATACCCATCGGAAAGACATAATTATGTGTTTTTTTCTTTGTTTTCATAAATAGCATGTCGACTGTCAAACCGGACAGCTACGCTACTGCAAAAGCAATAGTGTTTAATTCTTATATTAAGATACAATTTCATTGCCAAAATTCATTATAAGTTGTACTAATTGTTTGCAGCACTCCTTCATAGAAGGCGTTTTTAAATACCTTGAAACCACTATCACATGCAGGCTTTTTTTTGTATCTTCGGATACTTGATTTTAGCCGCATTTACTGCTGAATCCAATAATACATATGCTTAACATAAATTTTGGCTCTCACATATTGGATTTTTTGCTAATCAATCACCGTGTGAGATCCTTTTCTAATGAAAGTGTTAATGATTTAATCCCATTATAATGGAACCATCTACGACAATAGATAAAGAAACAAGTAATGATGTAATGGAAAACTTTCCTCTTTTTAAAAAACTTCAGTCTTATGATCACGAGCAGCTTGTTATCTGCTCGGAACCCGATCTGGGATTAAAAGCTATTATTGCCGTCCACGATACCACGCTGGGGCCAGCGCTTGGCGGTGTTCGCATGTGGCCCTATAACAATGAGCAAGAAGCAATTCGCGATGTCCTTCGCCTCTCCCGCGGCATGACGTACAAAGCTGCTATTTCGGGGCTGAACCTGGGCGGAGGAAAAGCTGTCATTATCGGCGATTCGCGGGAAGAAAAAAGCGAAGCACTCTTCCGCGCCTTTGGTCGATATGTTGACGGGCTCGGCGGGCGATACATTACTGCCGAAGATGTAGGTATTGACGTGCAAAATATGGAGTGGGTTCGGATGGAAACCAATTATGTTACGGGACTACCAAAAACCATTGGGGGAAGCGGCGATCCCTCTCCTGTTACGGCCTATGGGGTATATCAGGGAATGAAAGCATGCGCTAAAAAAGCCTATGGATCTGATTCTCTAGAAGGTAAGCGCATTTCCATTCAGGGAGCGGGTCACGTAAGTTCAAGTTTAGCAAAGTTCTTGAGCGAAGAAGGTGCTGAACTATTTATCTGTGACATTTACGAGGACAAAGTGAAAAGCCTTGCAGAGGAAGTGGGAGCCGAAGTTGTAGATCCCGATGATATTTACGGACTGGACGTTGACATTTTTAGCCCCTGTGCGCTGGGCGGCGTTATCAATGATGAGACAATAAGTGAGCTTACGTGCGATATTATTGCCGGTGCAGCAAATAATGTGCTCGAAGAGGAAGAAAAGCATGGACAAATGCTGCTGGATCATAATATTTTATATGCACCCGACTATGTAATCAATGCCGGTGGACTCATCAACGTGGCCAGTGAGCTGGAAGGCTACAATGAACAGCGTGCACATGATCAAGCTTCTAAAATCTACGATACTATTTTAGATATTCTGAATTATTCTGAAGAAAATGACACACCCACTTATGTAGCTTCTAATATTCTAGCTGAAGAACGAATTAAAAATACAGGCAAAATTAATCAGATATATACATCCGAAAGCAAATTTTCCGGTCACTTGGGAGATTTATATAATAACATCGTATAACAATATGCTGTCGGATGTTGCCTACATCATCAATTAATCCCAGTACATTTTATGTTTTCTAAAAAGCAATTTAAAAATAAAGATCGTCTCATTAAGGGCATTAGTAATAATGAGGGATTAAAAATATCCGTTGTTAAAATGACGGATGTCGTTAAAACGGCCAAGGAAAAACATAACCTTTCACTGCTGAATACTATTTTGCTTGGCCGGGGTATGATTGGTACGATGCTTATGGCTTCTGAACTGAAGGGGGAAGAACGTATTAAAATGCGCATCGAAGGCGACGGTCCGGTAGGCCTCCTTACAGCCGAAGCAAATTGCGTAGGCGAAGTACGGGGCTATGTGCAAAACCCGGAAGTAGAACTCGATTATTCAAAAGATGTAAGCCTTGGCGACGGACTGGGACTGGGAGTATTAACATTCAGCAAGATTTTATACAACGAGGCCAAACCAAAACACAGTTCAATTGAACTGGTCAATGGAAATATTACGGATGATCTGGCCTACTATATGGTGCAGTCAGAGCAAATTCCTTCTGCCATATTACTTGATGTTGGTATCGACCAGCAGGGGAATGTTACCCAAGCCGGCGGCCTCCTCATTCAACGAATGCCCGAAGCACAGGAAGGCATTATAGACCAAATCCAGGAGAAAATGCTGGAGTTTGAATCTATCGACAGCCTGCTTGCTAACGGTTATTATATTGATGACATCATGGAAATGGCAATGAATCCCATTGAAGTAAAAGAACTGGACCGCCAACCTGTTGATTTCTTTTGCCGATGCACCCGAGAGCGCTTTATACATGCATTGTCTATGCTCGGTTTTGAGGATCTTCAAGAAATTAGTGACGAGGGACAAGAACTTGTTTGCCATTTCTGTAATGAGCGGTATAATGTGACAGAAGACGAAATTGAAGAACTGTTAGTTGAGACAAAAGCCAAAATGAACTGATCGCAGTACATCCCATACTATGAGTGAGCGCAATCATGTAGTCATCATTGGAGGCGGATTCGGCGGTATTTCAGCGGCAAAACAACTAAAAAAGGCTGAGGTAGATGTCACGCTCATCGATAAAAATAACCATCATCTCTTTCAGCCACTGCTGTACCAGGTAGCAACAGCAGCCCTCTCTCCGGGTGATATTGCCGTTCCCATTCGTGCCGTTCTTGGAGAACATAAAGGTATGAAAGTGCTGCTTGGCAATGTCGTCAGCATCAACAAAGAAGCACAACATGTTGAACTTGAAGACGGCAAGACGGTGGACTTCGATTACTTGATAGCTGCTCCGGGAGCCCAATACAACTATTTTGGCAATGATGAATGGGAAAATCACGCACCCGGCTTAAAATCTATTGGCGATGCTCTGCAGGTACGAGAACAGATCTTATTTTCCCTTGAAAAGGCCGAACAGCTCGAAGACCCCAAGCTCCGCGAACCTTACCTAACCTACGTTATTATCGGCGGCGGACCTACGGGTGTAGAGATGGCTGGGGCTATAGGCGAAATTGCCAAGCGCAACATGATGCGCGACTATAGCACTTTTAGCAAAAATGAAACACGCATCTTCCTGGTTGAGGCTGCGCCTCGAATTCTTAACGGCTACCCAGAATCTCTTGCCCAAAAGGCGCAACAGACGCTCGAAGATATGGGCGTACGCGTACTCACTGATACGCCGGTTACCGATATTAGTAATAATAATGTGACTTTTTCTGAAGGAACTATTGAAACTCCCAATATCATCTGGGCCGCCGGCGTTGCTGCTTCTCCGCTCTTATCTACACTGGATACTGAACAGGACCGGACGGGCCGGGTTAAAGTCACGGACGATCTTTCTATCCCAGATGATGATCATATTTTTGTAATCGGTGATGCAGCTCATAAAAAAGATGACGACGGTAATCCGCTGCCTGCCCTGGCGCCTGTTGCGATGCAGCAGGGCAAATATATCGGAAAGCTTATTAAAAAAGAGATTGCCGGTAACGAACGAACACCCTTCCGCTATGCCGACAAGGGAACGATGGCAACCATAGGTCGTGCGAAAGCAGTGGCCGATATTCGCGGCTTTAAGTTCAGCGGATTTTTTGCCTGGATACTGTGGTCGGTAGTACACATCTTTTTCCTTATTGGTTTTAGAAGCCGCTTCCGTGTATTTGTTGAATGGATGTGGCACTACTTCACCTTTAAGCGTGGCGTGCGACTCATTACTGATCGGTTTACCAATAATGACTAGCCATCAATGTAATAATAAAGGCTGCTATTTTTGATAGAAACAGATATCCCCAGTCGAGCTAATTTATATGGTTTTATAATTCTATTTAGGCAATAATGTGCTTTACAGACAATTCTTGGAACCTGCTAATTAGCTGAGAATCGAATTACTGGCTTCTCTCTATTATATTAGGTGCAACAATACATAATTAATAGTTGGGAGTATCATGCGACGCCTACAACTTCTGGGTTTTTTTGCTTTCTTGCTTATCTCCATCTCGGCAACCGCTCAAGACCAGAACCTTCGTCAGTACGGTATTGAAATAGGTGTCATGGAAACGGACAGCCTCAATGCCATCACTGATGTCGCAGGCGTAAAAGTTGGTCATCGAACTATTATAAAGGGCGACAGTATTCGTACGGGGGTCACGGCTATTCGCCCTCATCCCGGCAATATTTTTCAGCAGAAAGTTCCGGCTGCAGTATATGTGGGTAACGGATTCGGAAAGCTGGCCGGCTCAACACAAATTGAAGAACTTGGTAACCTGGAAACTCCTATTATTTTAACCAATACGCTGAGCGTCCCTACTGCGGCCGATGCCCTCATTGACTACACCTTTCAGTTTAGAGAAAACCGTAATGTCCGGTCCGTAAATCCTGTAGTTGGAGAAACAAACGATGGCTATCTTAATGACATCCGCGGGCGGCATGTATCCAAAGAGCATGTATTAGCTGCCATTAAAAATGCGAAGTCGGATAGCATTAAACAAGGCAACGTAGGAGCAGGCACCGGCACTATCGCCTTTGGATTTAAGGGTGGCATTGGTACCGCTTCACGGAAGCTCCCTGCAGACATGGGCGGTTATACTGTTGGCGTACTGGTACAATCTAATTTTGGCGGCGTTCTGCAAATTTCGGGGGTCCCAATTGGTAAGGAGCTCAATAAATATTATCTCAGCGATCGGCTTAATGAGTCTCCGGACGGCTCTTGTATGATTATAGTAGCTACCGACGCCCCATTAGCTGCAAGAAACCTTGAGCGGTTGGCAAAACGAGCGGTCCTGGGGCTGGCCAAAACAGGCGGTATTGCCTCGAACGGAAGCGGTGATTATATCATTGCCTTTTCTACAGCCAAAGAAAATCGTATTTCTCACCAATCGGCTAATCGTACCCAGGAGAAAACCATACTTAAAAACAACGCTCTGTCTCCTCTGTTTATGGCTGTAAACGAAGCCACGGAAGAAGCCATTATTAACTCACTGTTCCAGGCCCAAACGATGAGCGGACGCAACGGGCATACGATCAATGAGTTACCGGTTGACTCCGTACTTAAACTGATGGGGAAATATGGACGAGGATCACAATAATATCTCCCCTTCAAATCTAAAAACATCAATTACATATTACTAAGTAGCAAAGGAGCTTCCACAACCACAGGTTTCGGAAGCATTAGGGTTGTCAAAAGTAAAGCCACGGGCATCAAGTCCATCGGGGTAATTAATCGAAATGCCTTTCAGATACATCATATGCTTCGGATCAACGATAATTTCAATACCTTTGCTCACAAGCACCTCATCATCATCCGATTTGTGGTCAAAACCTAACTTATAACTTAATCCCGAACAGCCGCCGCCTTCTACGGCAACACGCAGCTTAAGATCATCTTCCAAGTTCTCATCCTCACGGATACTACGCACCTGTTCTGCTGCACGCTCGGTCAATGATACCGGAGGGCCAGAAAATTCCACATCATCAGGGGCCTGCATCTCTTCTAATGGAGACTGTCCGTTTTGATCTGTAGAATCATCATCTTCATCAACGAGATCCGCTATTACATCATCTAATTGTTCTCCCTGTTCAGAAGGCATAACAGTTGTTCATTTTAAAAATTAGGTTTCAACACTTTTATGAGTACGTAAAGTAATCAACATTGTCTTTGCGAAACAGGTTTAGGATGTCAGCACTAACGAGATTCACGAGTGTACCTGAAGCTTTGGCTCTGGGCACATCCACCAGTTGCGCAAATTTATCAACAGTAATTTCGCCGTACTCATTCAGATAACGAAACAGTTTCTGTTCGTCGGGACCGTACTCAAAAGTTATCCCTTCATCAGAATTTCGCTTCTCAATAATTTTAATAAGTTCTTTACTGGCTACTTTATTCCGATCCTCCTCGCGCATAAATACGGTATCTTCATCTTCGCCTTCCACAAACACCGGCTTATTCGAAACTTCGGGTACTTTAATTACCAGCAAATCCCGTTCGCCAAAGTGAACGATTTCAATCACAATGTCAACGGTAGGTTCACAAAGCTCCTGGGCAGCCTTTTTCAGCAAAAATTCTTCTTCCTGATAGCCCAGCACTCCTACCAGCGACTGGTCATCATCCACTCCAATAAGCAGTGTACCTCCATTGGTATTCGCAAAAGCGGCAATTTCGCGCGCTATTTTATATGCGGATGGAATAGTCCGCTTGAATTCGAGATAGGTACCTTCTCCTGTCTGGGCCAGATTCTTAACATCCAGATAGTCCATTTGGGAAAGCGAAGCGGTACTTCGATTGTCAGGATTCATAGGTACTTCGTCTTTGGTTCACTCGCTAACGAAGGTAATCACAAAATATTAAGTAATAATGAACAAACCGAACACAACTTATAAGATCCTATAGCATGTACTGACTTCATTTCAGGATCTCATCGAATCACAAAGTTAACACTCTATATCACAATCTCTTCTTTAGGGTTCCGAGTCATCAGATCATACAGCATATCTTTGGGATCTTCCTGTTCAAATAACACCCGATGTACCGCCGCCGTAATAGGCATTTCCACATCTAGTTTGCGGCTCCATTCCAAAACTGACTTTGTTGTTTTTACGCCCTCGGCTACCATATTCATGGTCGAGATGACTTCATCTAAACTCTTGCCCTGACCAATATTGTAACCTACAAATCGGTTTCGGCTGTGTTCACTGGTACAGGTTACTACCAAATCGCCCATACCGGACAAGCCTGAAAAGGTATCCTGCGAAGCACCCAGCTTCATTCCCAGCCGCTTCATCTCATGTAATCCGCGTGTAATAAGTGCTGCGGTCGCATTGTCACCAAGATTAGCACCATCCACAATACCAGCGGCAATAGCCATGATATTTTTTACCGATGCTCCTATCTCTACACCAATAATATCATAATTCAGATAGACACGGAACATAGGCGTCAAAAATGTCTCCTGAATATTCTCGGCGGTACGTTTTGAATAGGAGCTGGCTACAACTGTGGTGGGCTTAAACTTACTGACCTCTTCAGCATGGCTTGGGCCCGATATAACTCCGATGTGATCATCAATAATTTTGTCTTCAAGCACTTCACTCAGCACTTGTGACATCGTCATAAACGTATCCTTTTCGATGCCCTTTGCTACGCTTACCACAATTTCATCACCATTAAGATATGGTTTAATGTTGGTAGCCACATCACGCATGGTGTGCGAAGGCGTAGCAAATACGACCATCTCGGGATCATCAAAACATTCTTCGGGATCTGTAGAACTCGCCACCGAATCCGGCAGGGTTACATCCGAAATATAGGATGGATTGCGATGGCGTTTGTTAATACCGTAGGCCACTTCAGACTCGCGTGCCCATAATTGCACCTTGTTACCCGCACGTGCCAGCACTACCGATAATGCGGTTCCAAAACTACCTGCTCCAACAATGGTTATCTGTTTCACTATATTTTAGTTACCGGATTGCGGTTTTTCTTCTTTATTAAGCCACCCTACGGCCGGCTCAAATGAACTTACCCTGTTCTCAGTTCCATTCAGTAATCGCTTAATATTGCCACGGTGCTTTATAATGATTCCAAGACCTACAATTCCACCCAGCAAAAGGACGCTTCCATCAAGATTCCAACCGAAACCATGCTTCAACATCACCAACAGTAATGGATACACAAAGGCTGTAACGAGAGAAGCAAGGGAAACATATCGGGTTGAAAACATAATAATAGCAAATACTACCGCTGCAATGCCTACGGAAACGGGCTCAATTCCACACAGCATACCAGCAGCTGTGGCCATGCCTTTGCCGCCGTCGAAGTTGGCATAAAGCGGAAACATGTGTCCGACAATAGCAAACACCCCACAAACAATCATTAGAAAAGGATCAACATCCCAAAAAGAAAAGGTAATGGGGCCGGATCCAATATGATAGGCCAGCTGACTAATCCACAACGAGCTGGCAAAACCTTTAAAAAAGTCTATCGCCAATACTGCTACGCCTGATGGCCAACCTAACAGGCGAAAGGTGTTAGTAGCACCGGCATTGCCACTGCCATGATTGCGGATATCCACCCCCTTCACAATCTTACCTACCCAAATAGATGAAGGGATGGATCCAACCAAATAACTTATCACTACAACAACAGCAAGTGCTAGCATATACGTTGATTAATTGAAAAAGCTAACCATCTAAAATATAAGAGATGAGAGCTAAATCTCGATGGTAATTTTAAAAATTCTTGAAGCTAATTACACGTGCTCTTCAGCGTGGTAAGATGAACGAACCAGCGGCCCACTTTCAACATGTTTCAGCCCAAGCTCTTCTCCAATTTCTTTATATTCTGCAAATTGATCGGGATGCACCCACTCTTCAACCGGCTGGTGCATCTTTGTAGGCTGCATATACTGGCCGATGGTCAACACATCTACATCGTGATCTACACAATCCTGCATCAGCTCGATGACCTGTTCGCGTTTTTCGCCAAACCCAACCATAATACCAGTCTTGGATTTAATGCCCTGATCTTTTACACGCTGCAACAATTCCAGCGAGCGCTCATATTTTGCTTGCGGACGAATGGTGCGATAAAGATCCGGCACTGTTTCCAAATTGTGGCTCAATACATCGGGCGGAGTATCAATCACAATCTGCAGGGCATCCCACTCTCCGCGAAAGTCGGGGATCAAGGATTCGATTGTTACACCATCAATAGCTTCGCGCAGCTGGCGGTGTGTTTCTGCAAAGATAGGTGCTCCGCCGTCATCACGTTCATCGCGATTTACAGAAGTCAATACAACATGTTTAAGATCCATTTCCTCCGCTGCTTCTGTCACGCGGCGCGGCTCATCCCAATCCAGGCCCTGCATGGGCCGACCGGTTTTTACGGCACAAAATGAGCAGGAACGCGTACAAACATCACCCAAAATCATGAAGGTTGCAGTACCTCGTCCCCAACATTCTCCCATATTTGGGCAGCGCGCCTCGGAACACACTGTGTTTAATGACTTTTCCTGAACGGTCTCCGACACTTCCTTAAATTTTTCGCCGGATGGTAACTTTACGCGCAGCCATTCGGGGCGGCGCTGGGTGGTTTCATTTCGATCAACAACATTCAGTTCTTTAATCATAGCACTAAAATAAAAAATTAATGAGGTGCTGCTTGGATATCAGATTGCACAAGATACGAAAATTCATTGTCCAGTTCAGGCAGTGAATCAACCTCTGATATGGATATTTCAAACACTTCCTGAAAGTGTGTAACCAAATGTGCTTTCACTTCGGTCGGGTCCACTTTGCGACCCAACAAATCCTGCAGGCTGGTTACTTCTTTATCAGAGATACCACAGGGAACAATATGATTGAAATAGCTTAAATCGACATTAACGTTAAAAGCAAAACCGTGCATGGTAACCCAGCGAGAGCACCGAATGCCCATAGCACAAATCTTTTTGTCGCCTACCCAAACCCCGGTCAATCCGTCAATACGGCCTGCTTCAATATCGTACTCAGCACATGTTTTGATGATGACTTCTTCGAGATAACGCAGATATTTGTGGATGTCAGTAAAATGGCGATCCATATCAAAGATAGGATATCCCACAACCTGTCCGGGTCCGTGGTAGGTAATATCACCGCCTCGGTCAATTTCGATAAATTCAGCGTCGATATCTGCCAGTTCAGCCATCCCCTTTAGCATATTTGCTTTATCACCGCTCTTACCCAGTGTATAAACGTGGGGATGCTCTACAAAAAGCAGTACATCGTTGCTTTCATCGCCGGGCTTGTACAACTTTTGCTCTTTACGACGAGCCATTTTTTCATCTACCAGCCGCTGCTGAATAGCCGTCTGTAAATCCCAAACAGGACGGTAAGGGGCGTGGCCGAGGTCATAAAGTTCTACCTTATTCATAGTACCAATCAGGAATTAAAAGATTAAGAATTAGAAATGAGGCATACTGTTCTCCTCATTTCCTAATTCCTTATTCCTAATTTAGGATTTTCTGTTCGTCAGCTAACATGCCAACACAAATTCTCAGAAAAATCGTGCTGCTATTAGCTTCCCAAGTGGACACCTTCGCCGTAGGCTTCTGCAACAGCTTCCATTACGGCTTCTGACATCGTTGGGTGCGGATGCACGGCACTGATAATTTCATGTCCTGTAGTTTCAAGATCACGAGCTACTACTGCTTCAGCAATCAATTCGGTAACGTGAGAACCAATCATGTGGCATCCCAACCATTCGCCATATTTTTCATCAAAGACGACCTTCACAAATCCTTCTTCGTGACCGAGTCCCGTAGCTTTACCACTGGCAGAGAATGGGAACTTGCCTACTTTCACATCGTACCCTTCCTCTTTAGCCTGCTCTTCGGTATAGCCCACCGAAGCAATTTGTGGTTCGCAGTAGGTACAACCAGGAATATTATTATAATTAATAGGCATAGGATCTTCACCGGCTAAGTTCTCTACGCATACCGTACCTTCATGCGATGCTTTGTGTGCCAGCCAAGGACCACCGGCTACATCACCGATAGCATATATACCTTCTACATTCGTTTGATACGTTTCTTTGTCAACCTGGATGGCACCATTTTCATATTCAACACCAATCTTATCCAGCCCGATACCTTCTACATTACCCGCTACACCAACGGCAGAAAGCAATACATCAGCTTCTACAACTTCTTCATCGTCGCCAGTCTTGATGGTAACCTTCACGCCATCACCGTCTTCTTCGATATTGTCAACAGTGCTGCCCGTGCGGATATCCATGCCTTTTTTCTTATAAATCTTGCCAAGCTCTTTCCCGATTTCTTTATCTTCAACGGGCACCAGCGAATCTTTAAGCTCAACAATAGTCACATCAGTGCCGATGGTATTATAGAAATACGCAAATTCGACGCCAATAGCACCGGCTCCCATAACCACCATTTTGTCAGGCTTCTCTTCGAGCTGCATAGCACGTTCTGAATCAATAACCATTTCACCGTCGATGGGAATATTGGGCAGTTCACGCGGATGCGCGCCGGTAGCAATGATAAAGTTGTCAGCGGTAATATCTTCCTCAACTTCGTCATCATCGTTCAAAACATTGACTTGATCTTTGGATTCAAAGACCCCTTTACCTTCAAAGACATCAATCTTATTGGCCTTCATGAGAAACTGAACGCCCTTGCTCATTTTATTAGCCACGTTACGACTGCGATCTATCATACCGCCAAAATCAGCGGAATAATCTTCCACGTTTACTCCATAATCATCGGCATGGTCAATGCTTTCAAAAACTTCTGCTGATCGGAGCAGTGCTTTTGTAGGAATACAACCAATATTCAGGCATACCCCGCCGAGGTGACGTTTTTCAATAATTGCTGTGTCAAAACCGAGTTGTGATGCACGAATCGCAGCCACATATCCACCGGGGCCGGATCCTATTACGCAGACATCAAATTCTTTAGCCATGAGAAAATCTTGATTTGTTGAATTTTGGATAGTTCAATTAGTACATAACCAATCAGAAAATAGTTCTGAAATGTTTGATAGCTATCCACTAATTAAAAAGCCCTCTAATTTAAGGAATAAAGACGAGAGATATAAGGTGTCAACCTATAAAATTCATCTAAGAATAACTCATAGATATATGATATTAAATCATATTAAGAAATCAGACCCATCGAAACTTTTTTAGCTTAATCCTGTTTACAACGAACATTCACAAAATGTGAATAAACGTTACCGGATTATGAGAATATTTGTTATGACTTTATTTAAACGATTAGCCTTATTTTTGGTCTGTTGTTCACTGGTAGTGGTAACCATAAGCTGCTCAGACTCTTCAACGGGATCTAATGAAACATCCCAAACTCAACTTGACAGCAAGAAAGGACCCGGGCAATCTGCAGAGTTATTTCTTAACGGGGATCAATACACCTCATTAGAGGTAGAAATTGATTATATGCCGGGCCATAAACCCACCACAGACGGACTAAACAGCGCCAAAACCTTTTTAGAAGAACGACTACATAAACAAACCGTCACATTCAGCACTCCTACTGAGGTACCTTCTGCGGGGCAAAGCTCCTATACTTCATCGGATGTTCGAAATCTCGAAGATCAATATCGTGATCAATTTACCAGCACCGATGGAAACACCCTACACGTTTACTTCTTGGTTCTTGATGGTGAGTACAGCCAGTCCAACGTGTTGGGTATTGCATACTGGAATACCTCTGTAGCTTTCTTTGGAAAAACCATAGAAGATATCAGTGGTACTCCACCGGCAGCTCCCAGCGAAGAAAAAATTGAAAGTACCGTATTTCGCCACGAATTTGCCCATAATATGGGTCTGGTTGATAATGGCAGTCCTATGCAAACGGATCATAAAACGAGCGGAAGTGCCCACTGTACAACCGACGGCTGCCTCATGAAACCTTCGGTTCGCACTACCGATTTCTTTTCCAACTTTAGCGGCAGTGTTCCCCCTCTTGATGATTTATGTATCAACGACCTACAGGCGAATGGCGGAAAATAGTTTTAGTAAGAGAATCCTTTGCAAAACCACACAATCTGCAATTGTCATCACGAGCCCCACGATTTTGGGGGCGTGGCGACCCCCAATATAGTGGCGATTGCCACATTTCGCTCATTTCATTCACTCCATTCGCAATGAGACAACGTTTTGCAAAACCCCGTAAGAATTGTAATCAGAAAATAGCAACAGTGGGCTTGCTACTTTCTGTCATTTGCCTTCTGCTAACTTTGCTTGAACTTAAATAGATTTTCGGCGCCTACTTTGTCTTCAGCCTGATTGAGTGCATAGCCACTGTCGAACAGTACAATAGGATGACCTTCCATATCCTTAGTAACATGTGTAGAATAGCTACTTTTTAGCTTGTCCATTACATCTGGATCATCACTTAACCAGCGCGCCGCATGGTACGACACCGAATTCATGTGCAGCTCAGTATTGTACTCGGTTTTCATCCGATGCTCTACCACATCAAACTGCAGTGCACCCACCGTTCCCAGTAGCAACTCGTTTCCTACGCCATTGGGGACTTCAAACACATGAACTACTCCTTCTTCTGCCAGCTGCTTAAGTCCCTCACGCAACTGCTTTCGCTTAAAGGGATCTTTAGTAGAACACTTCATAAAGTGCTCAGGCGTAAAGAGCGGGATAACATCAAACTTTACGGGATCATCACTGTAAATAGTTGTACCAATACGAAACGATCCCGGGTTAAACAAAGAAACTACATCCCCGGGATAGGCTTCCTCGAGAATATTTCGCTCATCTCCCATTAACGTATGTGGGGTAGACATTTTTACCTTTTGCCCCGTATTACTTTCCGTAACTTCAATATTACGCTCAAATTTACCTGATGTGATACGGATAAAGGCTGCACAATCACGGTGATCCGGATTCATATTGGCCTGCATCTTAAAAACAAAGCCCGAAAATCCACGATCAAGATCGCGGTCTTCTTGGTTTTCGTCCGCATAGGGCTGTGGCGGATTTGCCAACTCTGAGAAGTACTCCAGAAACACATCCAAACCAAAGTTATTGAGCGCTGAACCAAAGAAAACAGGCGTAGCCTTTCCGTTCAAAAAGGCCTCTTCATCCATCATATCCATCATATCTTCAGTTAGCAGCACTTCCTCACGGAACTTCTCTTTGTCATAATCAGAAAGGTGCGATGCCTCAATACCTTCTTCCAGATCATAGACTTCTGTTTCGGCTTTTTTGGCCCCGTGCTCTTCTTTTTTCTGCAGATGCAATTCTTTACCAATCAAATCGTAAATGCCCTGGAAATCCCTGCCGTAGCCCAACGGCCATGAGGCCGGCACTGCTTCAATACCCAGCTGATTCTCGATATTACTGATAACCTCGAGCGGTTCCAGTCCCGGTCGATCACACTTATTCACAAAAGTGATGATGGGAATCTCCCTCATCTTACACACTTCAAAGAGTTTTTCGGTCTGCTCCTCAACACCTTTGGCAACATCAATCACCATAAGTGCCGTATCGGCAGCAACCAGTGTACGAAGGGTATCTTCAGAAAAATCTTTGTGCCCCGGCGTATCCAACAGGTTAAACTTGATGTCATCTTTCTCAAAACGAAGTACCGACGACGTCACCGAAATACCGCGATCTTTTTCAATGGCCATCCAGTCGGAAGCGGCATAGCGATTAGCCTTACGCTGACGAATGGAGCCTGCCTCGTGGATAGCTCCACCGTAAAGCAGCAATTTTTCAGTGAGGGTCGTCTTACCGGCATCAGGATGAGAAATAATAGCAAAAGTGCGTCGACGCTTAGCCTCTTCTATAATTTCTTGCTGCTGTTTCGTTTTGGTATCGGTCTTAGACATGAAGAGATTTCAAAGTTGGGTATTCAAAAGCCTGTAAAGATAAGGAAATTCGGATGTTATTTCACCTCTGATATAGGAGATAGATTAAGAGATTTAAACAGAAAGGCTATTTGAAGATCCGTGTAACCTGCATTCTATATCAAAACAAATCTATTTGCTTATCCTGCCGGTCAATAGGCCATGCCGGCATCGGCTCCAAATCAACAAGTTCAGTCAGCATTCGATGAAAGGTGCGGGCTATTTTAGGCTGACTGACCCTATCCGGTGAATGCGGAAAAAAATACGGATGCAGTCCCTCTTTAATCCAGTCGGCCACGACAATAGCCCATTCTTTTAAATACGACTCATTCGCTACCGGGTCGTTGCCCCCCACAAAACGAACCATAGGACGCGAACCCGTATTATTAAATCGTACCGGCGAATTGGGCTTTTTCTTTTGGGCTTTCTGCACCGAAGGATCGGTGGGCTTCATAGCATGTAGTTTGCGCGTATCAAAAACCACGCGATCAATGTTATAACTACGCAACAGGCGGTTAAGGCGATGCTCTTCTCGCCCCTGGTTATAGAAATCGGGATGGCGAACCTCTACCGCATAGCTGTACGAGCTGGGCAGCACCCCCACCATCGTCTCTAATCGTGAAAAAGATTCGGGAGAAAATTGCGGCGGCAGCTGAATCATAAAAGGCCCGAGGCGGTCAGCAATAGGATCAAAGACCTCCAAAAATTCCAAAATGTCACTTTCTACATTTTTCAGCTGCTTTTCGTGGGTAATAGAACGGTGAAATTTGAAACAAAACTTAAACTCATCCGGCGTTGCTTTGCCCCATTTTTGCACTGTCCTTTGTGCAGGAATGTTATAGAACGTAGTATTACCTTCCACAGAATTAAAGACCGAAGCATACTGTTTTAGAAATTCCCTCTGCTTCGCATCATCAGTAAAAAAATTACCAACCCACTCTTTAAGACTCCACCCGGTACAGCCAATATGATATTTTCGAATAGGCATGCTCGAATTATAATTTCCTTTTGCTTATAAGCAATTGGTAAAGGTGACTAATCGTTCAAGTGTGGTGCTATTGGGATGCTGTAGCTTTGCTTCCCAGCCAGTCTTCCCGGAACTGATTAATACTGTCCGTTACAGTTTTATCAACCTGTTCAAAGGGTACAACTTGAAGCTGAGGATTTTCTACTAACGTAACCATTGACTCATACGATTCGCCGAGCGATGTATAGGTAATTGAAAGCTCACTACCGGGATCATGTGCTGCTAACAACTGCTGCATATCGCGAGCGTTATCAATGGCCTGCCCATCTATTGACTGTATTTCATCTCCAACATCCAGACCAGCACTGTACAGTGGACTACCAACCTGGGTATTTTCAGATATAGTCGCTTTGCCATCCTCATAACTAATCTTTGCACCTCCCAAACTGATTACCGATTGGTTAGCATGCGCTTTCTGCAGTACAAATCCGGCATTTGCCAACAACGGCTTTAAGTTCACCTGCTTACCACTTCGGATATGTTTGTCAAAAAAGGTTTCAGCAAATTGGGTACTGTCTGTTACTTCAGCCAGTGTTTGCTGCAAATCATCAATAGTATAGGGTTTTTCGGTGATACCGTACTTCTTCCAAACAGCACGCATATAATCATCAAGGGATACATCCTCGAAGGTAGATCGCAGGGTTAAATCAAGCCCGAGACCAATAGTAGCACCCCACGAATAATACGAAATAAAGGTATTGGATTTATTTTGTGCATCTACAGAAGTAGCTGCGTCCACAAAAGGTGCCTGCTGGCTCATTTCGATAGGACTATAATACTGATTACCGACCGAGTTCAACACATAATTGAGCGTGCCCGCCCAATCGGCCGCATATTTTTCGTTGGATATGATTCCAGCCCGACGGATGGTCAAATCATCGTAATAACTGGTAAATCCTTCAGCAAACCAAAGCGCCCCGGAGACATTAGCCTCCATAAAATTGAATGGCTCTAGCGACTTCGGGCGCATTCGTTCTACATTCCAACTGTGAAAAAATTCATGGGAGAGCGTATACAAATTTTGTAGCGCGCCATCACCCTTGAGTGCCGTTTGGCTAGTCAATATTGTAGAGTTGCGATGTTCCATGCCATCACTATGTACATACGGCAGATAATCTACAATAAATGTATATTGATCAAAGTCAAAATCAACGGGCATGCCATAAACTGCAACCTGTTCGGCCACAACTTTTTGGGCCATATCCGCATATTCATTCACCTGTTGCTGTGTACCATTATGATGTACAGCCATCTGAATAGTTTGTCCACTCGTATCGGCAGAGGCCTCCCAAGATGCTGTATCAAAATTACTGAGCTCCGTGGGGCTATCCAGAAAGTAGTAGTAATCAGGTGCTTTAAAAGTATATGGATCGTCGGTCTTTTGCAGCTGCGTAGCTACGTCCCAGCTGCTATTTTGGGGCGGATAAAAGTTAACCGTTACCGGTGTTGAAGAGAGTCCGCGAATCCACGCAAAAGTCGCCGGCATATTTAAGTGCGCATGCTCTTCGTTGATGCCCGAATAAGTGCCGTCGGCATGGCGGCCGTAAAGCGTATAGTTAAACTTGACGGTTCCGTCGTGCCCTTTTACCGTCCAGTTATGCAAGTCCGGACGGTCAATTTCGAGAGTGTCACCAGTGCTGTTTACAGCCGTCACCTCATATACATTCTTGGCAAACTCGTGTAGGGCATAACGGCCTGGTGATGTTCTGCTCATTGATACCGTTACAGGACCGGGTAACAGATTCTTCGCCGTTAACGTGATGTCAGCTTCGTTGTGCTCTGCATTTGAAAAACGAACATCATACTGCACCGAAGGGCTAGAATCTGTACCGGATTTACAGCCTGCAATTCCCAAACTGAAAATAAATGTAACTAGTAATATCTCTCTCATATCTATATATGTACTAATTGGTCAAACTTAATGCAGAATACCCTTGAAAGCTAAATGCAATAACTATCCAACTGAATCTTCCGTTTTCCACAATCACTATTTCCATAAGAAAATTTTTTATAGCAAATCTTAATAAGTTCAAAGCGTTTAATCCAATTCTGACTAACTTTATTTTGCAAACTGTAATTAATCTATAATTCGTAATTACTACTGCTTTACCTGACCAAATTATTTTGCCCTTTCAAAATGGGGAATCGTCTGTATAGACTCACAGAGAGCAATGATGAAAATAGCGATCCAAATTCAGATAGCGATAAATATACATACAGAGAAAATCGTCATTCAACTGCTCAAAAAATCACAGTCAAATACTAACGACCAAGGATTTCATCAATATCATTCATCAATTGTTTAGCATATTCTTTTCTCTCAGAACTTGATACAGAATAATGATACTCTGGATTGAAGATCGTAATTCTTGTTTTTTTAGTGTCAACCTTTTCAATAATAACTTCAGCAATATCCCCGGAAATAACATTTTCACTACTATAATCTTGGCTCGATGTCTTTATCGGTTTACTGAATTTTATAACCACCTTGTCTCCAGATGAAGGCTCATTAATAGATTGAATACTTAGCGATCTATTATTAATAGCTTGTTCAACAACATCACCCATTCTAGAATATTTTTCACTATAAACTTTTGAGGCATCGCCCTGTATAGTTCCCATACTAGAACATCCAATAATAGCAACAGCAAGAATAATAATAGACAAGTGCATCTCCCTTAAAACTTTCATAAGCAAAATTATTATAAAATTATTTATGAATTTGTTCATGATAGAATATATAAAATATGACAAATTACAAATCCTTTTAAAAACCCCCTATAACAAACTGTACCTCCTCCCCTTTCTTGTAAAGAAATCATTTTCGCCTTTTCACCTTCAGCTCGTATATTTCGGTAAACTAACTGCCCAATCGGGATGCACATTTATGGCTGACAAACCACTGCTTTCGGTTGCTTTTGTTTTCCAAAATCAACGAGATGTTATTGAACCAACTCTGGATACTCTTTATGACATCTCTGCATTTTCTTTTGAACTTTTTGTTATTGATGATGGCTCTACCGATGGAACGACTGATGCCATAACCTCACTGCTAGATTATTATCAGCATGAGCATACTTTCTTCTTTTCTCACAATCAGCCATCAGGACGCGGTAACGCCCTCAACGAAGTGTTACTAGAATGCAACGGCTCGGTATTCTGGGCGCCCGAAACACTTCAGGATATCAATGAAAATCTACTTGCCCGACAGCTAAAAAAACTGAACCAATCTTCATATTCGGCTCTCGTTCAAGACACCAATCTACCGACCGGCCACGACCAATGGTTATCTTTCTTACAAAACAGCCACTGGCCACAGGATAGCCATTTCATTTGGAATTTATCTACGATTGCATCAGGTAATCGCTTTTTCAACCCATATTTGCAGCACTACCACAGCCTCGAACTCGCGGCCCGGCTGGGCGACTCCTCATTTATGGAATCAGAGTCGTGGCATACAACCAATAGTTTCCTCGAATCTCCAAATATAACCGTGCGGGATCGGGAAGAGATTATAATGACTCTACTTAGACAAACTGATTATCGTGCGGACAGTCGGGAATCGGTTACCCAAGTACTTGAACAACTACAAGAGCAGGATTCCTCTACCGGCCAAAAATCATTTGATAACAATTTACTGAGCGAAGCTGAAAACATGAAAAAAGACGGGCGCTTCAATGCTGCACTAGAACTCATTGAAGAAGTTCTACAGAACCATCCCAACCATCAGGCAGCAAGTCAGCTAAAAATTGAAGTACTCGAAAAGAAACGTCGGTTTGTTGAGGCATCCGAACTCAAGCATGAGGTAAGTAAATCGGAAGAACAAAAACCAAGGAAAACAACTGAACCAACTGACACGAAAAAACCAAAGGTCAGTCTTATCATCCCCACAACAGCATACGGAAAACCAGCCCTAGAACACTGTCTACTCTCAATTTCTGAACACTGTGACACCTCCCCCCTAGAGCTTATCGTTATTGACAATGCCAGTCTAGATAATACTCACGACTATTTGGACGAGCTTCAGGAAAAGCAATTTTTGGACTGCACTGTTATTACGCATCCTAAAAATGTCGGTTTTGCAGCCTCGGTCAATCGTGGACTTGAAAAAGCCAATGGCAAGTATGCCTGCGTGCTCCACAATGACGTTGAGTTTACTGACGATGCTATTGCGCACCTAACGAAGCTAATGGATAATAACCCCCAATACGCGGTGATGGGACCTTCTACCAACAAGACGCTGAATCCCGATCAGGCGGAACGAAATGTTGACGATGACGCCCCCACGCTGATCCGTACTGAATATCTTGACAGTTTTTGCATGATGATCCGTACTGATGCCAACCTACAGATGGATGAAGAGTTTGAAATGGCATTTTTTGAAGACATCGATTTTTGTTTTCAGGCCCGGTCAGATGGTCACAAGGTGGGCCTTGCTCCACATATAAATGTTAAGCACCATCTGGGCACCACCACCTTTTCTCTTGATCTGGATACCAACAGTGAACAATATTGGAAAAATATAGCTTACTTTAATGAGAAGTGGAATATTGAAGTCTTTTCAGAAGAAGAATTGAAATCTCTAAGTACTTTCGACCAGCTGCTTGCGCTTGATGAACTGGTAAACCCGCTCTTCCCTGAAGAAAAAATTATAGAACAGTTCCACAGACTTTTTACCGATGAATTAAAAACCGAAATACTAAAGGCGGAACATGATGATGATACGATTTGCCGACTTGTTCACTTGTTTATGGTAATGGAAGAACGCGAAATCATGCGCCGTCTTGAAGATCAGCTTGATGATGTTGAGTTATCTGCTGCACTGATATTTCAACTGGTGCGTTTTTATTATGAACGCAATATCTATTCGCGGTGCTTGCATTACCTGGATCGGCTCAAGCCGCAAAACAACTCGTTGCGGGCCGACCTCTATCGCCTGGCTATTAATGTAGATAACAAAAACCTGGATGATGCCATCCCCAAACTCAAATACCTGATGGATGAAGCCCCCTCAAATCCTATGGTCTACAAACTAGCCGGCGATATTCATCGTTTTAATAACAACCAAGAAGAAGCACAGTCTTTTTATAAGATAGCTGAACAAATCAATCCCTTTGAATTTGCAAATGAGAAACAAGATACCTTTGGGTTCTCGTTGTAGGGCGTTACATGCTATCCTAAGTGTAAGCTGCCAGTAGTAATATATCTTTTCGCCCCGTGGCCTGCCTATAGTGCCTTTACTAGCATATAATTACGCACTATGCCGAAAATTGTCTGAGATAAGCTCTCAATAAGCCCAGCCTAAACACTCACATATAATAAAAGAAAGCCCCACCGTTCAAAGCGGGCTTCCGTTATTCATCAAGAGAGACGCCTTCAATAGGCGCATTGTAAGCTGCTGCAAAAAGAGGACTTCTTCAACTATCCCTTTAATTTCATAAACAGACTTAGTGTTGGGCGGCTATAGTTTCTACCGTACTGAGTAAGTTTTTCAGGTTTTCTGCTGTATCCAACTGGTCCAATTTTTCGTAGCTGTTAATAAGATTCCGGATACAGCGAGCCAGAATAGTTATCTCGGAAGCAACCGAAAAGTGCTTGCTTTTAGGATCAATACCATTCTGCTTTAAGAAATAATAGCACTGGCTATAATCTACCAACTTACCGTGATCAAAAGGATCAATAAGTACCTCTTCCATTTCCCCTTGGTAAGTTAACATAAAGTGGATGGGCATATTTATACCATGAAAAGGAAGCTGTAGCCGGCGACCAATAAACAACACAATAAGTGATAGTGTAATGGGTAATCCTTGCCGCCGATCAATCACGCAATTCAAGTATGAATTTTCAGGGTTGTAATAATCCTTGGTGCTTCCACTAAAGTCCAGTTCGGCAAAAACATAATCGAGCACAACATGCATTTTCTGACTGTCATCAAGAGCATAGCGCACTTCATCACCAATAGTTTCGGCAAACCGGTCTAGCTTTTTCTTATATTCACTGGCACGCAAGGTAGGATTGTTAAATCGTGACAGAATAAAAATAGCATCTTCAAGCTCTTTTAAATTATTAAGTCCGCCACTTACCACATCCATAAAGTCATTCTCAACGCTGCTGTAGGTAATCCACCGGATTATTTCGCTGATCAGCTCACGCTCACCCTCATCCTGAGTATTATTTTTCTGCTGGTCAAGCAGCGGCACTGCCTGTTCACCCAGCTCAAAAAGCCGCGATCTTACCTTATCCTGCACATAAGGATCCGGGTCCTCAAGCAAATAAACCAGCGATTCTATTTCAGACGATGATGACATATAATTATCAATCCAATATAAAGTGGTGTTCGACTAATGAAACAAATTAACAGTTTTTCACTGCCAATCGTGCGAAAATATAGAGAAATTCTATACTACTTTTCTACTTTAATTAGGATTTAAAAATTGCCCGATCAACATGTATATTTGGAATCAGCACTAGTGAGTGGTTACAGTCTAAAAACTGTATCTTCAGCTCATTAAAACCCAATAAAGCAAATTGCCTCAATGGATTTATCCGTCACATCAGAAACGGCTCAGCTTAAAAGTGTCATCGTTCACACTCCGGGCACCGAAGTATCGCTTGTAAACCCAGAATTAAAAGACGAGCTTTTGTTCGATGATATCATTTTTGAAGAAGATGCCCGCCGTGAGCACCTTGATATGCTCAACGTTTTTAAAGCTGCCATGCCCGAAGACGGAACCATTTATGAAATTACTGATCTACTGAGGGAGTGTTTCAAGCAGGATAATGCTCGATCTTTTTTTATTGAAAAGCTGATTGGGCGGCTCAGCGAACAAAATCTTCATACTATTGAAGACGAACTCTTTGCCCTGGATGCAGATGAACTGCTCCGCTTTGTTATTAATGGAGCCACAGATTCGATACAGAACTTTACACTCCATCCCACGCCCAATCTGCTATTTACCCGCGACCTCGCAGCAGTCGTCAATGATAGCATACTACTTTCACAGCCGGCTAGAAAAGCCCGTATTCGTGAATCCATCCTTATGGAAACGCTCATACAGCATCACCCGCTATTTGCTGACATTAAGAAAAACACTATACGCATTGATGAGCAAGAATCTATTGAAGGCGGTGATGTGTTGGTAGCATCCGAAAAAGTTGTACTCATTGGCATGAGTGCCCGCACTTCGTTTAGCGGATTGATGACAGCTACCGAAGGATTACTGGAACAAGGTGTTGAGCACGTGCTGGCTGTGGACATCCCCAAGAAACGTTCATCGATGCACCTGGATACTATTTTCACTTTTTCCAGTGAGCATGAATGTATTGCATTTCCTCCGGATATCACTCAGCGTCAAAACAATGTAGTGGCACTGCGATCACAGAATGGCTCTATTATTACAGAATCGATGCCTTCGCTAAAAAAGGCACTCACCGAACTTATGAATCGTGACTTCACCTTTATCAATTGTGGAGGAGACCAGCGTACCAATCAATTTCGTGAACAATGGACTGACGGTGCAAACGTTTTTGCATTGGCTCCCGGCGTTATTGTTGGATATGAACGGAACACCAATACATTTCGGGAACTAAAAAATCACGGCTACCAGCTAATGGACCAATACGAATTTGTCGAAGAATACAGTGATCGCAACTTTGATCCGTCAGATAAAAAAATTGCCATTAGCTTTCGCGGCCACGAACTCTGCCGCGGGCGGGGCGGCGCGCGCTGTATGACGATGCCCATTACAAGAACTTAATAAACGTACTAATACTTTTGGATAACAAACCCCCAACGGAAACAACAGACTTTCAACTCGATCTCGTTAATGCTCAATCTTCCTTTTCTCAACAAGTTAGACAGGAACTGGATCCTAAGACCATTGCTAAACATCTAGCACTTTTCCTGATTACTGTACTCACAGTATCGCTAACTGGCTCCAGCTTTGTCGGATTCAATCCTGCACCATTTCCCTTGGGACTACCATCGCTCTCAGATTTTTTCCGGGGTCTCCTTTTTGCGGGACTACTTTTAGGTTTTTTGGGTGTACACGAATTTGGTCATTATTTTGCAGCCGTATATCATAAAATTAAAGTTACCCTGCCCTATTTTATCCCTATCCCCTTGGGCATTGGAACGTTTGGAGCCGTTATCCGCATCAAACAAAAAATTAATGACACCTATAAAATGTTTGATGTGGGCGCTTCTGGACCACTGGCCGGCTTTGTAGTATCGCTGGTTGTTCTCATCTATGGATTTTCGACGCTGCCGGAACCATCTTATATACAAAACTTTGAAGGCCACGAAGCAGTCAAAGAATACGTCGCAGAAAATGGCGTATATCCTGATAATCCGCCGCAGGAAACCAACGGCAACGTACTAATGGTGGGTAACACCATTCTTTACAGTGCACTGGCCTCATTTTATGAGAACGTACCCCCCATGTGGGAGATGTATCACTATCCCTTTCTGTTTGCGGGATGGCTGGGGCTGTTTTTTACGGCACTGAACCTAACGCCCATAGGTCAGCTCGATGGGGGCCATATACTCTATTCCCTTATCGGATTTAAAAAACACAAGATCGTAGCCCGCCTGTTTTTTGGAGTTTTAATAACGCTGGCGGGTATAGAGGCCATTCCTTTTATCCATATGAATCTCGGCGATTTCGATAATTCCCTCGGCATCTTAAGCTGGATTATCTGGGCAGCCGTACTATATACATTGCTCAGAAAAGCATTCAAAGGCGATCTACAGTGGATTATCCCTACGTTGGCTACAAGTATCGCCAGCTCGGCCGGATTCCTGTATCTATATGTGGGCAACATCACCACCTCAGGTTCACTTATCTGGGTTTTCTGGTCATTTTTTCTTGCCTACCTGGTAGGAATTGAGCATCCCCCGGCACTGCGTGAACGCAAACTGACTCCTACCCGCCGATTCCTGGGATGGCTTTGCATGGTTATTTTTGTGCTCTGTATTAGTCCCAATCCCCTGTATTTAATCTAGAGATCTTTTAGTTATCTTATACATTCAATACAACTTCGATCCTTATCAAAATTAATTTTTATGCGCTATCTCTCGCTGCTATTCTTGATTCCACTGTTTATCGCCTGCGGTAACAGCACGCCCGAAGATTTACCTAAACGGATTGATCAGCTTATTGCAGATGACAATTATACACGAGCATTGGATCTTTTAAACAATGCTTCGGCTGAAGATACTAATGCTAACCTTGGCCGTCTTAAAGAAAAAGCACACCTCAATTATGGTCTTTTCCTAGAATATCGCGGGCCGGAAGACAGTACCATGCGAAGCAGGATGACCTCGGCACTGGAACAATATATTGCTGTACTGAATATCAATCCCAAAAACCAAAAGGCACGGTCTGAGATTAAGCAGATTATGGATATTTACAGTACCATGCCAGAGAAATCACCGGGCAAAGAAATTATTGCTGACCTTAATGAACTTGGATTTGATTACTAATAGCTTTCGGCAGTTAGCATTCAGCTATCAGATTGAACTTCTTTTAGTAAAAGAGCTTATCATACGCTTTATTTCTGTGACGTTATCAAACAGTTTTTTAAATATTTCTTCACTAAGAAATCCTAAATCTTTGCTCAAGATCAACTGATACTCCAATTCAGATGCAGACCCAAATGCAATATTTAAAAATCTTGCAAATTGGGGTTGTGAATTCCTGCACAACCTTCTGCAATATTGGAGGGGATAGAAGAGACCGATCGACGCATTTGACTTGTTAAGCCATAACGTTCATCTGTCGGATAAGAAGATGTATATTCGTAAATATTAAGGTCAGATTATGACTCTTTTCCCAAACTTTTAAATTTCTGAAATTTCTCATAATAAATAGTATTTAATAAGTTGCTGATAGCTGAAGACTGAAAGCTAATTGTTTACCTTATAGTAAGACTCCAACACTCACAAATCCTTACATAGTTTTTATAAACAATGTCCAACAATTCCACACCAACCATTAAAAACCGGAAGGCACGGCACGAATATCATGTTGAGGAAACGTACGAGGCCGGGCTTGTTTTACGAGGTACCGAAGTGAAGTCACTGCGTAACGGCAAGGCTAGTCTCAGCGAAGCATTTGCCTACCTCAAAGATGGGGAAGTATGGCTACGGGATATGTATATTAAGCCGTACAAGCACAGTTCTTTTGAAAACCACGATCCGCGCAGGGAACGCAAGCTACTTCTTAACAAGCGTGAAATTCGTGATATGGATAAAGCCGTTAATAAAAAGGGATATACGCTGGCCCCGCTCAAGCTCTATTTTAAAAAAGGGTATGCCAAGGTCTTAATTGGCATTGCCAAGGGTAAACAGAAGCACGACAAGCGCCAGGACATTAAAGAACGTGATATGAAGCGCGAACTGGATCGCAAGTACAAAGGGTCCTATAAAGTAAATATGTAACCACTCCATGTTTGGGTTTACCAGTTGGCGCCGAAAACGCATTGCAAAACGTTCCTTTCCCCAAGAATGGGAATCCATTCTTTCTGAAAACGTTTCCTACATACAGCATCTGCCCGGTGGGCTCCAGAAAAAATTAAAAGAGCTCATTACTATATTTCTGAATGAAACAAATTTTGAAGGCTGTGCCGGACTAGAAATTACGGATAAAATTCGTGTTTCCATTGCTGCCCAAGCCTGCATCCTGATCCTCGGCACTGATGACTATTCGTTTGTCTATAATGATTTGCGATCGGTTCTCGTGTATCCCAAGCCTTATGTAGCTAAAATAAAAAACCGGAACAACAGTTTTTTTGTGGAAGAAGGGTTCCAGCAGAGACATGGCGAGGCCTGGTCCCGGGGAACTATTGTTCTGGCATGGGATCAGGTTCAAAATGGCGCACGTGACATCCACGATGGACAAAACCTGGTATTCCATGAATTTGCCCACCAGCTGGATTATGAATACGGGGCTACCAGCCAAGTAGAAGACGAATATGAGGAATCCCAATTCCTGTCTTGGGCCAGAGTCGTTGGCGATGAGTACCAACAATTTGTTTCTGATTTGCAGCGAAACAGAGAGACACTGCTGGATTCTTACGGCGCTACAAACTTAGCAGAATTTTTTGCCGTTATAACTGAATGCTTTTTTGAGAGACCCACAGAACTTAAGAATCAACACCCCAAACTGTATCATCAACTGAGTGAGTTTTACCGACAAGATCCTGAAACCTACATCAAATCTTAACATTCGGTTGTTATTTTTGATGCCTGTTGGATGGAACGATTACCTCTGAAAACCGTTCTCATTCTATGATCAAATAGCCAATCATAAAAATAGTAAGCAACCACTTTTTGCCCCTCAAAGATAAGCTTATCAAGACACTCGGTATTAACAAAGGAGTGCTAGCGCTCTCTGTTGCACGCATGGCCGATGCCATGGGCAACAGCATCTTGTTCATTCTTATTCCACTTTATGTAGCTAAACTGCCCAGCAACTTTGTCGATTTTCCGGTCCCTATTCTTGTGGGTATTTTAATTTCTCTGTTTGGGTTTATTGCTGCTATTTTTCAGCCGGTGATGGGTGCACTCAGCGACAAGCTCAACATGCGAAAAAAACTAATCCAGGCTGGTCTGGGCCTCATCGGCATAAGTACCTTATTTTTTATCTTTGCAGACAACTTCATTCATCTGCTCATTTTACGTACACTGCAGGGATTGGGCGTAGCCATCACCATCCCAGCTGTTCTTTCGCTGATGACCCTCATCACGGAACGAAGTACCCGCGGTGGATCGATGGGCGTATATAGCACCTTTCGGATTATCGGTTTTGCCATTGGGCCTGTTGTCGGTGGATACCTGCAGGTTCACTACGGTTTTGACGCCGCTTTTTACCTGGGGTCGGGATTTATCATTCTGTCAATGTTACTCGTTCAAAGTTGGGTTAAAGAGGTTAAGATTGAGACTGATAAAGAAGTTACGCGCCACCTCAAAGTATTTGATTTATCCCTATACGGTGACGGGATTCTCACTGCAGCTTTGGCTACTTTTGCAATGGCTTGCTGCTTCTCAATGGTTACCACACTCGAAAATGAGTTTAATGCCCGACTCGAAATGACCGCCATCGGCTTCAGCATCGCCTTTAGTATGCTGATGGTCGGCCGACTTATTTCCCAAGTGCCCCTGGGCCATTTTTCTGATAAGTTCGGCCGTAAACCATTTATCCTGGGCGGCCTTGCAATCATGGGCTTAACCACTATTATAATGGGTGAAGTACAAACATTAACACAGCTCATTATCGTCCGCCTCCTACAGGGTATTGCCGCTGCCGGGGTTGCAGCTCCTGCTTTTGCTCTCGCTGCTGATCTATCCAAAACAGGTGGCGAAGGACGTCAGATGAGCGTGGTCACGATGGGCTTTGGACTCGGAATTGCCGTTGGTCCGCTATTTGCGGGACTGTTAACGGTCTTTTTCTTCGAGCTGCCGTTTATCGTTATCGGAATAGCAACTATTATTGGTACATGGATTGTTTATAAACGAATGCCTGAAACCGTTCAGCGCGAATCAACAGTATTTAGTTACGGCATGCCGCCAGCCGAATAGTGTTACATTACGGCATACGTTTAAATTAAAAACAGCTGTTCACATCTCTTACTATACAAAAGGCCACCCTTTCGGGCAGCCCTTTGATATAATTTCATGGGATGATCTGTAAGCCGAATTCTGTCAGAGGCAATCATTTATCTAATTCCCGGGTCGCCCCGGAACTTAAGCACTCCACCCGGCCGTATAACGACGAGCGGCGTACGACCTACATGAGCTTGCACCCTGTGAGGTTTGCCCTGCTCCCCACCTTGCGATGCGGGACGGTGAGCTCTTACCTCACCTTTTCACCTTTTCCCAGCATACATGCCGGGTAGTTTATTTTTCTGTGGCACTTTCTTCTATCCGGTTGCCCGAATCTTCCCGTTAGGAAACACAGTACTCGTTGGTGTTCGGACTTTCCTCTCACCTGACAGGTGAGCGGTTGCCCGATCATCCATTATTAAATATACAAAAATCTTCGGAATATTTTATTTGATGGAACAATTTAGCAGCCTAATCATAACAGTAAACTGCTATAATGAGTATCCATCTCGAGAAGTGATAGTAAGCTACTCCCCACTAATAAATATCTTGTTCTGTACCATAGGGAAGAAGCGAAATAAATTTCTTAGTAAGAATGTTGAAAAAAGATATACCGCATCTAAGTCGATGCGGTACATCTTTTAAGTAGAAACTAATTTGATACCGTTACTTCTAGAGCGACAGTTCTTCTTCAGCCGTTTCAAAAAAGGACTCATGCACTACAATACGTCCGCTGTTTTCATCAATGATAATCTTGTTTTTATGACGAACTTCTACTTGTGTTTGCGGCGGCAATGCCATTCCAAGGGCAGCTCCTTTTTCCATCGGAACAACAGCAAGACCGTTTGAAAGGCCATTGCGAAGACGATTATAACTCTTTAGGTAACGCTCGTCGATATCTTTCTCAACCTCCTCACGCTTTTCCTCAAGCATATCCTCTTCTTTCTGAGTATTTTCTTTTACCTCTTCAAGCTCTTCCTGTTTTTCCTCGTAGAGCTCTTTAGTGTCCTCCAGCTGCTCTTGAATCTTTTCCATCTGGGGGTCAATTTCTTGAAGGCGCTTCTCAATTTCTTCTTTTCGAGATTGTGAGTTCTCAATAATCTGCTTTTGAGACTCAATCTCTTTAGTCAGCGCATCATACTCTCGATTATTACGGACCGACATCTGCTGTTCTTCATATTTTTCCATCTTATTTTCGGCATCTTTGATCTCCAGCTCGAGGTTATCATTTTCAACCTTTAGGTCTTTTTTCTCTTCCTCTAGCCGATCAATTTTAGCCTCAAATCGATTTATATCAGTCTCTATATCGAGAATTTCCTCCGGTAGATCACCCCGCAGCTGTTTAAGCTCATCAATTCTGCTGTCGATATATTGAAGATTAGCTAACTGTTGAAGTACTTCTTCCATAAGTAATTATTGTCGTCGTTTATTCCTGCGGATTTTATTTATTGTCAGGTATAAAAACCTGCATAGGATTCGTATTAATCCCTGTTTCAAAAACATCCAGCTGTTCAAAAGCTTCGGTAAGTTCTTGTTTTAGTGCTGCCACAATGGGCACTTCACTTTCATAATGTCCTACATCAATCAGTAAAAAGTCATCGGTATCGGTAAAATAATCGTGGTATTTAATATCTGATGTCACAAAGGCCTGCGCACCTTGTCCTACTGCCTGCCGTGCTAGCGAAACTCCCGCTCCACCGCAAACAGCTACCTTTTTAATGCGATCCACAGAACCTGAATAGCGTACAGCCTTAACATTCAATGCATCGGCAATGCCATCTAAAAATTGCTGTTTCGTCAATCCTTTGTTACGGTAAAATCCAACCACCCCCATACCTACGTTATTAGAGGGGCTCGCAACCTCCATCACTTGAAAGCTACCTTCATGCAACAATCCGTTTTTTTCAAGCTCACTTTTTAAATCCGCTACATGATGCTCATCCATGATAGCTTCATAGGTTCGCTGGCCATCCTTCTTGCCTTTTACCTCATAATAATGAGCTTCCTCAGCCGAATAATAATTGAGAAGCTTGAGTACTGAATCTTCATCAGAATGGTCGGTGGTAAGTACAATCTTACGGCTGATATTATAGCTGCTATCTAAAAACTGCAGATTCTCGAGCCCTAACTGCTGGGCCAACACAAATGATACACCATCAAGCGCAGCATCAAGATTAGTGTGAGCAGCAATGAGCGCAATATCATTTTTGATAAGCTTAAAAGTGATTTTACCCTGCTCATTTGTGGGATTTATACGATCAATACCGTTAAAAATGAGCGGGTGGTGGGCAACAATCAGATCGCAATCATTCTGGATGGCTTCGCCAACAACATCCAGTGTTACATCCAGACAGGTTAGCGCACGTGAAATCTCTTGATCCGGATCGCCGACAAGGAGCCCGACGTTGTCATAATCTAGTTTGGTACTGGGGGGAGCCCATTGGTTAAGAAAGGTGGAAATATGCCGAACCTGAATATTCATTTGGGCGATCCACCTCGGTTTTTTGTCGTTGCCATTTTCTTTGGCCTGAGATGGAAACTGGTTATATCAGACTCGAAATTAAAAATACCCGTCGTTTTCCTAATCAACGTAAATTCAATTATTTAATTCAGTCCTTTAAAATATGATTTTAATAGCTTTCTTAAAAGCTTATTTTTCAATAGAATTCTGAACTTTGTTAAGACTACTTATTATAATAAACCTCCTATAGAAAATACCTGTTAATGAGTAAAGACATTTGTCAAAACCTGGATAGTTTACAACAACGTATTTCTAATGCCTGCGAAAAAGCAGGGCGAAATCCCGATGAAATTACGTTGGTGGCCGTCAGCAAAATGAAGCCACTGAGTAATATTAAAGAAGCTTTTGGTTGTGGACAACTGCATTTCGGGGAAAACCGCGCCAAGGAACTGCAAGAAAAGATGGGCGAATATGGGGAAGAAGAAATTCAGTGGCACATGGTTGGCAATTTACAGACCAATAAAATTAAATATATAGTAGATCGCGTTAACTGGATCCATTCAATTAGTAAATCGAAATATTTGAGAGAAATTGAAAAACGAGCCTCTCGCATAGATCGGGTCGTCAACACCTTGGTTCAAATTAACATCAGCGGAGAGGATCAAAAAAGTGGCTGCGAAGCTGAACAGCTGCCTGAAATTTTGGAATATGCCCAAGGGCTTGATCACGTTCGTATCCACGGACTGATGGGCATGGCCAGCTTTGTAGATCCTGATGAAGTTGAACAAGTACGTCCCCAATTTGCCATGTTGCGTAAACTGCGCGACGAACATCGAAAATATGAAACCGAAAATGTGTCGCTTGATGAACTTTCTATGGGCATGACCAACGACATGGAAGTAGCGATAGAAGAAGGATCCACCATGCTTCGGGTAGGGCGCGCCATTTTTGGCGAACGTAACTATACGTAACTATTCGTTAGAATGTCAGTATAAGTGCTTTCAATCTATCTCAGATTTAGTACATTACAGTTACTAACGAAAGCAAAGTGTTATGACAGTTTGGATTTTTCTGATTGTATTGGTTTCCATTATTGGCGGACTGGCTATCGAATACCAGCGCAATAAATTAGAAATAAAAAATAAAAGCCGCCAAAACGAAGAAGAGGTTGAAGATCTGCGAAAGCTTATCAATTCACTAAAAAAGCGTATTGAAAACCTCGAAGCCATTGCTGCGGGTGAACCCGATGACTTTAAGACCGGGGCAGGAACTGGTATGAGTGAAATTGAAATTGAAGAAGAACCATCTGTTAAAGAGCAAAATCAACAAAAAGTTTCAGATATCGCAGACAAACGCAGGAACAAATAATAGGTTCTGAGACAATCATGAATTACCTATACAACAGGGACTAACCTTCATACAAAGTAGGCTTCAAACAGATTTAACAAGCTGACTGAATCGTTTACAAAACATAAAAGGATATGGCTAAGCGAATACAATATTTAAAAACTATTATTGCTGAGGAAGGAAAACGTGACGGGTATTTCTCAAAAATTGAGGTTCTTCAAGAAAGTGATAATTTGGCAAATGATTTAAAATCGAAAAACCAGCTTCTATTATGACTTTTCAAGAAATGGTAGTTGCATTAGTGGTTTCAATTGGAGCATTTGCGCTCTTTGGCTACTTGGCCGCCAAAACGTTTGGAATCATAAAAGCGTGGATAAACAGAAATAACAGCTCAATTGAAGAAGAACAATTCAACCGATTGGCCAAAGCCTTTGTAGAATACAAAAAAGATACAACCAAGCGCATAGAACACTTAGAGGCTATTATTGCTGACGAAGACACGGAACAAGCATCAGCTAATTCTCCAGAGATTGAAGCGCCCAAAGAGAGTATTGAAATTGAAGATCGGGAAACGTCCAAGGAACAATCCAGTTCCAAGGACGATAATAACCTACAGAATATGCTACGAGAGTAGCACGTTACATTACACAAATTTATCTGATTATTTAGGAGACAAGCTATGAAACTGACAGCACTTGAAATTAAGCAACAGGAATTTGAGAAATCCTTTCGCGGCTACGACAAGGATGAGGTAGAAGCTTTTCTCAACCTGATGTCTAACGAATGGGAACACCTGGTCGGGAAAAACCGTGAGCTGGAAGAACGCATTGATGAACTGGAAGAAAAATTAAAACACTACGAGCGCGTTGAAGAAGCACTCCATGAAACACTGCAGACAGCCAAAGAATCAGCCGAACAGAAGCTGACCGGGGCCCGCAAAGACGCCCGCAACAAGGTGGAAAAAGCTGAAATGGAAGCCGAATCCATTATCCGCGAAGCTACACAACAGCGCCAGCAAGTTCGCCAAAGCATCATCCGGCTGCTTGACCGCCGTAAAGAAATTATCAGCGGTATTCGATCATACCTAGAGATGGCCCAAGAATCGCTTGAACAATTTTCTAAAGATGAAGCTGCTCTGTTTGATGTTCCTTCCGATGAAGATGAATTTTCAGAAAGCCTGAATGAAAAGGCAAAGCGACGGGTAAAAGCACTTTCTGAAGAAACAGATGAAGATGTAGAGACAGACAGTCAACCACTACCACCGGGAACCGAAGATATGGATGACCTCATCGATGACATGGACTAACAGGCGTTAGAAGTGAGCATCAACGGTCGTTTTCCTCAACATTCTTTTCTGCTCTCCTTTTCGTATCTTCAATTTTGTTTTAATAAAACGAATAAAAACAAATGAATCGAGAATCTGTCACTGAATTTCGCAAAAAACGCGATGAAGCACTTTCTTATCTCGAAGAGCAAACTCAGCAGCGGCCTGAGCATCTGATTATTCTTGGTACGGGATTAGGTAACCTTGCAGATGAAATTGATGTGGAGGCAGCTATTTCCTATGCCAATATTCCCCACTTCCCAGTTTCAACCGTGCAAAGTCACGAGGGACAATTGATCTTTGGATCGCTAAGCGGAAAGAAAGTTGTGGCTATGCAGGGACGATTCCACTACTACGAAGGCTATTCTATGCAAGAAATTGCCTTCCCCATCCGCGTACTGCATGCACTAAGCGTACAAATGATGATCGTCAGCAACTCATGCGGCGGCATGAATCCGAACTACCAGCGCGGTGATATCATGTTGATTAATGACCACATCAATATGCTGGGCGACAACCCCCTTATCGGTCCCAATGACGATGACCTCGGCCCGCGTTTCCCGGATATGAGTGATCCCTATACCAAAGAACTCCGCAATATTGCCGAGCAAGTAGCACTGGATAAGGGAATCAAAATGCACGAAGGTGTTTATCTTGCACTCAGTGGCCCCACCCTGGAAACCAAGGCCGAATACCGTTTTTTACGGATGATCGGTGCTGATGTGGTAGGGATGAGTACTGTACCTGAAGTTATCACTGCTGTTCACATGGACATGCAAGTACTCGGCATTTCTGCTATTACTGACGAGTGCTTCCCCGATGCACTCGAACCAGTAAGTATTGAAGACGTTGTAGAAGCAGCAGAAATGGCCGAACCTGATATGACGCGTATTATTAAAGATTTTTTAACCCGGGTATAAGCTAACCAAATACTGCGTCATCGGCATTCCTGTATTCATCTCAAAGGAATCCGAAAATCAACAATCCTCTACGTAGGTGGCAAGAATAACTCTGTAAAAAAAGTAGAGAGCTTTGGCAACTAGGCTATCACTCTGAACAAGATTAAAAGGCCTTCCTCAAAAGGCTAAACATTATCTGCTCCCAATCTGTCGGAGTCGATAAGCTCAGAATGAACAAGCATTGGGGTTGTACAAGACAAAGTCCTCAAGCAACTACCAAATTGCCACCTTACGATTCCCTTCTGAATCAGACGTGCCACGAAACATGCCTTGGGTATTCATATTCAGGTAGGTATTGCCATTTTTATCAACGGCTATCATGCCCGCTTCGCCTTCGTTAAGCACATCTTGCAACAAATAATTACCAGCTTCCTGAACAGTTGCAGGTTTGTGTTTCATATAGGCGCTGACGGTATGTCCTGATACAGCCTGCATAATTTTTTCGCCCCAGCCCGTCATAGATACTGCTACTTCATTACTAGCGTACGTTCCGGCTCCCACAATGGGTACATCGCCCACACGGCCAAACTTTTTATTCGTCATGCCTCCAGTGGAGGTTCCTGCAACAATTTGTCCATCCTTATCAACAGCTACGGCTCCTACCGTACCAAGTTTTTTCTCATCAAAAAAGTCACCGGGGATACCAGGCTCAATAACGCTGGACTGTGCTCCGTCTTGTTTCTCCTCTTCAATGGCTCGCTTCCAGGCTTTGTGTCGGCTTTCGGTGTAAAAATACTCTTGGTTTACGCGCTCCAAATCAAATTGATTGGCATATTCTTCAGCTCCCTCACCGGCAAACATTATGTGTTTTGAATTTTCCATCACCAAGCGTGCTAGTGATATTGGGTTTTTGATCGTCTTTACGCCGGTAATCGTTCCGGCCTTACGGTTATTACCTAACATAATAGCAGCATCCAATTCATGACCTCCATCGTGCGTAAATACCGCTCCCTTACCGGCATTAAATTTAGGGTTATTCTCTAAGTAGTTAATCACACTTTCAACCGCATCAAGAGCACTTCCTCCTTCTTTAAGAATTTTTTCGCCAACCGATAAAGCTTCATCCAGATCACTTTTATACGCTTTAACCACCGAATCAGGTTTTTCTTTGGATATCGTTCCGGCACCACCATGAATGACCAGAGCCCAGTCTTTTTTGGTCGTATCTTGATTCGCTGCCTTATTTTGTCCTTCCATTTTTGTACATCCTATCGCCATTACAATTACCAGTAGCCCGACTAGTTGTTTTGCAAACATCATATTTGTCCGTATTAATTTGACTGATTTCTCAAATTATAAGCACCCTCTTGGCCATTTCAAAGTCGGGCTTTGCATTAAAACTCAAAAACAAACTATTCCGTAAGGATTTGGTCCAAAAACGATCATACCTATGTGGAGATCAAACAATCATATCAGTTTCCTTTTGCCTCCTATCCAGCGGTACGCCTTCTCCTGCTGATGGCCGCAGGTATATTACTGGATTATCACCTTCAGGTGAGTTCTTATATTTGGCTTGGCCTGTTCGCAACATCAGCTTCTATTTATCTGCTCAGTGAATATTTTTATCAAGAATTTCTGAAAGCTGGATTATACAATACTGCCATCTGCTGTTATTTGATACTCATTATCGCTTTTGGAGCCTCTTGGCACTCCTTTTTTGACTATCGCACCCCACCTGAGGAAGCACAAATCCTGAATGCTTACACCTGGAAGGAACTCACCTTTTCGGGCACCGTCCATCAAATAAGGCAGACCAACACCGGCAAGTATCAGATTGACACCAACGTAGATACCACCCTTTACCCCAATGACATTCTTTGGGATAAATCTTATCGTATCCGTACTATTCTCGATCCCGCAGATATTCCATTTCCCAATGGCTTGGAGCTGGGCGATCAAATAAATTTTTCAGCTATCATCTATCCACTGGATCCAAAGCGAAACCCCGGTCAATTCGACTATAAAGATTACCTGAGCTCCATCGGGATTTATACACAAGCGGGAATCACAAATATTGGGAACATTCATTCTTCTCCCGCTTCCGTTTTTCGATGGACGAGCCTTCGTCAAAAAGTATTAGATGCGATCGAACATAACTTTAGCAAGCAAACAGTGCCACTAGCCAAAGCATTGTTAATAGGCCATAAAAATGAACTCAAGCGTGAAGAAAAGATTGCCTTTTCCCGTGCTGGCCTATCCCATATCATGGCCGTATCGGGCCTTCATGTGGGATTTATCTTAGCACCTTTTTGGATTTGTATACCCCTGTTCTGGACCTTTCGCTACGGAAAAGAAATCGGGCTGTTTTTATTATTGATGCTCCTGTTCTTTTATGCCGGGCTGACTGGCTTCTCTGCCTCAGTCATGCGTGCTTCATTAGTAGGTGGATTCTTAGCCTATGGCAAACTTTTTAACAAAGTACGCAATTCGAAAAATCTGACGGCCGTAGCCGCACTTATATTGTTATTAATAAATCCCGGTAATCTGTTTACCATTGGTTTTCAGCTTTCATTCAGTGCTGTTTATGTTATTCTACTCACCGCGCCCATTATTTCACGCAAACTCCCCGCTTGGATTCAATACCGCTGGTATGGACAGCCGGTGATGGTGGTTATAATCTCATTTATTGTACAGCTGGGACTTTTTCCGCTGCTGGCCTACCATTTTGGTGAATTTTCTATTATCGGACCATTTGCTAACGCCATTGTAGTTCCGATATTGGGAATTGCCGTACCGGTCGGGTTATTACTCCTTCCGTTGAGTAGTTTTCTTCCCGATTTGGCTCACACACTCAATATACCAATTGACTATTTTCTAGGGCTGCTTGACTGGTTTGTTACACTTACGGCCAATTGGCCCTGGAGCTGGATGCAAGTCCACATCCGTAGCCTGCTATTCTTTTCGATATGGACAGCCATTATCTTTCTTATTGCTTCGCTTCCTATTCCCAAAATGCGGTGGAAATGGTTGGCTATTGTACTAGCCCTACTCTGTGTGGATCAGGCTCAAAATATTATCCAAAAGATACAGCCGGCTAAATTGCATATCACTTTTTTTGATGTCGGTCAGGGCGATGCAGCACTTGTCAAAACGCCCGCGGGAAAGCATTTTCTCATCGATACAGGCCGGTGGCAGCCCGACTACAACAGCGGTAAATACATCATTATACCTTATCTAAAACAAAAAGGGATCGAAAAACTCGACGGGATTTTTCTTTCGCATCCGCATGCCGACCATATCGGCGGTATGCCGGAACTTATTGACAACATTGCTATCGACACTATATATAATTCTGGAGCTAAATATGATTCGCAACTATATGATACCTATCGGCGAAAAGCAACGGAGAAAACAATTCCGATTGTTCCACTTACAGCCGGACAACAAGTTGTTCTAGATCCATCGATGCGAATATTTATCTATGGACCCGCTCAAAATATATCCGATGCAAATGTTAATAATCGATCCTTAATACTGGAATTGATCTATGGACAAACACAGATGCTGTTTATGGGCGACGCTGAACATCAGCAGGAGCAGCGCATTGCCAGGCACTATCCGCAATTAATAGCAACAGATTTTTTAAAAGTAGGTCACCATGGTAGTAAAACGAGCTCAAGTACTCCTCTTTTACAACAAGCGGATGCTAAAGCCGGAATTATTTCGCTTAGTAAACAAAATCAGTTTCATCATCCGCACCCTGCAGCTATACAACGCCTGCAGCAAGACTCAGTGTCGCTATATTTCACCAGCCTTACCGGAGCCATACAACTGTGGTCTGATGGTTCTCGCATTCGAATAGAGAAATAAACAATACTAATTATATACTTCTCATGCTTTGCCTCCCAAATCCTGACGCTGGCAGCAGGAATTTAGACACTTTTTTATCATCCAATGTAAATGGTTTACAGAAGGCTTGCTCATAGTTGTTACATTTCAAAAAATAATCTGAAATTTTCACTTTCCCTTTGTACTTCAATCAATATATTAAAGCGTTAATTCCTGTTTTTAATGAAAGTGTAACATTTTCTAATACCAAGTAGCTAACTTATGGCCAAGCATTCCCAGTCGTGGCTCAATGAACGGGGACAACTTATTTTGATGGCAGGCGGAGTAGCCGGATTGCTATTTTTGATGTATCTGCTAGAACACCTGATAAACCCCCTCGGCTATGGATTACTGATTGGCATTGTTTTGTATCCTATTCGCAAACAACCGGTAGCCCGTGCCCTACTGTATGCAACTACTTTTTCGGCGGGACTCTGGCTTATCTATGACTCCGGGCACCTGCTTATCCCTTTTGTGCTGGCCTATATTATTGCTTTTATCATTAATCCGGTTGTGGAAATGCTCGAAAAAAGACGTATTCCGCGGGGCGCCATTGCGGGCGTTTTCACCTTTGTAAGCTTGGGCCTTATAGGACTGGGGCTGTTCTTTGCCATACCATTGCTTACCGAGCAGCTTTCAAAATTGGGATCCCTCATCCAGGATATGTCAAACAATACTGAAGCGGTCGTCGAAAGTACGGGTATCCTTTCTTTAATCGAATATTTTGGGTTGGATGCTGTTTCAATTAAGACTCAGCTGGTAACGCAACTTAATATGTTGATGGAAGAGTTTTACCAAGGGGTGACCTCCCTGTCAGCAACATACATTTCTGGTGTGGGAAGTGTTGTCACTGTTCTGTTCTTTTTAATTCTGATGCCTTTTCTATGCTTTTTCATGATTCGCGACTATGAAAAGATTGGCGTTTTTGTCCGCTCGCTAATTACTCCTAATAATGTTTCTACCGATTATACCACCGAAATTAGCCGCATTGTGGGCTCATATCTACGAGGGCAATTTATTGTTGTACTTATCAGTGCTGTAAATCTGAGCCTCGGCTTCTATCTGGTTGGAGTACCCTATGGCATAGTATTGGGGATTTTAGCCGGACTTACGAATTTTGTACCCACCTTTGGACTCTGGTTTAGCGTTACCGTATGCAGCTTGGTAGGTATCTCTGTGGGGCAACCCTGGTATGAGTTTTTACCCGGCATCTATCTCGTTTTTGCCATCGAACAAGTGCTTGAATCAGGATTTATTGTTCCCCGGGTCGTTGGACGACATGTAGGTCTGCACCCACTGCTCGTCATGGTATCACTGCTGTTATTTGGATTTATGTTTGGACTATTGGGATTGCTTATTGCCGTTCCGTCGGCTGCGCTAATTTCCGTATTTTACGAACAATATAAAGAGACTAAGAAAATTGCCTTTTTAAGCGGAAGTGAACTTGACTCTTTTATGCAGCAATTTGATCGAGAATCCCAAAAACAAAAAAAGAAGAAAGAAGAGGAAATGGAAAAAGAGTTGGATACTGACCGGTAAAACTTTGTATTATACGGTTTTGCAGATAGACAAGCCTACAATCAAAATAATTATATGAGTAATTCGGAACGACTGAGCTTCGAACAGGCTTTATCAAAACTCGAGGATGTTGTTAATAAACTCGAAGATGAGTCTATTTCATTAGACAAATCTATTGATCTATATGAAAAGGGCATTGAACTTTCTGATTTTTGCACCCAAACATTAGAAAATGCCGAACTACGTATCAAAAAGGTAGCCGAAAAACAGGCTAACAATAATGAGAATGAATAGGTGATTTATGGAATTTGAAGAAATTACTCCCGGTCCTCTGCTTGCAGATATTCACTCTCCGGATGATCTCAAAAAACTAGACGAAGAACAACTTGTTGAAGTATCCGACGAGCTGCGCGATTATATTATCGATATGGTTTCTATCCACGGCGGCCATTTTGGAGCAAGCCTCGGCGTTGTTGAAATGACCGTAGCTCTCCATTATGTGTATGATACTCCTGAAGATCTGCTGCTTTGGGATGTTGGCCACCAAGCTTATGGACACAAAATTTTAACCGGTCGGCGGGAACAATTCCATACCAACCGGGAATACGGTGGGTTGTCGGGATTTCCCAAACGAAGTGAAAGCAAGTATGATACCTTTGGCGTTGGTCACTCCAGCACATCAATTTCTGCGGGATTGGGGATGGCTGTTGCGCGCGACCTAGATGAAAGTGACAAAAAAGTAGTCACCGTTACCGGCGATGGCGCCATGACAGCCGGACTAGCCTTCGAAGGATTAAACAACGCCGGATTTCTTGACTCTGACATTCTTGTAATTCTCAACGACAATAATATGTCCATTGATCCCAATGTAGGGGCTCTCAATGAATACCTGGTTGATATTACCACCAGCAAAACCTATAACAAATTGCGCGATGAAATTTATGATATGCTGGGTCATTTTAAATCCGCAGGTAAAAAAATGCGCAAAGTAGCATCAAGACTCGAGAAAGCCGTAACGACTGCTATTACACCCGGTGGACTTTTCCAGGCACTAGGCTTCAAATACTACGGACCCGTTGACGGCCATAATGTTGATACCATGCGCCGCCATCTCGAAGATCTTAAAGATATTCCCGGCCCAAAGTTACTGCATGCAGTAACCGTTAAGGGTAAAGGTTTTGCCCCCGCCGAACGTGAACAAACCAAATGGCATGCCCAAAGCAGTCCATTTGATAAGATTACCGGTAAACAGCTGGATCCCGACACTGAGCCCAAACCGCCCAAATATCAGCATGTGTTTGGCGAAGCAGTCGTAGAATTAGCCGACGAAAACGAAGACATTGTAGGTATTACACCGGCTATGCCCAGCGGATCTAGCCTTTGGCCACTGATGAATAAATACCCCGATCGTGCTTTTGATGTAGGTATAGCTGAACAACACTCCATCACCTTTGCAGCAGGACTGGCCGCCGAAGGCAAAAAAGCATTTGCCGCTATTTACTCTACCTTTCTACAACGTGCTTATGATCAGGTCATTCATGATGTAGCCATCCAAAAACTGCCTGTTGTTTTCTGTATTGACCGTGCCGGCCTTGTAGGCGCTGATGGTCCCACCCACCATGGAATATATGATATTTCGTACCTGCGCAACGTACCTAATATGATTGTATCATCACCACTCAATGAAGAGGAATTGCGCAATATGATGTTTACAGCCTCTAACTTTGACGACTATGCCTGGGCTATTCGGTATCCGCGGGGACGTGCAACCGGCATGGATTATCCCGAAGAATTTAGCTCAATGGAAATTGGCAAAGGACAGCGCCTTCGTGAAGGTGATGATATTGCTATCCTTAGCTTTGGACCATTTGGCAACTATGTAATGGATGCCGCTGATGATCTGTCCGAAGAGGGAATTAAAGTTGGCCATTTTGATATGCGCTTTGCTAAACCACTCGACACCGATCTTATTGATGAAGTATGTCACACTTACGAACATATTATTACTATTGAAGACGGTACCAAGCTTGGCGGATTTGGCAGCGCAGTAACAGAATATCTGGCAGACAAACCACATCACATTCCCACAACAATCATGGGTGTGCCCGACCGTATTGTTGAACACGGCACACAAGAAGAGCTCCATGATGAAGTCGGACTTGATCCCAAAGGTATTAAAGAAAAAGTAAAAGAAGTAATGCAGGCACAATCCCTCAACGCTTGAACTAACAGCTCTATTAAAATCAGACCATTTATTAAAGTACGATAGAAGAAGCATGAGCCGGGGCCTCAAAAAACGCCCAGCCTGGATCACACTTCTCAACCAGTACAATAAAAATTGCTATACAGCTCCACTTACAAATTCTAACCGCAAGCAGATAATGAACTTATTTCAGTACGGGAATAGTAAAAACAATTTATTGGCAAACAGCTATCAATAATTAAGGACTATCAGTTACTAATAACTGTTTATTGTGCTGGCACTGTTTCAAATTTTGCTTTCTTTCGCAATGCGGATTTGAGCTTTTTCTCATATTCACCGGCTGTAATCTCAATACACCCAAACTGCGCCAGGTGCTCACTCCAGAACTGAGTATCCCATAGTTCAAAACCACCCTGCTGCAGTGCCTGATGTGTCCAATACAGCGCTACTTTAGAAGCCTCCTTTGCCCAACCAAACACCGATTCACCAAAGTATGCCCCTCCCAGCGATACGCCATACTGTCCGCCGACCAATTCCCACTTCTGATTATACACACTTACCGAGTGAGCATAATTGAGTTTGTGTAAGCGGCAGTAAGAATCAATGATTTCATCCGAAATCCACGTAGAGTCACGATCGGCACACGCCTCCATCACTTTGCGAAAATTATAGTCGACCTTGATATGATAGTGTTTATTTCGCACTATGCGTTGTACATTCGATGAAACCCGAAACTTATCCATCGGGATAATACCCCGACGACGCGAAGTGTACCATTTGGCCTCAGGATCATCCCGCGAATCAGCCATTGGGAATAAGCCGTTGGCATAAGCATTTAATAACTCTTGAGGATCAATCATCTATATTTTACTGTTTCCTGGAGATCCTGACATTCATGTATCTGGATTTACTGTAAATAACTCAACTGAAACCATTGTATTTAATAAAATAAAGGTTGCGCAGCAAAGCTACGCAACCAAATATGTAACCAGATGTACAACCCCCTTAGCATATTTGGAAACCTTGAGGGTGTTAATAAGTCTATCAACGAAAACTGCACTGCAAAAAGGTAGAATCACTACTACCGATGGGCGAACCGGGCGGTGGATCCAATGTCCGTGTTGGCATAACCATTTCGCCCTTGTCTTTAAACTGCTCCAGCATTCGATATCCATATAATAGCGACGCTTTGCGCTGTTCACCTTCCGCATGATTTTCGGCCTCCATCTTCATCCACTCACGGAGCTTCTCAAGTTTAAGATTCGTGACGGCTCGTACTTGAGATGAGGCGCCCTCATTCGAGGCTAAGTTCATCATCTCAAACAACACTACATGATTAATCGTATTTTGTACAGCCCCCTGATATCCTTTAGACACCGGTTGCCGCCAAGTTTTCTCTATCACTTTTTCGAGCATATCACCAAGACCCAGATTCGTAGAATCACGGGCTTCGGCATCTATAAGACGGGCGGCACGATTGGTGTTGAACAACAGATTTGCTGACATAGAGGCGGCTGTTTCTGCAGCTCCCAATGGGTCAAAGGCAGGATCAGTATGACTGTTAAACAGTTCCCGGGAATCATAATAGCCAAGGGGACGAGGAGGTATTAAATCTACGATCCGATCGGGCATATCCAGTGCTTCGGGCGTTATCGTCTGTAACATAGCATCCAGAGCTGCCCGCTGTTTGCTGTCCGCCACCCATTCAGGGCCGGTCTGGCTATCACCGCGCAGATTATAACTGTAATTGAGTCCACCAACAAGCTTAGCAGTTCCGGCAATTTGATAGCGGTGATACAAGTACATGGGCACCAGCACATCCTCTAATGTTGCCATGGGCGTTCCCTGCGGAATATTAGTTTCCGAAAAATTCTGCAGTGCAATTTCTCGAACATCCATAATATGGTGCAGCTGCTCTACGGCATCTTTTCCATTGTCCCAGAGATGTGCTTTGGGATGAGCACCACCCTCGGGACGTGCATCATAATCCGAAATAAATAACAGTCCGTCATCAATTGCATTCTTCAACACATTGTTGAGAGCAACATCTTCGCTCGGCAGATTAGTGAGGTCTTTGTATCCATACGTAATCGACACCTTATCCCATTCGCCAATACCGGTGTCATAGGCATTTGATAAATCGAGCGTACTATCTTGGGTGATATTCACTTTGGGCGCTGGATAATCCATAACGGAAGCACGATTGTTAGTGCTAGCTGCGAAATTGTGAGCCAGTCCCAGTGTGTGGCCGACCTCATGGGCAGCCAGCTGCCTAATTCGCGCCAGTGCCATCTCCAGCATGGGATTATTTTCATCAAAACTCATACCTTCTTTATAAGGTGATAACAGCCCCTCGGCCAGCAGATAATCCTGTCGCACCCGTAGCGAACCAAGCAATACGTGACCTTTAATAATTTCTCCCGTCCGCGGATCCACGACGGAAGTACCATACGACCAACCTCTCGTCGACCGGTGTACCCAATTAATCATATTGTACCGCACATCCATGGGATGAGCGCTATCGGGCAGCACCTTCACCTGAAATGCGTTTTTATAACCAGCCGCCCTGAAAGCTTGGTTCCACCACCGGGCACCATCCAGCAGTGCACTGCGCACCGGTTCGGGCGTACCGGGATCCAGATAATAAACAATGGGCTCGACCGGCTCGCTTATCTTGGCATCAGGATTTTTCTTTTTAAGCCGATGCTTTGTAATCAGTCGCTTATCAATTGATTCACTGATGGGGGTGCTATAATCCTGATAGCTTATGCCAAAATATCCGGCACGCGGATCAAATTGACGAGGTTCAAAATTATCGTCGGGCAGCTGCACAAACGAATGATGCTGGCGTACGGTAATTGCATCCGGAGTGGGGGTTACGGATCGCACTTGTCCACCGGCATCACTTCCCGTAAAGGTAAGTGTAGCTTCAAATTCAGTGTTCTTTGGGAAGTTCATAGTCCCTTTCTTGTACAGCGCAGAGCGACTTTTATCCACATTAAAATTGCCTTCGTCATTTCTTTTCAGCGTGACACTCACATCGTGGGCATCCCGCAGCAGAAAATCCGTCATATCTACGAGCACCCTTCCCTCTTCCTGGGCTACCACTTCAAACCCCCAAAGCACTGACTGCGCAAAAGCATCACTCACCGACTGCTTTTCTTTCTGATTATCGGTAATAGCACGATAAGAATAATTGGGCTGTACCATTAGCACCTTAGGACCTCGACGCTCAAACCTGATGATACGATCATCACCCAGCTGATTACGATCGAGACCGATATCATTGGAACCTACACCCGCAGTCAAAGAATTGACATACAGAAGTTCGGTATCAAATTTGTCGATCTCCAGCCAAAGCTTTCCACTGGCTTCATCCCAGTAATAGTTAAAGTATCCCTCGTGCTTTTCGAGCCCCTTTGTTTTCTTAGTGATGGTGGGGATCTCTTGCGCAAAGGTTAGCGAGGTTGCAAAAATTAGAAGATAGATAAGCGTGGCAAATCGTTTCATAACTGCTTGTTTGATTGGAGATTTAGACCAAAGGATAAGTAACTACTTTTGCAGAAAAATAAAAACCGGCAGATGTGAACGTGCCGAGCACTAAGCTTCTATTCTAAATAAGAATCTGCTTATCCTTCATCTTCCTCATCAGCATACATCTCCGCCAGGTCGTTGATCATATCTTCGTTGATGCCGGCTGTAACGAATCCGCCGTCATGATAAAGGTTCTGCATCGTCACTTTGCGGGTCAGATCAGAAAAGAGTGTCACACAGTAATCTGCACACTCATCAGCCGAGGGATTGCCAAGCGGCGCCAACTTATCGGCGAAAGTGTACATGCCGTCAAAACCCTTAATACCACTGCCCGCTGATGTTTTGGTTGGTGCTTGCGAAACGGTATTCACGCGGATGCCACGATCGGCCAGTCGGCTGCCATAATTACGTGCGATACTTTCGAGTAAGGCTTTGGCATCATTCATATCACCGTATTTTGAGAAAATACGCTGCGCACCAATATAACTCAGCGCCAAAATACTGGCACCATCGTTCAAGATGTCGGCCTCATCAGCATAACGAATTACTTTATGCAGAGAAATAGACGAAATATCCAGCGTCTGCTGCATCCACTGGTAGTTCAGTTCCTTATAGCCTTTTTTCTTGCGCACGTTGGGCGACATGCCTATGGCATGGAGCATAAAATCTATCTTGCCATGCTCCTCTTTTACATTTTGCATCAGCTCTTCAATTTCATCCTCGTCCGTTACATCACAAGGAAATACCTCGGCGCCTGTTTCTTCGGCCAGCTCATCCAATTCTCCAAAGCGCAATGCCACCGGAGCATTGGAAAGTGAAAACTCTGCTCCCTCTCGCTGACATGCCAACGCAATACGCCAAGCGATGCTGCGCTCATCAAGTGCACCGAAAATTAATCCTTTTTTTCCTGTTAATAATCCATATCCCTGTTGGTCAGACATAAATAGTTAATCCTCAATTATACTGTTTAAAAATGTTCTGCACGAAAATAACAAAACTCAGCCATCAAATCCGAAATTTGAATTCTCTTAAAAGGTGCTATAATTTTTTGTTGATAATTCTGTTGATAAGACAGTTATTTGTCCTTATTTTTCGAAACTTTGTCCCAATACTGTATCAGGGATAAGCAAACAGATTTCAATGTTTTAAAAAGACACGATAACAGATGTTTCAAGATCTCTCATCAAAATTAGATAGCGCCTTTCAAAAGCTGAAAGGGGAATCTAAGATTACCGACGTCAACATTGCGGAGACGGTGAGAGAAATACGTCGCGCCCTGCTCGATGCGGATGTGAACTATGAAGTTGCCAAAGAGTTCACGAACAAAGTTAAAGAGCGGGCCATGGGCGAAGATGTATTAACGGCTGTAAATCCCGGACAGCAGTTTACCAAGATTGTACATGATGAACTGACTAATATCCTTGGTCAGGAACGTGTAGATATATCTGTGGCACACACGCCGCCGACCGTAATCCTGATTGCCGGCCTGCAAGGTTCTGGTAAAACAACCTTTAGTTCTAAGCTGGCTCGGTATCTAAAAGAAGAAAATAATCGCAGCCCTATAATGGCGGCCGCCGATGTTTATCGCCCGGCTGCTATTGATCAGCTTAAAACGCTGGGCGATTCCATTGACGTGCCGGTATATTCCATCGATCAACAAGATGCCGTCCGTGCTGCCAAAGAGGCGGTATCCATGGCCAAGAGCCTGGCACTTGATACTGTTATTATTGATACGGCTGGACGCATGCACGTTGATGAGGAAATGATGGACGAAGTGGCGGACATTAAAGAAGCCGTTGAACCGGATGAAACACTGTTCGTTGTGGATTCCATGACGGGACAAGATGCCGTGAATACGGCCAAAGAATTTAATGAAACCATCAATTATGATGGGGTAGTTTTAACCAAGCTTGACGGTGATACCCGCGGCGGGGCGGCTCTTTCGATTAAGAATGTAGTCCAAAAACCGATCAAGTTTGTAAGTACCGGAGAACAGCTGGACGCCCTTGCACCCTTTTACCCCGAGCGTATGTCGCAACGCATCCTCGGCATGGGTGATGTTGTTTCACTTGTAGAGAAAGCCCAAAAAGAGTTTGATGAAAAAGAGGCCCAGGAACTACAGAAAAAGATTAAATCTGACAGTTTTGACCTGGAAGATTTTTACGAACAGCTGCAGCAGGTGAAAAACATGGGCAACATATCAGACTTGGTGGGCATGATTCCGGGCGCCGGCCAAGCACTGCAAAACTCTGATCAAGAAATTAATGAAGAATCCTTCAAACCTATTGAAGCCATCATTTGCTCGATGACTCCGGAAGAAAAGCATAATCCGGACATACTGAATGCGACCCGAAAGCGACGTATTGCCCAGGGATCAGGAACTCGTGTTTCTGATATTAATGACCTGCTAAAACAATTTGAACAAATGAAGAAAATGATGAAGTCTTTCTCAGGCATGGGCAAGATGGGTCAGATGATGCAGGGGATGAAGGGAATGAAAGGAAATTTACCATTTGGATAACCAAACTGATGCCATGTGCTGTTTAGCCCAGCCCGGCATCACTATTAAATATTGCGCAAGATTCCGACAATATCCTCTATTTATAATCAAAGTAATACTAACATAAAATTGAGAAAATAATCCATTGTTAAGAATTAGATTACAACGTAGAGGTCGAAAAAAACGACCGATTCATCACATTGTTGTGGCCGATAACCGCAAACCTCGTGATGGTCGAATCATCGAAGATATAGGTCGTTTTGATAATGTAACTCCAAACAATCAACTTGATCTGGACTATGATCGGGCACTGCACTGGCTTAAAAAAGGAGCACAACCCAGTGATACTGTCCGTTCTATTTTTAAGGATGAAGGACTGATGTATCACATGCATCTGATTCGTTTGGACAAATCGGAAGAAGAAATAGAAGAAACACTAAGCGAATGGCGTGAACAGCGTGATGAGAAAGAAGATGAAGTTCCCACACGCAAAGAACGCCAGCAGGCACTGCTCGAAGCCGAAGAAAAAGAATTCCAGAAGCAGCTTCAGAAAAAAGCAGAAGAAGCCGCCAAGGAAAAGGCTAAGCAGGAAGCTCTTTCTTCTGAAGAAGATGACGAAACTGATGAAGAATCAACAGAAACAGAGGAAGATACTCAGGAAGCTTCGGCCGAAGAAGACACGCAAGAAGCCGAGGAAGCAGTTGAAGCTGAAGAAGATACTGCTGCTGAAGACGACGTTGATGAAAAGAAAGCTGCTGAAGCTCAGGAAGATGAATCTGACGAGGATGAAGAGTCTGCTGAAGAGGTTGAAACTTCTGGTGATGAAGAGCAGGAAGACGAAGAAGAATCTTCAGAAACCGAAGACACTGATGAGGCTGAGGAAGCTGACAGTGAAGACTCTGAGGCAAAAGTATCTACTAATATGCTGGCGAAAGAAGCTATCAGCCATATCAAAAACACGCCTCTTGATGAGCTTGAAGGTTTTGTGCCTGAAGACGAAGATCGGGTAACCGTTCAGCGTGCTTTGGATGAAAAAAAAGAAAATGATTAGATACTAGCTTTACGAATTTTCGTAAAGTTTAAAGGTAATAAAGATGCTGGAACCTATTGAAAACCAGTACACAAAGATCGGGGTTATTTCCCGATCTCATGGCGTAGCGGGTGATGTGTTAATCATCCCCGATATTTACGCTCCAACACTTTTTGATGCTCTTGACTTGGTGCATATTGCAAACACCAGAGGGGATTTGGTCCCTGCTCGGATTGAGTCGGTCCGGGTGCAAGAAAAGAACAACCGACTTTCGTTCTTTGTAAAATTTGAACACGTGACTGATCGCACGCAGGCCGAAAAGCTGAAAAACTTTGCCGTCTATGCAGATCGCAAAGCAGTAGACAATCAGCTGGATTCGGAGAAAATTCCGCTGGACCTAAGCTCGTTTGACGTTCTGGCTGATAAACAATTAGTCGGCTCCGTCAAAGCTATGCAAAAAAATCCGGCGCATCCGATTATCGAGGTCTCGACCAGCAACCAAGAGCAACTGTTAATACCACTTGTGGATGAGTACGTTGTCGATATTGATGAAGGAAAAGAAGAAATACAATGCCAAAACCTGGACCAACTGAAAGGACTATAAATGATGCGCATTGATATCATATCGGCCGTACCGCAGCTGCTCGAGAGTCCGCTGAAACACAGTATTGTGGGTAACGCCCGGGAAAATGGTTTGGTTGAAATCCATATTCACGACCTGCGCGATTACTCCGAGGATAAGCACAAGAAAGTAGATGACTATCCCTACGGTGGTGGAGCCGGCATGGTGCTTACGCCCCAGCCGATTTTCTCATGCATTGAAAAACTGCAGAGCCAAAGGGAATATGATGAAATCATCTTTACAGCTCCGAATGGAGATCCATTCGAGCAGGAAAGTGCTAATAAATTATCTATCAGCCAAAACCTGATGTTTTTGTGCGGGCACTATAAAGGAGTCGATCAGCGTGTTATAGATTCACTAATTACCGAGACCTACAGCATTGGCGATGTAGTACTTTCCGGCGGTGAGCTGCCGGCGGCCGTAATGGTAGATTCCATTGTCCGGCTGTTACCCGGCGCACTAGGTGACGCGGAAAGCGCATTAACGGACTCTTTCCAAAATGATTTACTGGAAGGTCCGGTTTATACGCGCCCTGCTAAATACCGGGATATGGAAGTACCAAAAGTGCTGCGGTCAGGTGATCATCAAAAAGTAAAACAATGGCGATTAGAACAATCGCTGGAGCGTACGAAGAACGTACGTCCTGATATGTACAAAAAATTTCGAAATGAACAACAGTAAGTTATTATGGATAAGTTAAAACTAGCAGAACAGACATTGATTAACGACGAGTATCCCGAGTTTCAAACCGGTGATACCGTGAATGTGCACTACCGCGTGCGCGAAGGAGATAAAGAGAGAATTCAGAAGTTTGAAGGACTTGTTATCTCACGCAGCGGTTCTGGTGCCAACCAGACTTTTATGGTGCGTAAAATTTCGGAGGGAAATATTGGCGTTGAACGTATTTTCCCACTTCATTCTCCGTTTATCGCAAAAATTAAACTGAAAAAGCAAGGCGATATCAGACGTTCCAAGCTATATTATCTACGCGAACGTCAAGGTAAATCAGCCCGTATTAAGGAGAAAGACCAAAATCAAGATACGATTCGCGAAATAAACCGCCAGGCAGAAAAAAAAGCTGAAGCTAACGATCAGCAAAATTCTGGCTCCGAAGAGGAGTAACGCTTTTTACAAAATCCCTCTTACTTCAATTTCCTTATTACAAAGTCATTCTATCTGACCATCAGGTAGAATGACTTTTTTATTTTTGAGATTCTATAATTTAAATAGTTGTCCTGGGTTAATAACGAGATGTTGTCCAACCTTCCACATAGTAGTGTACCTGGATTTTTTTATCACTATTCCCAAAGAGAAGATGACGAGAAAAGTCGTGCTGTTCCTTCGCCCTACCATCAACTATTGCTACTAGCACCATAATAGTATGGAGTTATTCTATCTTGTGTTGATGCGTTGGATAGGAAAACAGAGTAAAGAGACAAGCAACATTATACCAGATTTATTATTGGGAGTAATAGATTTTTTTCATAAATTAAGAGATAAAGATCTTTTTTTCTTATTACAAGATATAAAATAAACCCATTACAGTTATGAGTATCGTACAAAAAATAGCCTCGACAGCGTTGGTGATGATAATTTCTACAGCACTAATTTCGTGTGGAAATACAAAAGAAAAACCCAATAATACAACAACCCAAAATGAGACTACCTCTGCATCTACAACAGGACAGGCGGGTGTAAAAGATGATGCATCTAAAGCGCACATCCTGCAAATTGCTAAAGAATCCCCTGATCATACTATTCTTGCTAAAGCGATAGAAGCAGCCGGCATCCAAAATGTACTGGCTAATCCGGGACCGTTAACAGTATTTGCTCCAACCGATGATGCTTTTAAAGCATTACCTGAAGGTACGCTCGACGATTTGATGAAGCCTGAGAATAAATCTAAGTTAGCCAAAATTTTAACTTCCCATGCTTCTCCTGCTTCACTGGATCAAGATCAATTGGCCAAAGGCACGAATGTATATCTGGCCACCGGACAGTATGTGAAATCAGAAAAGAAAGACGGTGACATTTATGTTAACGGAGCCAAAATTTTAGGTTCTGTTGATGCTTCAAATGGTGAAGTTCACGTGGTCGACAAGGTTTTCTTAGTAGCCGCCAATTAACAAAAACTGCTATTACGAAGAGCTGCATGAATACCCCTCCGGGCAACAGGTTAACCTGAGCTGGATTCTTCCACAAGAAACAAATTAAGACCATTCTTACCGGAGGGATATTCAAAAATTAGGAATACTTCCAGACAAGTATTTCATCAGCGGTAGAAAAATACATTGTCTTTGTGATATAGATAGATCGCCCCTCCTCTGTCAAAACAGCCACCCGGCAACAGAAATGCGAAAACGAGTTTGCTTAGGATTTAAAGATAACATTAGTTATTTCTCTGGCTCTGACAAACATCCTCGCTTATCAGAAAATATAGCTATGGTATCAAGAGTTGATACAACCAAAATTTGAACTAATGATCTCCAAGTCGTTTACTGCCTTACGATGCCCAGCCTCATAAATAGTATAGGCAGAGCCTTGTAAACTAAGTCATCACTTCGCAACTTTTTATTTTTCGGCCTCATACACTGTCATCGGAGGGATGTTCCGCCACTCCCATTCCGTTTTGACGTTACCGAAGGTTTGCCGCAACGGCTCCTTTAAGTGTCCTGATGTCTGATAGGCCAAGAACTTTCCGCCGTCGCGCAAGAGCCGAGAACTCTGGCTCAAGATCGATGACTTTGTATCTTCATCCAAAAAAGAAAAAGGAATCCCGGAAATGATAAAATCAACTTCTCCAATGGTTTCATCGGGCAGCAGTTTGCTCACAAATTCTACGCTCTCATCATAACAAATAGCCCGCGGATCATTGATTTGCTCTAGTTTCTCAAAGAGGATCTCATTGGTTTCAAAGAGGAACAGCTTAGAATCAGCTGTCATATTTTGTAGAATATACCGGGAAAAAACGCCGGCACCGGCACCGTACTCCACCACGGTAATATCTTTGGTGAAATCAATTGGGCTGCATACACTCCGCACGCAAAATCGAGAAGTGGGCGTCACCGAGGCAACATCTTTATCCTTAAAAAAACTTTTTAAATACGCTAGTGTGCTCATCTTTTATTATTTGTTATTCGCTATTGGTTAGTCAGGCTTGCCAAATAACCAATAACTATTTGGTACGTTACAGTTCTTCTTCTAATTGTTCGATCTGGTCACGGATGCGCGCCGCTTCTTCAAACTCCATATTCTGTGCAGCGTTATGCATCGAATCCTGTAGGTATTCCAGAAACTCCTCTTTATTATCAAAAGTTACCTCTTTCATCGCTGGATTTGCCTTGTACTTAATACCTTCATCGGCCACTTTTACCACCTCAAGAGCTTCTTCCTCGTCTTCACTATCCCCTTCCAAGTCGAAGTTCTCGTTAGAAATCAACGCGGGATCCACCAGCGGCTTCAGCTCTTTTTCAATAGTCTCGGGTGTTATGCCATGTTCTTCGTTAAATTCTTTCTGTATTTTGCGCCGCCGTTTGGTCTCATCAATAACTGTTTGCATACTGTCGGTAATTTTATCGCCGTACAAAATAGCTTTGCCTTCTACATTCCGCGCTGCGCGGCCCACTATTTGGAAAAGCGAAGTCTCCGACCGAAGGAATCCTTCTTTGTCTGCATCTAATATGGCCACAAGGCTAAGTTCGGGAATGTCGATACCCTCCCGCAGCAGATTGATACCTACAAGGACATCAAAGTCACCGCGGCGGAATTTAAAGAGTACCTCTACACGCTCCATAGCATTCAGCTCGCTGTGCATATAAGCTGCCGAAATGCCCACGCTTTTGAGATATTCGCTCAGCTCTTCGCTCAGTCGTTTGGTGAGGGTAATACATAATACCCGATCTCCATTGGCTATCCGCTTTTGAATTTCTTCGAGCAGATCATCAATCTGATTCTCAACGGGACGTACTTCAATTTCGGGTTCCATAAGTCCGGTGGGGCGTACAATTTGTTCCACAAAAGCGCCGCCGCTTTTCTCGAGCTCATAATCACTGGGGGTAGCACTTACAAAAATAGCCTGGTTGACCAGTCCCTCCCATTCTTCGAAGGTAAGTGGACGATTATCCATGGCCGAAGGCAGGCGAAATCCATTTTCCACCAGCTCTGTCTTTCGGGACCGGTCACCACCATACATAGCCGAAATCTGGGGTACCGTCTGGTGGCTCTCATCTACCACCAGCAGAAAGTCATCCGGAAAGTAATCAAATAGGCAGTACGGACGTTCGCCCGGCTTACGGTTACTTAAATAGCGCGAATAGTTTTCAATGCCTGAACAGTAACCAATCTCCTGCATCATCTCAATATCAAAGAGCGTACGCTGCTCCAGCCTCTTGGCCTCTAAGTATTTACCTTCATCATTGAGCGTACCCACGCGCTGGTTCAGCTCATCGCGAATCTGATCTATAGCTTTATTAAGCCGATCTTCGGTAGTCACATAATGCGACGCAGGATAGATTCGAAACTCTTGCACGGTATCTAAAACTTCCCCTGAATCGGTATCAAAAATCTCCATCTTTTCGATTTCATCCCCCCAAAAAGAAATACGAAGGCCATCTTCGGCATAAGCGGGATACAAATCCACTACATCACCGCGCACGCGAAAGGTGCCGCGACTGAATTCCCGATCGTTGCGCGTATAGTGCAAATCTACAAGATCATAGAGTAACTTATTTCGGGAAATGGTCATGCCCTGTTCAAGGTTAATAATCAACTTCTGGTACTCCGAAGGCGACCCAATACCGTAAATACAACTTACCGATGAAACGATAATCACATCACGTCGACCGGAAAGCAGCGAGCTCGTCGCCCGCAGGCGCAGGCGCTGAATCTCATCATTGATCGACAAATCCTTTTCAATGTATTTATCCTGAGATGAGAGATAAGCCTCGGGCTGATAGTAATCATAATAGGAGATAAAAAACTCTACCTTGTTGTCAGGGAAAAAGTCGCTGAGCTCGCGGTATAACTGTGCAGCCAGCGTTTTGTTGTGGCTCATTACCAACGTCGGTTTCTCAACCTCATCGATAACACCTGATACCGTTCGCGTCTTTCCCGAACCGGTAATTCCCAGCAACGTCTGATACTTATCTCCATTTTCGATGCCTTCTACTAATTCTTCAATGGCTTCCGGCTGATCACCCGCCGGCGGCCAGGGAGATTGTAAATCAAAATGGGACATGTGATACTTATTTAACTTTTAAACCCTCGGATTTTCAAAGATGCCAAACAAATAACTTTCTGTACAAGCCCGGGGTTCTAATCAATTGATATTTACATTTTAATAAAACGAAAACAGCGCTGAATCATTCTCTTAAAATCCCATATTTTTCGGGGAATTAACAGCAAAGCTTCTATTTAATTTTTGACTCCCTATCTTTTTAATCTATCGGTACATTTATTTCGCGATAGATAAATTTGTATTTTAGGCAGCTTTCGTTGCTAATGCTATAATCAGCATAACACCTAGTTTTTAGATTAAAAGAAAATATGACCCCTAAAGAAAAGAAACTCGGTCCCCAACGTGATCGCATTGATGAAATTGATAGCCAGCTCCTTGATCTCCTTGCCGAACGACGGGAAATTGTGCACGAAGTTATAGACAAAAAGGTTAAAAACCAGCTCCCCATTTTTGCACCCAAGCGTGAAGATGAAAAAACTAAGAAGTTCCGGAAGATGGCCGCCAACCGCAATCTCGATCCCGACTGGGCCGAAGACTTTTTGCGGATGATTATGGCCTCATCCCGAGCCAGCCAATCCTCTAATGAATTTCCACGTGCTACTGAAGAACCTAAGCACATTTTAATTGTTGGCGCTAAGGGTGGCATGGGGCAACTGTATTCCCGCATCATCAGGCAGACGGGACACAAGCTTTATCAAATTGACAAACATAATTGGCATGAGCTCGAAGAAATGGCCCCAAACATTGATCTGGCCATTGTTGCCGTACCGATCAATGTTACTGAAGATGTCATCAAGCGGCTGGCACCCAAGCTTAAGCCTGATACCATCCTTGCTGATTTTACAAGCAATAAAACCGACCCCATCAAAACGATGAAAGAAGCTCACGACGGACCAATTTTGGGCCTCCACCCCATGCATGGTCCCGATGTTGACAATCTGTCTAAACAGTTGATGGTAGTTTGTACTGCGCGAGACACGAATACATCAGAGTGGGTTATCCAACAGTCAAAATTGTGGGGCATGCGCGTAGTTGAAGCTGATGCCGAAAAACATGACCATGTAATGCACATGGTGCAGGGACTGCGCCACTTTGTAGCGCTGCTACACGGCTCATTTATGAAGACCTACGATCTGAAACCGCAAGATATCCTTGACTATTCTTCGCCCATCTACCGTGCCGAGCTGATGATGACAGGACGTATTTTTGCTCAAAGCGCTGAACTATATGCGGATATCGTTTTTGCCAATGAAGAACGGCGTGAACTGCTACTCAAATTTATTGAACATAATGACAAACTTGCTCAGATGGTTAAGAATGATGACAAAGAGGGTTTTGTCAAAGAGTTTGAGTCCGTAACTGATTTCTTTGGCAAGTTTGCCAGCCAGGCCCTCGAAGAAAGCGGATATCTGATTAACCGGCTGGCCGATCGTTTTGCCTGATTAAACAAAGCTTGCAATCTCGTCCAGCGGCTTTTTAGTAATATCCGGTACGCTTACATCGTCTTTGGGATAACCCACCACCAACAGTAAAAAGGCACGTTCATTTTTGGGTCGCTCCAAAATATCATTTAAGAACCCCATGGGGCTGGGCGTGTGGGTCAGCGATGCCAATCCCGCATTGTGGATTGCTGTAATCAACATGCCGGTAGCAATACCGACCGATTCTTTCACATAGTAAAACGTCTCTTTCTCTCCGTCATCTTTGAGTCCATAACTTTTAGAAAAAATGGCGATAAGATAAGGAGCATCTTCAAGAAAAGGCTTATTGGCATCCGTGCCGAGGTGTGCCAATGCTTCCAACCATTCATCAGTAGCACGATTTTCATAAAACTCTCGTTCCTCTTCTTCGGCTGCCTCTCGGATTTCTTTTTGTACTTCGGGATCACTAACAACTGAAAAATGCCATGGCTGTTTATTAGCCCCGTTGGGTGCAGTACCCGCCGTTCGCAGACAATCTTCAATAATTTCCCGAGGCACATCTTCATCAGAAAAATCGCGAACCGTACGCCGTCGTTGCATCTCGTTATAAAATGACCGGGCACGCTGCCGCATTTCTTTTACAGGATATCTTTTGTAATCGGTATGGGGGATGAAATTGCTGCGGGACATAAAGACACAACTTATGAATTAATATTATAGCAGACAGTTCCATATTAACATAGCAAAAACTTTTTTGACCTACCATTGATTACCAACTGGTCTAGAGCCAATTGTCGAAAAATCAAATTTCGCACAATTTTTTTCTCGTTCATCAAAATAATTACGGGCCATTTAATTAAGGCAGCTGAAAATATGGAATATTAAATTTGTACATGGAATGTAAAATATTTTAACCCATTGCATTACAGTGACTTAGAGGATTGACATTTCTTAATATTGGAAAGTTTTAATCTTCATTAATAGCCCCTAATAAAGGTTAGGATTCCTTCATGAAGGCCTAAAAAAAAGAATCCTCTTACTCTATTCTATATTTTGAAGAGCATTTAGCTTCGGATTAGTTAACAAATAATGAAATACAACTTGATTATGAATATCAGAACTAGCTTTGTTCTGTTTCTTTTTCTTTTTGCCCAAGTACTTGTAACACAAGCCCAGGGCAACGAAGATCTGACTTCAGAATTAAAAACATATAAAATTTCAACAGATGGTGCCGGTAACGAAACGGCTGTTGAAGTATCCGAAATACAGCCCGGCGATACTATTGAATATCGGCTGACCTATACGAATAACACAGAAAATAGTATTTCAAACTTGGTACCTACCCTGCCCATTCCTGCAGGCGTGCAATATCTTAGTGATACTGCCGAACCTGCATTAAATGCGGCAAGCCTTTCTTCAACTGGTAATAACTTTCAAAAACTACCCATAACCAGGGAAGTAACACAGAAAAATGGCGAAGTAGTAGAGCAGGAGGTTCCTGCCAGTGAATATCGACGACTACGATGGGCCGTTGAATCTCTGGAGGCTCAGGGATCAGTGACATTACGTGCACGGGTACAAGTAAACGATATAAACTAATATAAATCACAACTATAACAAGCACGACTCTTTAAGGTTTAGCGGCTTTCAGTTTCAGCATTTAGGAGTGCGTTTAGAAGGCCCTATCTCAGAATTCAATAAATAACAATCACTAATACAAAATAACTATATGAATACTCAACTTTATTCAGCTCAAAAGTTGCGTAGTAAAATGGTTGGTTTTTTCGCGGTTTGTATGGTGGTGGGAATTGCCATGAGCTTGACACCTAGCGTGTCTATGGCTCAAAGTGGTGATCCCGCAGCCGGTACAACCATTGGGAACCAAGCTTCTGCTACGTATGTAGATAACAACGGTAATACACAAACGGTTACCTCTAACAGTGTGGAAACAACGGTACAGCAAGTAGCGGCTGTTACTGTTTCATCAGGCATTACCCAAACGGTAAGCCCCGGTGGAACCGCTGTATTCCAACATACCATAACAAATAATGGTAATGGATCAGATACCTTTGATCTTTCCACTATTGCATCTTCGAATAATTTTAGTTTCACAAATATTCAGATATTTGAAGATGCCAACCAGGATGGCTCAGCTGACGACCTCAATTCACCAATCACATCTACGATCAGTATAGCAGCAGGCAATACTTATACGGTTGTTGTTAGAGCAGATGTGCCCACTGGTGCTACAGATGGACAGTCAGAAACGGTTGACGTTACAGCAACAAGCCAGTTCGATGGCAATGTGAGTACTACTGTACAAAATACAGCAACGGTATCTGAAAATGCTGTAGTAACGCTTAACAAATCGCTGGATACAAATAGCGGTGATGTCGGAAATCAAGTTACAGTAACGTTAAACTATAACAATACTGGTACTTCTGATGCGACAAACCTAACGATCAGTGATCCTCTGCCTGCCGGCTTTGACTACGTTTCTGGTTCTGCGCAGGTAAATTCTTCCGGAGTTACTGATGGCAATGACGGCGACAGCTTTACTTATGATGGCTCGGGCAATGGCGGCGACGGTTTAATTACTGTTGACGTTGGTACCTTTAGCCCCGGACAAAGCGGCAGCATAACTTTTGATGTACAGGTTGCTACCGGTACTGAAGGACAAACAATCAGTAATACTGGAGAATTGAACCATGATGACTTGTCCACATCACAAACCACTGCTCCAGCTAACTTCACCGTTAATGAAGATTACTCCGTAACTGACGCTGGAACTTCTACGGTATCAAAAGGACCGGTTGCGCAAGGTTCAGCCGTTGAGTTTGTGAACACTTTTAAGAATAACGGCAGTTCTGCAGATACGTATAACATTGTGTTATCAAATACGGCGAATTATCCTTCCGGAACGTCATTTCAACTGTATGCGTCTGACGGCAGCGGAAACAAAGCCGGACTACTGGGTGATACCAATGGCGATTCCACCCCTGATACCGGTCCGGTAAGCCCGGGAAGTGAAGTTCAGGTAATTGTACACGTGCAGCTCCCATCTGGGGCTTCAGGAGCGGGACCCTACAACCTTACCAAGACGGCTACTTCTGTGAACGATCCTTCAACGTCGGTACAAGTAACCGATCAAATAACAGACATTACTGCAAACACGGTTGATGTAACGAACAATCAGGCAGTAAATGGAAGTGCTCCCGGCGAAGGCATTAACCCGACCGGTGAAAATAGTCCTGTTACAACCAACACTACGAACCCTGGTACTACAACAAGCTTTACACTGTTTATTAACAATACCAGTTCAGTAGCTGATACTTACAATCTTGCTGCCAGTACCGATAATACTTTCGGTTCTATCACGCTACCTGCCGGATGGTCGGTAGAATTCCAAGATTCTGGCGGAAATCCCATTACCAGTACCGGATCTATTGCATCGGGTAGCAACATGGAAGTTACAGCTGTTGTAACAGTACCTGCTGGTGCTGACTACAGTGCTCCGCAAAGCATCTACTTCCAGGCACAATCATCTTCAGGCGCATCTGATGTTAAACACGACGCGGTTGATGTAAATGCCGTGCGAAGCCTAACACTCGTTAGTGACCAAACCGGTACTGTAAGCGCAGGTGGTTCCATTACATACACTCATACACTTACCAACACTGGTAATGTTGTAGAAAATGATGGAACGAACTCAACACTACAGCTGGATCTGTCAAACTCTGAGACAAGCGGTTTCCCTACAAAGGTATTTTACGATGCCGATGGTAGTGGCACTATCAACAGTGGCGACCCACAAGTTACAACTGCCAGCAACGGTGCGGCAGTTCTGCCAAGTGGTGTAGGAGCCCTGCAAAATGGAGACCAGATACAGCTGATTGTACAGGTTCAGCCTGGTGCAAACGTAGCCGATGGTACATCCAACACTACGACGCTTAGTACTTCAGATGACGGTTCAGGTCAATCGGTTGGCGGCACAGGAACCGGAACACTGAATGTTTCTGTCAATGATGTCACCACTATACAGGCCGGTGATCTTGCTATCAATAAATCACAGCGTATTCAAGGATCCGGTAACCCATACGGCACAGCAAACTTAAATGCCGATCCCGGTGAAGTAATTGAATACCAGATTGTGGTTACCAACCAAGGTTCTGCACCGGTAAACACTGTTAATGTAACCGATAACATTCCCAGCTATACTACCCAAGATGGAACAGTATCAGCTAGCAGTGGTAGCGTATCACCATCTGTCGATAACGAACCCGGTGATGGAAATACTGGGCCAATTGAGGTAAGCGTTGGCAGTCTTGCGCCCGGAGAATCGTTTACTATCGAATTTGCTGTACAAATAGACAGCTAAAAATCTTGTTCCGTAGTGAGGAGGGTGAAGCCTCCTCACTTCTTTTCAGCAACTTAAGTTCAATCACATTTAGTGCGTAAACTATTCCCATATATCATATTTATGGTAGTGGCTTTGGCTGCTTCTACGGCTGTGGCACAACAGTCCCCCGCCCCGAATACGCACATTAAAAATAAAGCATCCGGCTATTTCACTATTCCGGGGAATACAGATACTGTACGTGTTAGTTCTAATGAGCTAACAACCATTGTCAACAAAAAAGAAAGTGTCGTAATTGGGCCTGACCATAATGTGGTTGAACGCAGAGGACAATTACGCACTTTTACCCACACCCTTTCCAACACAGGTAACACTGCCTCTACCATTACCGTGACAGTCAGCAACGGTAACAATGATGACTTTGACTTTGCCAATCTATCAATAAAACCCCAATCTACAAATCAACCTCAGCCTAAAGCAGCTTCGTCTGCAGCCCCACAAACCCCTGTATCCAGCTCTACAGTAACAATTAATCCCTCCGATACTGTTAGTTTTAAGGTTTCAACAATAGTAAACAATTCTGCAAAAGCCGGTGATATGGGTAAAATCATTATACAGGCCCAAACCCAACAAAATCAGGTTCTGTCACAAACCACCAACACGATACAGGTCTTACAGGGACCAACTATTAGCATTCAAAAGCAAGCTATTCAGCAAAACCCAGAACCGGGAAAAATTTTGACCTATCGTATTACTGGCGGCAACAATGGCGACCAGGTTGCTAAAAAACTACTAATTTCTGTTGATGGTAATTCTCAAAATAAAGTTGTAGTTCGGGATCAGATACCGGCTAACTCTACTTTTCAACAAATAGTTGATGCCGATGGCGGACAGCCGTTGTATCACCTTATCGGGGAACCGGAATTTACTTATACTACCCAGCGACCGACAGATCTCTCAAAGGTAGACGAGTTTGCTATTGCCTTTGATGCTTTACAGCCCGGCGAACAATTAGATATTCAATTCGATGTTTCTGTCAATGATAATGCTGCCGGAGTGTTAGAAAACACTGCTCAACTTAACTACAACGATCCCATCAACAGCAATAATAAAAATAACTCTGCTCAAACTAACACCGTACAAACTTCCCTGCCTCAAAAACAGGCCAAGCTGAACTACTACATTGATAATTCGTATTCTGATACAAGCTATGCTACACAGCTAGGTGATAATCTGCATCTGCAAGCAAGCGCTGCTGGTTGTAACGCTAATTTTGCAACACAAGATACGTCTGAAATTACGCTGACCTCCAAAAAAACTACGGACACCGAAACATTTGACGCTATAGAAACAAGCAACAATAGCGGTTATTTTCGCATCATTCCCAACGTACCTACCCGTGATGCTTCCAACAACCCAGTCAATCAGGATAATGGTATTTTCGAAACACTCAGCAACGATGTAATTACGGCCACCATGCCACAGTGCAACAACCAAAAAAGTACAACTGCTAACATTGTTGTTGATCCACACGGTGTTGTTTTTAACAGCCAGACAGGTGAACCGGTATCCGGTGCTGAGGTTACTCTTATTGATGTTACCGGAAACGGCAACGGCGGCAACCCCGGCGCACCGGCTGATGTATTTAACAAAACCGGTAATAATGAAATTAACAGCACCCAAACGACTTCCGAAAACGGACAGTTCAGGTTCCCTTATGTAAAGTCCAGCACCTATCGTATTGAAATTTCACCGCCGGCCGGATATCAGTTTCCTTCACAACTGTCTGCTTCTGAACTACCATCTGATAAAACCGTCCGGGAAGAAACTTCTTTCGGTAAAGAGTTTGTTTTTTCACAACCGGGAGCTATTACCTTTGATACCCCGCTCGATCCGTCAACCGACGGCACGCTCTTTATCGAAAAAACAGCCTCAACCGAGAATGCAGAGATAGGCGACTTCGTTAATTATGAAATTACCGTGGCCAATAATGCATCATCCGTTGTCAGGGATGTACGCGTGGAAGATATGCTTCCCTTTGGATTTCGCTATGAAAAAGGGACCACTCTCCGTGACGGATCACCCATTGCAGACCCTGATGGAGATCAAGGACCTTCACTGACTTTTAATATTGGTGATATCCCAGCCAATGGATCGGTAACGCTCAGCTATCGCGCATTGTTAGGAACCGGTGCTATGAAAGGCGACGGTAAGAATACGGCCGTTGCTGTTAGTGATCGGAGTATTCAAATCCAAAGTAACCAAGCTCAGCATACTATTGATGTACGCGGTGGCGTGTTTACGGACAAAGGCTACATTATCGGTAAAGTATTTGCCGACTGTAATGAGAACGGTGTGCAAGATCCCGGTGAGCTTGGCGTTCCGGGTGTGCGACTATATCTCGAAAATGGTTCATTTGTAGTTACTGACAGCAACGGACAATATACCTTCTACGGTATAAATCCGAACAAACATATTCTCAAGCTTGATAATTACTCATTGCCTGAAGGCAGTAAGCTGGGGGTTTTGGATAATCGTCATGCCGGTGATCCTTCAAGCCGCTTTGTAGATCTAAAGAAAGGCCAAATGCACCGTGCTGACTTTTCGGTTTGCGACTGTGATGAACAGACACACAAGCGAATAAAGCAACGACAGAAAAAATATTCCTCGTCCGCCAACAGCGAAATTGGTTCATCCGTTAGTAAAAAGATTCGCGTTGAAGACAATCGCAACAGAAGCAATAGGAAACGAGCCAAAGCCAGTGGCGTTGTCGGCAATACTAAAACTCCAGAGCTTAAAAACTCTGATGAGTCCACAACGCCTAAAACAAATATTAAAAGCGATACCACTGCTGCTGATTCAACAGTAAAAAAACAGCTTACGCTCGAAGAGGCTATGATCCAAGAAGAGGCAGAGCTCGGTTTTATTGGCCTTCAAAATGGTGATACGCTGCGAACCGCACAGCGCCGAATATGGGTAAAAAGCAAAATGGGAGCTTCCTTATCTCTTGCTGTAAATGGAGATACGCTGCGTAACGATCGGATCAGTAAAAAAAGCTCCCTTTCTCAGACTAACCTGCAGGCTCAGGAGTATATTGGGGTTAAGCTTTCACCCGGCAAAAATACGCTTACACTCACCGAAACCGATCCCTTTGGAAATCCAAGAGGAAAGAAAGAAATAACCCTCTTTGCCCCTGGCAAGGTTAAACAAATTGACCTGGATGTTCCCGTCAATGATGTGTCTGCCGATGGTACTTCTGCAGCAATCGTACAGGTTCAACTGCTTGATAAAACGGGCATCCCGGTAAGCTCTCGTGTTCCTGTTACCCTGGATGTTTCGGCCGGCCAATGGAAGGTTAAGGATCGGAATCCAACGGAACCGGGAACCCAAACCTATATTGAAAATGGTAGCCAGCGACTTAAGCTTCAGTCTCCCACGGCACCACAAGACGTAAAAGTACGGGTGGCTATAGGCGCACTTGAAGAAACAACTACTGTTAGCTTCTTGCCCGACCTGCGCCCCCTTATTGCAGCTGGTATTATTGAAGGGAGTATTCGCCTGAATGACGGCGCCAGTATTGTTCCCGCCCACAGCGCTGACGGTTTTGAACGTGAGCTGAAATCACTCTCCTATAAAACCGGTAATGCTACAGCCGATGCCCGGGCAGCTTTCTTCCTGAAAGGTAAAATTAAGGGAAATATGCTACTGACGGCTGCCTTTGATTCTGAAAAAGATGACGATGAGCTGTTCCGAGACATTCAGCCGGACGAATTTTATCCGGTCTATGGAGAGTCTTCCGTAAAGGGATATGATGCACAATCCACGAGTCGGCTTTATGTTCGGGTTGAGCGGAAAAAGACATACGCACTCTATGGTGATTTTGAAACGCAAAAACGTGATCCCGCTAAAAGTCTTGGCGAATACAACCGAACTCAGACCGGTCTTAAAGTTCACTATGAAAAAGACTGGGGCAAGATCAATGTATTTGGAAGTCAAGCATCTTCACTGCAGCGTATTGAAGAATTTCGCGGACGCGGTATTTCAGGTCCCTATGAGCTGCAGAGCGATAATATTTTGGTGAACAGCGAACGAGTCGAACTTATAACACGCGATCGCAATCAGCCGTCGGTAGTTATTGATCGTAAAAAGCTGACTCGCTTTCGGGATTATGTGATCGAGCCATTTACAGGTAATATTATATTTAACGCTCCGGTGCGCAGTGCGGATGAAGAACTCAATCCCATTTATATCCGCGTGACTTATGAAGTTCAAGACGGAGGCAAGGATTATTGGATTGGCGGAGCTGACGGTCAGTTTAATATTACTGATTCTTTTACAATGGGCGGATCGTTTGTTGAAGATCGTAATCCCGAAAACAACTACCGACTCAAAAGCGTCAATTCAACAGTTGAATTCGGAGAAAATACCCGCCTTATTGGCGAAATAGCTGAAAGTACCACTGAGCAAGATGGGGATGGGCGCGGCGGCCGCCTCGAGCTACAGCATCGAAGCAACAAAATAGATGGACGCCTTTTTGCCGGCCAGACAAATGAGGACTTTGTGAACCGTTCCTCACAGCTTGGGCAAGCACGTACAGAGGTAGGCGCACGAGGATCTATAGAGCTTACAAACTCAACAAATCTAAAAACAGAGCTTCTTTACAGCAGTAACGACACTCTTAATACCAACACCACTGGCGGCTTAGTCAATGTTCAGCGACAATTTACGCCCGATATCCGCGGCGAGCTGGGCGTACGCTACTCCGACCAAAACCAACCCCAGGGCCAGGATATAACCAACAAAAACATCCGCAGTAAATTAACGGTGGGGGTTCCCAAAGTGGATGGAGCTACAGTATTTGGTGAATATGAGCAGGATGTAACGGAGTGGGACCGCCGGCTTATTGCAATGGGCGGAAACTACAGCTTTAAAAATCGCGGCAAAATTTATGCCCGGCACGAATTTGTCTCCAGTGCTTTGGGACAGTACAATCTGGACGGTAGCCAACGTCGCCAAAATACGGTTGTTGGCCTTGATGCCAGCTACATGCAAAATGGACGAGTATATAGTGAATACCGTGTTAACGATACCTTTGACGGACGTAGTGCACAGGCAGCTATCGGACTCCGAAATCGCTTCGAAGTTCGCGAAGGCTTAGGTATTACTGCAAGTCTGGAGCGCATATATAGCCTCTCTGGAAATGCCGGCAACGAAGGTACTTCTATTTCTACTGCTGTTGATTATACCACCAACCCTCTTTGGAAAGCTACTGCTCGCGCCGAGGCACGTTTTAGCAATAACGCCAACAGCTATTTAAACACCCTCGGATATGGACGGAAAATTAGTCCCAATTGGACGTTCCTCGGTAAAAATATCTTTAACTTACAAACATCATCTAATGCCGGCACGGCCAATCGCATTCAGCAGCGGCTACGGTTTGGTTTTGCTTACCGACAAGCAGACCAAAACCGCTGGGACGGACTCGGACGCTACGAGCTAAAATATGAGCAAAACGGGCAATACGGCGGCGACTTTAACCGACTGGTCCACATATTTTCTACCAATGTAAACTTCAACCCCAATGCCGACTGGACACATTCCGCTCGTTTTTCTGCCAAAAAGGTAAGCGAATCATCCGCACAGTTTGACTCTAACAGCTTAACCATGCTGATGAGCGGCCGCACCATGTACGACATTACGCGTAAGCTCGACGGCGGTGTTAATGCCAGCTTTATGACAGATGCCGGATTCGGCAGTAAAGATTACGGAGCCGGCTTTGAAGTAGGGTATGTCGTAAAACGCAACCTGCGGCTGGCCGTAGGATTCAACGTATTCGGATTTAACGACCGTGATCTGGCCGCTTCTAATTATACCCGCAAAGGCGTTTACCTAGGATTCAGCTACAAGTTTGATGAGCGCCTTTTCCGCGGCTTAACTCCCGATGCCAGTAAGCGCCAGAAAAAACTATATGACACCTGCAACAAATGTAATAGCCCCGAACAGGTACAAGAGGTAATGCAACTGCCAGAACCTGAAGTTGAAATGCCTGGCATCCAACCCATAGAATTTGAAGCTCCGGAGTTTAAAGTTAACAAACATAAACCACTGACAACCTTACCCAAAGACATCCACTTTGCCTCTGATGCTGATACGCTCAGTAATGCATCCAAAGAAATGCTGCAGCTGGTTGCAAACTTTTTGAATAAACAAGAAGAGTTTACACTCGAGATCATTGGTCATACCGACAGCCGGGCATCATATCAGTATAATCTGGGGCTTTCCAAACGCCGGGCTGAGTCGGTACAAGAATATCTGGTATCATTGGGCGTAAATAAAAACTCTGTGGAGTTCGAAGGGCTTAGCGAATGGCAATCGGAGACAAGCAAAGAAAGTGATATGATAGATCGGGCAATGAACCGACGTGTGGAACTGAATTTTGAAATCCCTAATGCCAATGTTCGATTTATTCCTCAGCTTAACGACTTACAAATAAGCAGTGATACTGGCACTGACATTGCTAAATTAGATTACTTATTTAATACTGAAATTACCGCCGTGCCCGACCGTATTCATTTCAAGGATGACACATTGAGTGCCGCATCTAAATATCTGCTGCAGCGTATTCATCTGGCATTATCGTACTATCCCGAAACATCCGTTACTTTTATGATGAATAACAATCAAACGGAACAGCACAAGCAACAGCTAAAATCATTTTTGCAACAGGCTGGCACAGATATGAATCGGGTTGACATACAACTTGACACGGGTGGTACCAATAGACAAAGCGAAGAAATGGTCGTTGTAAAATACAGCGGAGAATCTCGACTCTCTCCCATCAGCCAAGATCATAATATCGGATTAGAACAGGATCAGTCCGTAAAACCAATCTTGTCTAAGCTCTTTAAACTGTTAAGCAAACGCGAGGATCATTTGTTAATATCATCGTCTAATCAATGAATGTACTGAAAAAGACATATCAAATTTTTGGAATCTTGCTGGTTGCATGTACCCTGGGTGCTACCCTACAAGGACGAGCCCAAGGCAACTATCAGTATGTCAAAGAAATTACAATAAATGGCTCACAGGTTCAGGGTTCGCATACGAACTTTCCCCTGTTGATCGACATTACCGATGCCAACCTACAGGCTAATGTGCAAAATTCTAATGGCTATGACATTATCTTTGCCACGGATCCTGATGGCAACAATGTTTTAGACCATCAGATAGAAAGCTACAATGCAAGCAATGGAAATCTTGTATCCTGGGTACGTATCCCAAATCTAAGCAGCAGTACGACCATCTATATGCTTTACGGGAATGCAAGTGTAACTTCGGATCCGTCAACTTCTAATACTTGGGATAACAATTTTAAAGTTGTTCAACACTTTAATGCAAATAACCTGGCCGATGCTACAAATAATGCCAATAACGGACTGAATAACGGTACTACAAGTATTCTCGGTAAGCTAGGAACTGCACGTGACTTTGATGGTAACAGCAATATTGAAATTCCCAACTCCCCCACCCTGAATATTAGCGGCCCCATAACTATCTCGATGTGGGTTTATAATGAAGATACAAATGGTGGCTGGTTCCCATTGCTACTTTCAAAAGGGGCATACAACGAATCGTATTCTGTAGCTGATTATTATGGAAATAATTACAGTTTTATATTAAATGGAAGCTATTTCCAATCTAACACATCTTCTTCAACAGGTAGTTGGCAATACCTAACATTTATCAAAGACAACAATGGACGTAACATTTATATTAACAGTTCATTGGATGCCACTGACGGGAATTCGCCACCTATACAATCCAATAATAGTGTTTTAAAACTTTCTGGTACTGGCGCACTTGCTTTTGACGGCCGACTTGATGAAGTTCGCATCTCTAATACAGCGCGCTCGGCAGACTGGATAGCAACACAGTATAATAACCAAAATAACCCGGAAAACTTTTACACCCTGGGATCGCAACAGCAGGTACAAAACAATGGTGTTGCCGTTACTAAAACGGTTAATAATGGTAATCCAGAGGAACAAGAAACAATTACCTATACCATCACTGCAGCAAACGATGGAGAAATTCCGGTCAGCGGCGTTGAAATTGAAGACAACCTTCCCCAAGGGTTAACGTTTGTATCAGCCACTGCCAGCCAGGGAACCTATAATAATACGTCCGGTAATTGGGATATTGGAAGTTTGCCTACTTCAACAAGTGCCACATTAACTATCCAGGCCGAAGTGCAATTTGGCCAAGAGGGCAATACCATTACCAACACTGCATCACTGTCAGCCATTGATCAAACTGATGAAAATGCAGCTAATAATAGTGATGATGCTCCCATATCAGTACAGTTCAGCGGCAGCGGTCCCCCGCCAAGCAGCTGTGACGGATTACCCACCCTTACATTCCAAAATGGTTCTCTGATATCAGGAAGTTCAGGACAGGTCGGTGCCGTTTATCGATATGACAATGTATTAACGGGAACATATGCTACTATCACTATTACTGACGTTAATAACGCAACATTAGAAAATCCCGATCAGTTTACCGGTAATAATGAAGCAGCGTTTAAGCCCATTATTTCCAATAATTATGGGCAAGGGCATATCGATTTTGAAATTAAATTTTTTGATGCAGGTACAGGCACCCCCAAAACAATAGATCGCTTTAGAGTATCGGCTACTGATGTTGACGGCGATGGTGGCAACAGGCATGAACTAGTAGGATTTGCATCAAGTGCTTCATACACTCTTGGGACAACCACTTTATTAAATACCGGTTTTGATGCTCCTTTTGACATTTTTGAACCTCAAAATAACGACAATTTTAGCGGGTCGGATCCTTTAGATTATCCTGAAGGAATGGTTTCGTTGGAGTATAAAAATGTTACTTCATTTCAACTAAGAGGAGGAGTCGTAAACTATACCGGGTCGGGTCCGGCCGCCGAGCGTCAATTTACTGTTGATTTTAACCCCTGTGTCCCGGAAAGTTTTCCCAATAACCCACAACCGGTTCCCAACAATGCTGATGTAGGCGTTTCCAAAACAGTCGACAAATCCAATCCTGATGAAAATGAAACTATCAGCTACACTATTGATGTCCAAAATTACGGTCCGGAAAAGGCTACCAGTGTGTTAGTAAAAGATCCGCTGCCGAACGGCATTACCTATAGTTCAGCATCCGCCACAAAGGGTACCTATAACCCAACAAGCGGCGAATGGGACATCGGAGATATTCCGAACGGTAACTCTGAGACACTAACTATAACGGCTACAGTAAATCAAGGTACCGCGGGCAACACCATCAACAATATTGCGCGAATTGACGGGCTTAACCAAACTGATCCCAATACTGGTAATCAGCAATCGAATGTTGAAATTAATGTAACCTCGGGCGTTAAAGTAAGCGGTACCGTCTTTTCGGATAACAACCATAATGGGACTAATGAATCAAGTGAAAGCGGTATCTCGGGCGTAACAATTGTATTGCTCAACACCAATAACACAACGTGCCAAAGTGTACAAACTGACGGCAATGGCAATTATGAATTTAGCAATATTCCGACAGGCAACTATAAAGTAGTTGAGGCTGCTAATGAAAGTACTCCTGCTCCTGGCAGCTGTCCTCCAACAGCCACCGACCCATCAGGTTACGTATCAACCACGGCCAATACCAAACCGATCACCGTTAATAACAACCCCATCATACAGCAGTTTGGTGATTTTGAAGGCTCGAAAGTACAGGGCATCGTTTTTAATGATAACGGTACCGGTGGCGGAACGGCCAATGACGGCTTACAAAATGGGGGAGAAACGGGCATTGACGGTGTGACTGTCGAAGCCACTGACAACAGTGGAACAGTTCTCAAACAAACCACCACAGCCGGAGATGGATCATATACAATGTTTCTTCCTGCCTCAACTGCGCCTGACGGCAGTACAATCAAGATAAAAGAAACCAACAAAGCAGGCTTTCTTTCGGTAGCGGGAAATGCAGGCACTACCGGAGGGAATTATGACCGACCAAATGATGAAATTAGCTTTACAAATAATACAGGTACCATATATACCGGGCTGTTATTTTCTGATGTAAACAAAAGCCTGCTGTACACCGACGGACAAAAAAATCTGTCCACCGGCAGCAGCGGTACTTTTCCACACAAATTTACAGCTAAAACGGATGGGGATGTCACCTTTTCGATTCAATCTACCAACAATCCGTCGAGCAACGACTTTTCTCCAATCTTGTATCAAGATAATGATTGCAATCAAACAATTGACAACGGTGAACCTATCTTAACAAACTCAGATATCCTTTCAGTAACAAAGGGTCAAACCGAATGCCTGCTCTTGAAAGTTGTCGTACCACAAAATGCAAGCAACGGAGACACCGGTACTCTCACCTTAAATGCTTCTTTTACATTAGCGAACACCTCTCCGGTCGTCCAGCAGACTGCATCGCGAAATGATGTTATTAATGTCACCGAAAGCAACAGTGGACTTTCACTCAGCAAATCGGTGGATAAATCCCAGGCTTTACCGGGAGAGCTGATTACCTATACTATCACCTATAGCAATAATGGAACGCAACCGATCAACTCACTTGAAGTCACTGATAACGTTCCTGCTTACACGACCTACAGCTCTTCTAACTGTAATCCTGGCTCACTGCCCAACAACTTAACCGGTTGTAACACAACGTCTCCGGGCGTTGGAAATACCGGTACCATTACGTGGACATTTTCCGGCAGCTTGCAACCCGGCGAAAGTGGAACCATAATCTATAAAGTGCAAATTCAAAATTGAGCGAAAGTATAAATTCTATTACA